>DATDAH010000294.1:0-3039 GCA_036525535.1 Acidimicrobiales bacterium
CTGTCGGCCTTCCTCTATCCGTTCTGGATCCCCGCCGAGACGGCCTTCGCCGAAGCCCACGCCGCCGACGCGCCCTTCGTCGCCGCCGGGGTCGGCCTCCTGGCCGTCTTGGCCATCGCCCTCGAGGTCCGCCGCGGAACGACCACCGGGGCCACGATCGCGGTGCTCGCCGTGCTCTCGGCGATGGCCGGGGTGCTCCGCCTTGTCGACCTGCCCGGTGGGGGCTCGGGGATCTTCTTCCTGATCGTCCTGGCCGGAGCGGCGTACGGCCCGCGCTTCGGGCTCCTCCTGGGGCTGGGAGCGATGAGCACCTCCGCCCTCATCACCGGCGGCATGGGACCGTGGCTCCCGTTCCAGATGCTGGCCTTGGCCTGGATGGGCGCGGGCGCCGGCTTCGTCGGGCGCTTGACCCGCCGCCTACCGGTCCCCGCCGAAGTCGTGATCCTGGCCGGCTACGGCTGGGTCTGGGGCTTCCTGTACGGAGCCATCATGAACATCTGGTTCTGGCCGTATCTGGCCGGTCAGGGCGCTCTGGCCTGGGAGCCTGGCCTGGGGTTCTACGGCACCCTCGAGCGCTACTGGCACTTCTACACGGTGACCTCGTTGGCCTGGGACGCGGCGGCCGCGATGACCAACGCCGCCCTCATCCTCCTGACGGGTCGCGTCGCCCTGCGCACGTTCCGCCGATTCGAAGCGCGGCTCGTGGGCCCGGAGGAGTTCGGGTCAGACCGCCGATGGGCCGCCGCGCATGATCCGGACCCCCCCGCCGACGCCGACCACCACGATGAGGACCAGCACGATGAGCGAGGGGGCGAAGGGCAATCCACCGCTCTCGGGGGCACAGGCGTCGCCGGCCCGGCCCAGGGGTAGCCAGCGCCCACTGAGCGCGTGCACGGCGTCGCCGGTCGCTCGCACCGGGTTGTCACCGCTGAAGCTGCCGTTGTCCTTCTGGAGAGCGATGAGGGCCGCAACCGGAGCCGTGGCATCGGCGTCGACACCGACCTCGGTCAGCCAGCAGCTGCCGGCCGGGTCGTGGCCGTCGGCCCGGATGGCTCGGATCGCCCCGGCCGTAGCCACCGCCGAGCTTTCGCCTTCGGGGTCGGGCCAGGCCCCGTTGCGAGCGCGGGTCTCGCCGACGAAGGCCATGGCCGCGGGGATCGCACCGCTCGCCGTGTCGGCGCCGACGAGGACCAGGAGGTCGACCACGGCGCCGGTCGTGACCAGGTCGACGGTGTCGGCGTCGGCGTCGCCGTCAGCGTTCCAGCCGCCGTTGGCCTGCTGGGCCGCCAGGACCTCGTCTACGAGGCCCTCGGGCAGCTCGGCTCCGACCGCAATCAGGGCGATGGCCAGCTCGACGCGGGCGTCGAAGGGGGTGTCGTCGTCGTCCAGCCAGTCCGACGCGGACCCGGTCAGGTCGCCCAGCGGGCCCTCGTCGCCGGCCTCGAGGCCGACGGGGAGGGCGACCCGCGTGATCAGGCGGGCGGTCACCTGGGGGTTGTCGACCCGACGGGCGATCTGGCGAGCGGCGTCCAGGGGGGTGTGGTCGCCCACCGAGACCTCGCTCTCGACCCGTTCGAGGGCCGGGCGATTGCCCCAGGTCGACTCGGTCTGGGCCGATTCGGCCAACGCCAGGATGGTGTCGGGCGTGCCCACCCCGGCCAGGAACCCGTCGAAGCCGCCGTCGGCCTCCTGTTGGCGGCCCAGCCAGCGCTCGGCGGCCGTCACTGCCTCGTCGGCCGTCACGCCGTCGTCGTCCTCGGCGAGCGCGGCCGCGGCCGGTCCCAGCCCCACGAGCGCGGTCGCCGCCGCTGCGGCCAGGAGGCGTCGCATCACCGGTGCCCATCGGCCGGGCGGGGCCCGAGTGGAGCAGGAGGGCTCTGTGGTCTACGCTGACCACACACTGTAGGGTTTGTGACCACGATGCGTAGTTGGTGGAGCCTCCCGGCGGGGGTGGGCGGACCGATGACGGACCGGCACCCCCGCTTTGACCCGACGACCGCTCGCGCCGCCGGACGGCTCGGTGCGGTGCTCCTGGCGGGCCTGGCCGTGGCTCTCGCCGGCCTGTGCCTGGTCATCGACACACCCGGCGTGGACACCGATCTCGGACTGATCGCGGCCGGTGGGCTCGGCGTCGTGGCGTTCATGGCCTGGTTCGTGCCCTGGAGCCGCCTCGGCCGCGACGCCCTGTGGGTGCTCCCCACCCTCACCACCCTCGGGCTGGTCGGCCTCGACCGGCTCACCGACCTCTCCCTGGCCCCCGAGAGCCTGGCCTTCTACCCCACCGCCTGGTTCGTCCTTCTGACCTGGATCGGCCTGACCCAGGCCCGGGGCATGACCCTTCTCGCCGCCCCGTTCGTGGCCGCCGCCGGCGTGGCGGTGACCCTGCCCGAGGAGAGCGTGATCCCTCTGGCCGCCGTCGCCGTGGTCGTGCCCGCCGCCGTTGTCGTCGGCGAGGCCATGGCCTGGGCCCTCGCGGGCATGCGGATGGGGAAACGCATCGAACGCCGTCGGGAAGCCGACATCCGTGCGCTGGCCGGCCAGGTGGCGGTGCTGCGGGCCGGGAGCAGCACGCTGGAGGAGATCGCCGATCTGTTCGCCCACTTGGCCCACGAGGTCTTCCACGGTGAGCACGTGAGCGTCGTGCTGTCCGACCAGGACGGCAACCTCGTGCCCGCCTCCTACGGCGCAAATGGCTCAACCCCGTCGGCCGGGCTGGCCGCGCTCATCAGCGACACCATCGAGGCCGAGGAGGTTCGCCTGATCGACGAGAACGGCACCACGCTGCTGATCATCCCCCTCGTGGGCGAAAACGAGATCGAAGGAGCCGTCGTGGTCCGCCAGCCCAAGACCGGCCGCGACCCCTTCACCCAGCAGCTGGCCGTGCTCTTCGCCGCACAAGCGGGTCCGGCGCTGGAGCAGTTCCAGGTCATCGGCAAGCTGTCCGAGGACCTGCGCCGCGACGACAAGCTGGGTATCGGCAACAGTCGCCACGCCACCGCGCTGGTGCAGAGCCTCACCCCTGGTGACGCCCTCGTCTTC
>DATDAH010000295.1:0-7099 GCA_036525535.1 Acidimicrobiales bacterium
GCTGGGCGACGAGGCCACCCCAGAACGTGCTCAGGCCCGTGACGAGAACGCGGCGACCCACCTCAGCCCTTCCAGACCGAACGGCGGGTGCGGATCATGTCGAACAGCTGGTCCTGGATGCGCTGGCGGATGTCGTCCGCGGCGTCCATGACTTTGCTCTTGCTGTAGCGCTCCTGGCCGGCGGGGACGTCGAAGTGGATCGGATCGAGCACCCGGAGGCGGAACTTGGCGGGAAGCGGCGCCACCAGCCCGAGCGGGCCGAGGGCGAGCATCTGGGGGGTGATGGGCACGTACGGGAGGTTGAGGGCCTTGGCCAGCGGATTGATCTTGGCGATGATCGGCATCGCCTCCTCGGAGCCGACCACGGCGATGGGGATGACCGGGACCCCGGCCTTCATGGCGATCTCGACGAAGCCCCCGCGCCCGAAACGACGGAGGCGATAGCGCTCCGAGACGTGCTTTCCGGTGCCCTTGGTGCCCTCCGGGAACACCAGGACGAGCGCCCGCTTGTCGTGGAGAAGGCGATAGGCGTTGTCCGGGTGGGCCACGACGCCGCCGACCCGCGACCACAACGTCCCGACGACCGGCAGCGACTTGAAGAGGTGGTCGGCCAGCCCGTAGACGGGTCGTTCCAACTCGCTCTCGATGCCGTGCATGATCACGGGGGCGTCGGACGGGACGGCACCGGCATGGTTGGCCACCAGCAGGGCGCCGCCGTGCTCCGGGATCTTGTCGAGGCCTTCCCATTCGGCCCGGAACCAGGACCGGTAGATGGGGTCGTAGAGCTTCCGGGCCAGCTCCCGCATGTGCTCCGAGCGCCCCCACTCATCGACATCGCCCTGGCGGGCAGGGTCCTCGCGGCCGCTGGCGGAGCGGTCCATGGGCAGACGGACGAGGGTCCCGCCGGGGACGTCGGCCGGCAGGCCTTCGGCGACCGTGGGCGAGGTGTCCACGGGGGTGTCCTCAGAGGCCATACGCGGGTGCAGGCTACCGGCGAGGAGTGATCGGGAACGGGTCCGACCCGGCCGAAACGAGGTGTTCACTTCGGTGTCGTGCCCGTCGGGCTGCGGACGGCACCGCGCCGGCCAACTCGTAGCCTCGGCCCTCCGTGAGCTCTGCTGAACCCGCTGACGTCGAAGAGGAGATCCGTCCCGGACTTCGTTCGGCCGTGGCCGCGTTCAGGTACCGGAACTTCGCCCTGTTCTGGACCGGGGCCGTCGTCTCCAACACCGGGGGCTGGGTCCAGAACGTCACCGTGCCCTACGTCGTGTTCCGCCTGACCGACAGCGCGGCATGGGTGGGCTTCGCCTCGTTCAGCCTCCTCATCACGGCCTCGATACTGGGACCCGTTGGCGGGACCCTGGCCGACCGCTTCGACCGCCGCACCGTACTGCTGGTCATGTCCACGGCCCAGGCCGCGGTGGCGATGGCCCTGTGGGGGGCTTGGGGGGCCGGCGTCCGGTCCCCCGGCGTGATCATCGCCATGGCGGCCACCTCCGGGGTGTTCGCCGGGCTGATGATCGGCTCGTGGCAGGCGTTCGTCTCCGAGCTCGTCCCCCGCGAGGCGCTGCTCAACGCGGTGACGCTGAACTCGGCCCAGTTCAACGCGGCGCGGGCCTTCGGTCCGGCGATCGGCGGTGTCATCCTCGCCCTGGTCGGCCCCGGATGGGCGTTCTTCGTCAACGGGGTGAGCTTCCTGGCCGTCATCGCGGCCCTCCTGGCCATGCGCCTCGACCGAGTGGTGGAGAAGGCCGTCGGGCGGATGCACATCGTGGCCGACTTCCGCGAGACGGTCCGCTATGTGCGGGCGTCGGCGGGCATCGCCGCGTGCGTGATCGTCGTGGCCGCGCTGGGCTTCTTCGAGAGCCCTGTCTTCCAACTGGTGGTGGTCTTCGCCGAGGACGTCTTCGTCGTCGACGAGTGGGTCTTCGGGGTCCTCAGCGCGGCGCTCGGCATCGGAGCCATCCTGGCCACGCCGTTCGTCGCCGGGTGGGGCAGCACGTTCCGGCGCCAGGTGCTGGTCGCCGGGGCCATCCTCCTCTGCGGCACCTCGATGGCCGTCTTCGCCCTCGCACCCAACGCCTACGTCGGCTTCGTCGGTCTGCTCGGTGTCGGCGCGGGCTACCTCACCATCGCCTCCAGCCTGAACACGACCATCCAGCTCCAGGTCGACGAACAGATGCGGGGCAAGGTGCTCGCCTTCTACGTGCTCAGCATCACCTTGTGCGCACCGCTGGGCAGCCTGCTCCAGGGGGCCCTCGCCGAGTTGATCGGGCCCCGGGCGACGGTCGCTTCCGGCGGCGTCTGCTTCGTCCTCGTGCTGGTCCTGCTGCGGGCCCGCGGCTCTCTTGCCCACCTGGACGACGAGGTGGCCCAACCCCTGATCGATCCGGTCTGAGCGCTCAGTAGGCCCGACTCTCGTCGGTCAGCCACTCCTGACCCTCGGCGCAGTCCTCGGCCAGGGCACACCACCCGCACGCCGTCCCAGGCTTCTTCTGCAGCGGGCGCTCGGGGTCGCGCAACTCCACGATCGCCGCGATCCCGTCGACGGTGCGGGCCACAGCAGCCTCCAGCACATCGAGGCTCACGTCCTCGATCTGGAGATGGCCCGAGTCGAGGTAGTGGGTGGCGATGCGCCGGGGGGGCACCCCGAGCCGGAGCGTCTCGATGAGGGCGTAGAAGCGCAGGTCCTCACGATGGAGCGGGCTGGATCGTCCGGTCTTGAGGTCGATCAGCACCTTGCCCGCCCGGGTCCCCTCGGCCCGCCCGAGAGCCAGGTCGACCTTGCCCGCCAGGACGATGGTGCCGCCGAAGAGGTCGTAGTTGAGTCGACTCTCCGGCGCGGGCCGCCACTGCGGGCGAAGGGGCGGCCAACAGTCGAGGAACTTGACGAGCAGGTCGTTGACGTCGCCCCGCAGCTCGGCCCGTTCGGCCGCGTCACAGGTCCGCAACCACTCGGCGAGCCAGGCATCGCTGTCCTGCAGACGGGCGATGGCCTCGTCGACCAGGTCGAGGGGCGGTGTGTCCCCCGGGAGGTTCAGGGTGAGCTCGATGGCCTTGTGCGTCACGGTGCCCCGCGCCGTCGCGGCCGAGGGCACGAACCCGGCCTGCTCGGCCACGAAACGGACCTCACAACCGTGGACCTCCTTCAGCTTGTACTTGCCGACCCAGAGGGTCTCCTCACCCAGGCCGTCGGCCAGCGGGGAGAGGGCGTCGTCCAGCATCCTGCGCAGGTCTCCACGCAGGTCCGGGTCGAACTCCGGCCACTCAGTGCGGGGCGCGCCGAGTAGATCCACGACCTCCTGCTGGGCGGGGTTCAGGGAAGACAGCTCCATCTCGAACCGACGGTACGCCGGCGCCGTGACCGCCGCGGGGAGCCTCCGATGGCCGTCACACCCCCCGGGGAGAATGAGGCCGATGGAAGCCACGTCGGTGCGGTTCGCGGGAGCGGTGAAGAGCCTCAGTGACGTGGCCCGTCGGCAGGGCCTTCAAGCCCCCGCGTTCCGTAGCCCGCCGCGCCTCGCCGGCTGTGAGCGCACCATCCGATGGCGGCCCGACGGTGGGGCCACGGTCGCCGTCCGCCTCCGCGGCCGCCTCTGGGTTCAGGTGCTGGCCGACATGGTGGAGGGCGTCGTCGCCGCCAACGGCCTCCAGGGCCCCGATGCTGACCAGGCCCGTACCGCCCTCTGGGCGTCCGTAGAAGGCGGGGGCCTCCAAGCCGCCTGACCGGCACCTGGTTACGGTGGCCGGGCCGGCCCGGGTGGCGTAACTGGTAGCCGCGGGGGGCTTAAACCCCCCTGGCCCCTCGGGGCCGTGTGGGTTCGAATCCCACCCCGGGCACTGGAAACCAGCTCCGCTGACCCCGCCCGCCCGCGGTCAGCCCGCGTCGGGCGAGAGGATGCCGTCGCGAAAGGCATGGGCGACCGCGGCGCTGCGGTCGGACACGCCGAGCTTCTGATAGAGCGATTTCAGGTGGCTGCGGACCGTCTCGTCACCGACGAAGAGGGTCTCGGCGATCTGGCGCGTCGACAGGCCGTGACTGATGCCTTCGAGGACCTCGCTCTCCCGACGGGTGAGTCCCCGGGTCAGCCCCGGCCAGAAGTCGTCCTCACCCAGACGGGCGCCGCTGAGGGCGACCCGGCTGGCGAGGGAGCCGGCGACGACGGCTTCTCCGGCGGCCAGGCGCTTCAGGGCATCCGCGGCCTCGACGACGGGTGTGGTGTGGAGCAGGAACCCGAGATAGCCCGAGCGCAGGGTCTGGAGGACGAACGGCTCGTCGCGTCGGTGGGTCAGGGCCACGTGGTGGCACCGGGGGAGCTGGTCGACCAGGCTCGTCGGCGTGCGGGTCGGGTCGGAGGCCACCAGGTCGCCAGCGGCCGGATCGGCGAAGTCCTCGAGCGGGGCGACGGTCACCCCCTCGCGGGTGGCGACGGCCGCCAGCCCGGCGAAACCGATGGTGGACTCGGGCTCATGCAGCCAGAGCGCGGCGGAAGGCATGGACGAAGACCTACCCGCCGAGGGGGTCGGGCAGAAGACGGGTCAGGCCGCCCCGAGGTGGGCGCGGATGGCAGAGCCCGAGTCGTCGAGGAAGTCGCTGTCCCGGGCGAAGGCGACCATGTCGTCGAGGCCAGCCCGCCAGTGGTCGTCGGCGTTCTCGCCGGCCAGCGCGGCAACGGCGTCCACGTCGATCCAGGCGTGGTCGCCGTCGAGCCGCCCGTACGGTGCCAGCACGAGGCCGAGACGCTCGTCGGTGACGTCCCCGCCGACGACGGCGACGTGGAAGCCGCGGAAGTCAGCGGGATCGAGGAGGGTGACGCTCCCGGCTTCGAGGTCGGCGCGGATGATCACGGTGGCGAACGTAGCGGAGCGTGAGAGCCTGTCGGCATGGCGAACGGCATGGACACCGAACAGGACGCGATCGCCTCCTTGCGGGACGCGGGGTACACCCATGAGTTCTTCATCGTCGAGGACGGCGTGCGCTGCCCGGCGTGCGACCGTGAGGTGCTGGCCCCGGAAGCGGTGACCATCGACCAGACCTTCCGGTTCGAGGGCGAATCCGATCCCGACGACATGTCCATCGTGTTCGCCGTGGCCAATGGACCGTGCGGACTGAAAGGGGTGCTGGTCTCCGCCTTCGGCCCGGAGGTCAGCGGCCCGAGGGCCGACATCCTCCGCCGCCTGGGAACTTGAGACCGCGCTCAGCCCTGGACGCGAGCGAACCACGGGTCGGCGATGGTCGCGTAGCGACCGAGGTCGGGCCACTCGATCCAGGCGGTGACCTTGCCCCGCAAGGACGCTCCGGGCCCGCCGGTGACGGTCGTGCGCACCCGACACACGCGGGCCTCACCCGGTGCGAGCAGGAAGGGCACGGGGCAGTCGAGCGCGGGCAGCGACGTCGTGCCCTCGGCCAGTTGGTAGACCCGAAGGGTGTCGAACGAACTGGTGTTGCGGATCCACACCCGTAGTTCCGGTTGTTCGCCGGCGGCGACCACGCGGCGCACGGGGCGAACGTCGGGGCGGGCCTGGTCGTAGTCCAGGAAGATTCGGACGCCCCCTGTGTCACCGGGTGTCCGTGCGTCGATCGCGACGAGGTAGCGCACGCCGCGCTCCACAGAGATGCCGAGCCCGCGCTTGATCGATTCCGGCGCAGGCGGACTGCCGGCCCCGCCGCCCGGCGGGACCGCCTCGACCGAGGCCACCCGGCGCAGGTCCCCCATGTCGGTACCGGTGTAGACCGCAACGACCTCCCGGAACGTGCTCTCGGTGGTGAGGCTGACGAAACCGGCGCGAGGCGCCCGGAACGAGTACCAGATCGAGGATTCGCCCGAGGCGCCGTTGTGCGGCGGCTCGCCGACCTCGTGGGTGGCGCCCACGTTGTGGCCTCGCACGGACACCAGTCCGGTCCCGTCGAGAGGAATGGGGCGGGCACTGTCCAGCTGGTCGTTGGCGGGTCCACCGACCGGTGCCCCACCGGGCTGCGCGTCGAGGGTGAGCGACGAACCACAGGTCGGGGAGAAGCCGCTGAGAGCCACACCGCTGGGAAGGCCCGAGTTCAGGCTGCTGTTCGGGCTGCTCGTCGGGTCGAAGGTTGCGTTCGGCGGGTTCTCGGATGGATAGGGGTCGTCGGGATCGGCGGAACCGTCCTGGAGGTCGCCGCCGCCAGCCTCCTCGACGTCGACCAGCCGGGCGTCGTCGTCGCCGTTGGAGGAACGGCTCTCGTCGATGTGCCACACCAGGAGGCCACACCCCCGGGCGGCGATGTCGTAGCCCTCCTGCTCCCGGTTCTCGACCAGGAAGTACTCGCCGGTTCCACCGCCGCCCAGGAACCCGATGTCCACCCCGTCGGGGTTGTCGAGAACCTGGGTGACGTCGTCGCTGGACGCCGACGAGGCGAGAGCGACGTCGTCGCTTGTCGTCGTGACCTCGGTGGGCATCAGCCAACCGAGCTGTGACCGGCTGAAGGGGTCGGGGAGCGGGGGACGGGTGCCGATGGGCTCACCGGGCAGGTTCAGCCAGTGCAGAGCCATCACGCTCCACGTGTCGACGCCCGAGGAGCTGCCGTCGCCGTCATAGAGGTCGAGCAGGCCGAGGTCATGGCCGAGCTCGTGGACCCAGATGCCCAACGTGGCCTGCTGGACGGCGAGGTCGCATTGGAGCTCGCCACCGGCGAGGAACCCACCGTTGACCGACCCGTCGCCGAGCAGGATGTCGGTGTCCACGGTGACCGGGTCTGCGAGGGAGTTGCGGTGGGCCCAGATCGAGGGGGCGTTGCAGCCCTGGGCCGCCTCGGTGCCCGCCACGACGACGGCCAGGTGGAGCTCGGCGGGCGAGATGTGGTTGTCGTTGTCCGTGTCGTACGCAGCAAAGTCGACGGCGGCGTCCAGCTGCGAGTCGGACAGGATGTCGTTGACCGTGTCCTGGAACACGGCGAAGGTGCTACCGCTGTTCGGGTGGGCGGTGGGCACGTCGACCACGACCACGCCGTCGTCGGCGCGGCCACCGAGGGCCGTGTCGTTCTCGGTCGCCGGCTCGAGGTCGAGAAGGCCGAAGGAGGCCTCGTCGTAGTAGTCGGCCACGCTCTGGTCGGTGCCGAACCACA
>DATDAH010000296.1:0-3415 GCA_036525535.1 Acidimicrobiales bacterium
CGACCGACGGCGGTGACCTCGGGTTGGGTCCACAGGCGCTGGGCCACGATCGGGTCGACGGGCACCGGTCGACCCTAACGAGCGCCCTCCCACCGGGAAACACAGCGGGCGCCCGACCGCCGGCCCGCGGAGGGTCGACGGTCGGGCGCCCAGGTGCTGTGGGATCAGGTGGCCGCGGGGACGGGCTGACGGCGGCCGGGCTCGGACGCGATGGCCAGCCAGCTCAGCAGCAACCACACCGGCACGAAGATCGGCGCCATCCAGTAGAGGGTGGCGGCGGGCACGGCACAGGCGACGACCAGCATGATCGTCGACCGTCTCGGGGCGTCGTCCCGCTGGCGGACGGCGAACCCGATCACCCCGGCAGCGATCAGCAGGGGCAGGCCCCAGGGGAAGTAGCCCCCGCCGATGATGCCGACACCGGTCCAGAGGTTGAAGAGGGCGTAGATCACGAAGGCGATCGTGGCCGATTTGCGCAAGGTCATGGCTTCTCCTGTCGCGAGGCGCCGCTCACGCGACGCTCGGGCGGCCCGCCGCCAGGACAGGTCGGCGGGGATGCCCCACAGCACCCGACCGAGAACGTGGACTTGTTGGGCCGTCGTCACCCCGGCGAACGAGGCGTGCTCGAAGAGGTCCGAGCGGATCTCCTCGAGACGGCGCTCGGCGGCCTCCGGGGGCAGGCCCCGGGTGTAGACCGCCGTCCAGGAGCGGGCGACGCCGTCGCCCCAGGTGCTCATGCCGGCTCGATGCCCTGGCCGAAGGCGGCCGTGCGGTCGTCCAGGGCGGGCTGCGACGCCGACACGTGCAGGGCGATTGCGGCCTGGCCCGCGCTGCTGACCCGGTACAGCCGGCGGCGAGGTCGGCCCGCGGCCTCGGCCACCTCGTGGTCCTCCCAGCGGGAGCTGAGCAGGCCGGCGTCCTCGAGTCGGCCCAGAGCCTTGTAGAGCGTCCCGTGACTGGTCAGGCGCTGGGAGCCCTCGCGGTCGGCGATGCGCTTGGCCAGCCCGAAGCCATGGAACTCGGGCGAGTCGCCGCCGACCAGCACGTCGACGGCTACCGCCAGGATCTGGGCCTCCAGGTCGAGCAACTGCCCGGGCTTTCTCCGCATGGTGGCGACCTTATAGGAAGATATCTTCTTGTCAAGCGCCAACTGCGGTGACGAAGCAAGATGCGGGCGTGGGCGACGACAACCTGAAGGCGGTGTTGCGACGGATCGACGAGCTCGGACCGGTCATCGCCGGCGACGCGGCGAAGGCCGAAGAGCTCGGCCACCTGACCGATGCCGTCGTCGACGGGCTCCGGGGTGCCGGCCTCTTCGGGGCCCTCGTCCCGGCTGATCTCGGCGGCCTCGACCTGACCCTGCCCGAGAGCATCGAGGTCTTCCGGGCTGTGGCCGAACACGACGCCTCGACGGCGTGGACGCTGGCGATCCTGGCCGACGGCGCCCTGTTCGGCCGGCTCCTCGGCCGAGAGCCGTTCGCCGAGCTCGTCGTCGACGGGACGACCATGATCGCCGGGTCACTGAACCCGCTGACCGCCGCCGCGGTGCCGGCCGAGGGCGGCTACCGCCTGTCGGGCACCGTGAACTACGCCAGCGGCTCCCACCACGCCGACTGGCTCATGGTCGCGGCCTGGGTGGAGCGCGACGGCATTCGGTCCGTCGTCGATGGCATCCCCGACCTCATCGCCGGGATCATCCCCATCAGCGAGGCCACGATCCTCGACACCTGGTCACCGTCGGGCATGCGGGCCACGGGCAGCGACGACTGTCGGGTCGATGACGTCTTCGTCGCCCAGCGCTTCACGTTCCCGTGGGGCGACGCCGCGACTCGCTCCGACGACGACGTCTGGAGCCGGATCCCCCTCCTCGTCCAGATCGGAGGTGCCCTGAGCGCGACCGCCGTCGGCGCCGCCCGCGGGGCCCTGCGGTCCTTCGTGGACCTCGCGGGGGCGAAGACGCCGTCGGCCAGCTTCGACCTGCTGGCCGATCGCCCGCAGGCCCAGCTCGCTGCGGGCGAAGCCGAGGGCCTGGTCTTCGCCGCGGAGGCCACGCTCGCCGCCGCCGTCGAGGACGTGTGGCTGCAGGGCGAGAGCGGTCGCCTGTTCGAGCCCACCGACCGCGCTCGCCTCCGCGCCCGGGCCGTCACCGCGACTCGGCTCGCCGCGCAGGCGGTCGACCTGTTGCACGAGGTCGGCGGCATGTCAGCCGTGGCCGAAGGGGCGCCCCTGGAACGAGCGTGGCGGGACGTCCACACCGCCACCCAGCACCTCGTCCTCAACAGCGCCCGCTACGAGGTCACCGGTCGCATCCTGTTGGGACGCGACCCGGGGTCGCCCGTGATCTGAATCAGTCCTCGGCGAAGGTCCAGCGGGTCGCGCCACCGGGCTCGATGGTCGACACGGCATGCGCTTGATGGGGTGTGAGCCGGTAGACCACCCAGGGTGGCGGTCCGGCCGATGGGGCGCTGTACTCCGCGGTGAGCGCGACCCCCGACTCGTCGACGCTGGCGGGCCATCCCCCGTCCGCCCACCGGGCGGCCATGTCCTCCACCACCGGCGGATCGATGACCCGCTCCGCGCTGCCCTCGACCACGAGGTCGTAGTCGTGGGTGGCGAGGCTCATGGTGCACCTCGGGTCGCGGGCGAGGTTCCGGCCCTTGCGGGAGCGCTCGCCGGTCACGAACCAGAACGCATCGTCGACCCAGAGCGCCCCGAGCCCCGTCACATGGGGGCTCCCGTCCGAGTTGATGGTGGCCAGCCACGCCGAGTGGCGGTCCGGTCCCCCGGTGCCGGGGGCCATCGTCAGGGCGTCGTTCAAGCGGGCTTCGATCGGTCCCCACTCGAGCGGAGGCAGGTCGTACAGGCCAGCGAGGTTCTTCGTCTCCATGCTGTTTGGACCCCCTCCGGACGCGGAAGTCATCGGACGTATGCCCGGATTCATGGGAAAGTGTCTTCTCGCCAACTGACCGTGCCAGGGAGGGCTGCCGTGGGATCGCTGTCGACGTATCACGTGAGCAAGGGTTCGGAGTTCAAGTACCTCGAGACCGAGTTGTTCGGGGACTCGGCATTCATGGAGAACTACGACTTGGCGTTGGCGGCGCTCGCCGATCCTGATTCCACCGAGACGCTCATCGCGGCGGCGAAGGATCAGCACCAGCAGTACCCGGATGACGTGTCGAAGGGTGGCCTCAGGCACTTCAGGAAGCACTGGCTCTCGAGCTGGTGGAGCCACCTCGCCGTGGCGGACACCTTGCGCGCCGGGTTCATCGAGGCGATCACCCACGCACGGGCCGCTGGGAAGCCGATGGAGGTCGTCTGGATCTGCGCTCAGGACGATGCCTTCCACGTCTATTACACCGAGAGTCCGAACCAGGTCACCGTCCTCGTCTTCACGCCGACACCCGATACGGACGAC
>DATDAH010000297.1:0-7946 GCA_036525535.1 Acidimicrobiales bacterium
CCGGTCCAGCGTCTGCTCGAGATCGATGATGTAGATCCCCTGGCGCTCCCCGTGGAGGAAGCGCTTCATCTTGGGGTTCCAGCGCCGGGTCTGATGTCCGAAGTGGACACCTGCGTCCAGCAGCTGCTTCATGGTGACGACGGGCGCCATCTGGTTCTTTCCTCCCCGACGGTTCTGACGAAGCCCGTGCGCTTGCGCCCGGAGGCGACCGCGGGAATGGCACGGGTGAACTGGTCTGCGGGCCGTGGTGGTCACGACCGACGGGCGAGTGTACCGGCGACGCCCCCGGCCCCACCGCCCGTCAGCCAGGCCCACGCCGCGTTCTGATCCACCCCGCGTGTCGCCGGCGACGCATCTCGGTACCCGGCGACGTGAGGTTGCCCTGCGTCCAGCGGGACCAGATGGACCCCGGTCGTCGTGAAGAGGGCGGCAGGGTCCAGGTAGGTCCCGCCGGACCGCACGCCGAGGTGGAGCCGCTCCCCCGCCGTCCCCACGACCTGGCCGATGACGACCCGTTCGCCCGCGGTGACCAGCAGCCCGGCCAGGTGGCCGTAGCTGGAGCGGAGGCCGTCAGGGTGCAGCACGGTCACGTAGCGGACGCCGGCGACGGGTCCGGCGAAGACCACCAGCCCGTCGCCGATCGCCCGGACGACTTGGCCGGGAGAGGTGTCGTACTCCAGCCCCCGGTTCCCGGCACCGAAGGGCCCGTTCGGGAGGCGGAAGCCGTCGACCACCGGGGCGTCCACCGGTGGTCGGTAGGTCGCGGGCTCGGCGGCGGCGGGCCCGGCGAGGCCCGCGGTCAGGGCGAGCAGGAGCAGGACGAGGAACGAGCGGTGACGGGACACACGGGACCCCCGGGGAGACTCTCGACGGGGGAAGCGCCGGACCAGGAGGCTAGACGGGTGAGCGCTCCGCCGCCACGACCCGGGATCTCAGGTGGAGGACCGCCTTGGTGTGGATCTGACACACCCGACTCTCGGTCACCCCGAGGACGCCGCCGATCTCGGCCAGCGTCAGGCCTTCGTAGTAGTAGAGGGTCAGGACCAGCTTCTCCCGCTCCGGCAGGCGGTTGATGGTCGAGGCCAGGAGCTGGCGGGTCTCCTCGACCTCGAAGCGGCTGACCGGACCGTCGCCGCTGTCGGCGATCGTGTCGCCCAGCGTGACGGCCTCGCCTCGCTCGCCCCCCATGGCCAGCACCTCGTCGAGGGCGGCCATGCCGACGAACGAGATCTGGGTGAGGAGGGTCTGGAGCTGGACCTCGCTCATCTCCAGGGCGTCGGCCAGCTCGAGGTCGGTCGGGGGGCGGGCGTGCTCGGCCTCGAGCTTGGCGTAGGACCGTTCGAGGGCCCGGGCCTTGGCCCGCACCGATCGAGGGACCCAGTCGATCGAGCGGAGCTCGTCGAGGATGGCGCCCTTGATCCGGCTGATGGCGTAGGTCTCGAACTTGAAGCCCCGCTCGGGATCGAACTTGTCGATGGCGTCGATGAGGCCGAACATCCCGTAGCTCACGAGGTCGGCGTGCTCGACGTTCTGGGGCAGGCCCACCGCCACCCGGCCGGCGACGTACTTCACCAGCGGTGAGTAGTGGACGATCAGCTGGTCCCGGTCGGGCCGCGTGGCGTCGTCGCGGTACCGGGCCCAGAGGTCCTCGATTCCACCGCCTTGTCGATCCACCGCCCGTCCCTACGCTCGAGGATGCGTCGTCTCGAGCACGCCGCGCAGGCGTTCCCGGCTCACATGGGTGTAGAGCTGGGTGGTCGCGAGATCGGCGTGTCCGAGTAGTTCCTGTACAGCACGAAGGTCGGCACCGCCGTCCAGAAGATGAGTGGCGAAGGTGTGGCGGAGGGCATGGGGATGAGCCGGACCGGCCGCCCGTCGGTCGAGGATGCGGCGTACGTCCCGGGGCGTGAGCGGGTGGGCCCGCCGGTTCACGAACACCACGTCGTCTGGGGTGTTGGCGTCGACCAGCAGTGCACGACCTTCGTCCAGCCACTGGCGGAGGGCGTCGACCGCCGGTGCGGAGAGGGGCACCGTGCGCTGCTTGGACCCCTTGCCCCAGACGGTCAAGCGGGACCGGGACAGGTCGATGTCGACCGGCCGGAGGCCACAGGCCTCGGCCACCCGGAGGCCGCTGCCGTAGAGGATCTCCAGGACGGCGCGGTCCCGCTGGGCGAGGGCGGCTTCGACGGGGTCGTCGGTGGGCGGCGGGCCGTCGTCGAGGAGAGCCTCGATCTCGTCCCGGCGCAGGACCCGGGGCAGGCGGCCGTCGTGACCGGGAGCCGACAGTCGGGCCGAGGGGTCCACCTCGATGCGCCCCCGTCGGCGGAGCCAGTCGAAGTAGCGGCGCAGCGAGGCGACGTGGCGCGCGATCGTGCGGCGGGCATAGCCCCGGGTGGTGAGGAAGGCGACGTAGCGCCGCAAGGCCCGCCGGTCGACGGCGGTCGGGTCCTCGAGGCCCAGGCGACCGGCCCACTCCACGAAGGCGTCCAGGTCCCGGCGGTAGGCGGTGACGCTGGCCGGGGCCAAAGCGGTCAGGGACGTCGTGAACTCCTCCAGGTCCCAGGCCACGGGCGCACGGTAGCCCCGGCGTCACCCAGAGGGCACGACCCCGCGCGGAGGGTGGCAGGATCGACCGCGGGTGCCGACCGTGAGAGCCGACCGGCCGCCCTCACCTACCATCGCCTGCATGCCCTTGCGCACCGCAGACGAGTACCGGGCGGGACTGGTCGACGGCCGGCGCCTGTACTACCAGGGGCGGCCCGTCGCCGACATCAACCAGGAGCCGGACCTGAAGATCGCGGTGGACCATGCGGCGATCGACTTCGACCTGGCCCACGACCCGGACCACCGCGACCTCGCGGTCGCCACCGACCCCGACACGGGCGAGGAGTACAACGCCGCCTTCCGCATCCCCCGCAACGCGGAGGACGTGATGGCCCGGTCCAAGCTGATCGAGGCGGGGACCGCGGCCGGCGGCACGGTCGTCACCCTGATCCACGAGATCGGCACCGACGGCATGTTCGCGATGCTTCGCGTCCTCGAGGGCGAGGGCCGGGAGCGGGCCGAGGCCTTCTACCGGCACTGCCGGGACGGCGACCTGGCCGTGGCCGTGGCCCAGACCGACGTCAAGGGCGACCGATCCAAGCCGCCGCACCAGCAGGAGGACCCCGACCTCTACGTCCGGGTGGTCGACCGCAGCGACGAGGGCATCGTCGTGCGGGGCGCCAAGTGCCACACCACGAGCAGTGCCAACGGCGACGAGATCATCGTCTTCCCCACCCGGGCCATGGGCCCCGACGACGCCGACTACGCCGTGTCCTTCGCCGTGCCCGCCAACACCGAGGGCCTCTCGCTCTACGTGTCGGGCTACGGCGGCGGAGGCGGCGGCCACGACACGTTCGACCACCCCGTGTCCTCCCGGCACAAGCTGCTCGAGACCCTCACGGTCTTCGACGACGTGTTCGTGCCGTGGGAGCGGGTCTTCCTGTGCCAGGAGCCGGAGAAGGCGGGGGCCCTGGCCCTGACCTTCGTCGAGTACCACCGCTTCACCGCGGTCTCCTACAAGCTCCCGCTGGTCGACGCCTTCGTGGGGGCCGCGGCCCAGGTCGCCGAGATGAACGGGGTGATGAAGGCGGGCCACATCCGCGACAAGCTCACCCACCTGGTGGCCTATGCCGAGACGGTCCGGGCCTTGACCGAGGCCGCCGGACTTCGGGCCCGGATCGGCGAGCACGGCATCGCCTACCCGGACCCCATGACCACGAACATGGCCAAGTTCACCTTCGCCTCGGGCTTCTACAAGGCCGTCGAGTGGCTGCAGGACATCGCGGGCGGCCTCCTGGTCACGGGCCCTTCCGGGGCGGACTGGGACTCCGACGAGATCCGGCCGATCCTCGAGAAGTACTACCGCGGCGCCTCGCCGGCGTCCGAGCGCCTGGCGATGATGAACCTCATCTCGGACCTGACGGCGAAGGACCTCGGTGGCTATCACGCCGTGCTCGCCGTCCACGCCGAAGGCTCTTTGGAGGCCGAGAAGCTCCAGATGCTCCGCTCCTACACGGCGCACCATGCCCCAGACGCCGTCGCCTACGCCCGAAAGCTGGCCGGGCTCGACTGATCCTTCGTCCTGGCCCGTCATCGCCGCGCCCCTGGCGCCGAGATCAAGGGCCGGTACGGGCGACGGGGGTGGTGCGCTCGTAGCGGCCGGCGGACTCGGCCAGCCAGCCGGTGCGACAGAGGTCGTCGATGGCGGCGACGGTCTCCGGAAGGGTGAGCCCGCTGCGGTCGACCAGCGCCTGGAGGGTGACCGACTCGTGGGCACAGGCGTCGAGGATCCGACCGGCGACACCACCGGGCTCGGGCACCGCCGTGGACCCGCCCGTGGGTGAGGTGAGGCCGAGGGTGACGAAGACATCGTCGACCGAGCACACCGGCGTGGCCCCGTCCGCGATGAGGCGGTTGGTGCCGTAGGCCGCGGGGCTGGTGATCGGGCCGGGCACGGCCAGCAGGGGGAGGTCACGGAGCAGGGCCGAGTCCGCGGTGTAGAGCGAGCCACCCGTCTGCCGGGACTCGACGACCACGACGACCTCGCTCAGGCCGGCGATGATCCGGTTGCGGGCGGGGAAGCTCCAGCGCGTCGGGCGCAGCCCGAGGGGCATCTCGCTGACCAGCAGCCCCTCCGCCCCCACCCGCTGCCAAAGGTCCCGGTGCCGGCCGGGATAGACGACATCGAGCCCGCAGGCCACGACGCCGACGGGCGGGGCCCCTCCGGTGTGGAGCAGCCCTCGGTGGACCGCGCCGTCCACGCCGAGGGCCAACCCCGACACCACCGCCACCCCCGCGGCCCCGAGCCGCTCGCCGAGCCGTTCTGCCACCCCCAGGCCGTAGCGGGAGGCGTTCCGGGTGCCGACGACCGCCACCCGGCGTCGCTCCAGGACGGCGAGGTCGCCCCGGCAGAACAGCACGGCCGGTGGCTCCGGGTCGTCCCGCAGCAGGTCCGGGAAGGCGGGGTGCTGCTGGCCGCAGACCACGATGCCCGCCTCCTGGTGTCGAGCCCACACCCGCTCGAGGTCGGTGGGGGCACCCGGTCGCGACCGGAGCCGTTCCCAAGCCTCCGGCGGCGTCCCCGCCGCGAGCTCGTTGCGCATCGTCGCCGGGCCCACGCCGGGGATCGAGGCGATGCCGGTGAGGTAGGCCTCGTCCGGGAGGTCCATGTCAGGACGCCGCCACGAGGGGCTGGGCGCGCAAGGCCAGCGCCATCTTCACGTGCAGGGGCGCGGCCGGGCCGTGGTGACCCTCGAGGTCGGCCAGGGTGCGGGCCACCCGCCGGACCCGGTCGAGGCCCCGGGCGGACAGGCGACCGCCGGCGAGGGCCCCCTCGAGCACCAACTCGGTCTCTGGCGTCACGGGGCACAGGTCGTCCAGCCGTCGCCGGGGGATGTGGGCGTTGCAGGCCACGCCCCGGGTGGCGGCCCGGGCGCGGGCCTCGCGGACCCGCGCGGCCACGACCGCGGTGCCCTCCCCCGGCTCACCCCGCAGGAGCTCGTCGGGGGACGGCCGGTCGACGTCGACCCGCAGGTCGAAGCGGTCGACGAGCGGCCCGGAGAGTCGTCGCCGGTACCGCGCCCGCTCGCCGTCGGTGCACGTGCAGCCCTCCGGGCCGGCCATGCCGCACGGGCAGGGGTTCATGGCCCCGACGAGCAGGAACCGGGCAGGGAAGGTGGCTGACGCCTGGGCCCGGGTGATGCGGATGACCCCCTCCTCGAGGGGCTGGCGCAGGGCGTCGAGCACCGCCGGGGCGAACTCGCCCAACTCGTCGAGAAAGAGGACCCCGTGGCTGGCCCGGGACACCTCGCCGGGACGGAGCACCCCCGTACCGCCGCCGGTGAGCGCCACCGGTGACGCCGTGTGATGCGGCGCCCGGAACGGCGGCACCATCGGCAGCTCACCGCCCGCGAGGGGCTCGCCCACCGCCGAGCGGATCCGGGCGACGGCCAGGGCCTCGTCGACGCCCAACGGCGGCAGCAACCCGGGCAGGCGGCTGGCCAGCATCGTCTTGCCCGCCCCCGGCGGGCCGACCATCAGCAGGTGGTGGCCGCCCGCGGCCGCCACCTCCAAGGCCTTCCGGGCCGCGACCTGACCCCGCACGTCGGCCAGGTCCCGGAGGATGACCGGGGCGAGCGGGCGGACCGGCTCGGCGGGCGTTGGCGGCTCCGGCCACGGGGCGTCACCGCGCAGAGCCTCGACGACCTCGACCAGGCGCCGCGCGCTGCGCACCTCGTGGCGGCCGTACACCGTCGCCTCGGCGACCGAGGCCGCCGGGACCACCACCGTCGCCACCGGCGAGGCGTCGACCAGGCTGACCATGCCCCGTACCGGGCGGAGGGACCCGTCGAGGCCGAGCTCACCGAAGAAGGCCAGGGCGTCCAGCTCGGCACCGGGCACCTGGTCGGACGCCGCGAGCACACCGACCGCCATGGCCAGGTCGAGGCCCGACCCGGCCTTGCGCAGGGACGACGGGGCCAGGTTCACCGTGATCTTGCGCATCGGGAACTCGAAGCCACTGTTGGCCACTGCGGCCCGGACCCGGTCGCGGGCCTCCCGGCAGGCGGTGTCGGGCAACCCGACGATGGCGAACCCGGGCAGGCCGGAGGTGAGGTGGACCTCGACGCGGACGGGGTGACCGTCGATGCCGAGAAGGCAGGCCGAGGTGATGGACGCGAGCACGGTGGACCCTCCGCGAGGAGCAGGACTGGAGGGGCCGTGACACCGGCCTACCGAGCGATGGACCTCATCCTACGACGGGGGTCTGACAGGAACGGAGCTACCGACCGAGCTCTTCGCGTTCGTACTGGACGACGGCGTCGATCTCCTCGGGGCTGAGCTGGCCCTCCCAGGCGGGCATGCCGTTGCGTCCGTTGGTGACCACCTCGGTGTGCTCCTCGATGGTCAGGTTCGCCTCGACCGCACCGTCCCCCAACTGCGGGCCGACGCCGCCCTCGCCGTCCGGACCGTGGCAGCGGGCGCAGTTGGCGCTGTAGACCGTCTCGCCCTGACTCTCCTCGCCACCGCCCCCTCCGGGCTCGGAGTCCCCACCGCAGGCGGCCAGGACGAGGGCCAGGGCCGGGGCCAGCGCGACCACATGGAGGCGGGAGCGTCGGTGCACGGCGCGGAGAGTAGCAACGCCATCGGCCGATCCAGGGCGATACTGGACGGGCATGGGCCTCAACCCGTTCCGCCCCCAGAGCGTCTCTGCCGCCGACATCGCCATGGTCGTCGGCGCGGTCGTGGCCGTCGCCCTCCTGGTCGCCTGGGCCGTCTTCGGATGAGCCCCGCCGGATCGCTCGACGACGACTGCGACACCCGCTTCGTCCAGCCCTACCAGGCCACCAAGGCCTACATCTGTCCCGGCTGCAACCAGGACATCCCGCCCCGCACCTTCCACCTCGTCGCCGTACCCCGCCTGGCCCCCGACCTGCGCCGGCACTGGCACAAGAGCTGCTGGGACCACCGGGCCCGTCGGCGGCCCGGAACGGTCCGATAGCGGGCACCGTCCGCGCGGATGTCAGGTCGGCCTGACAGATCTGGGTACGGAAATGCGTCGCCGGCGACACGCTGGGTGGATCAGAACGCGGCTTCGATGATCTCGATGTGGCCGGCGAGGACGGCGGCGACGTCGAAGCGGATCGTGCTCGGGCGGAAGGGCGCCGTCTCCAGGTAGCGGCGGGCGAGCAGGCGGAGCTTGGCCTGCTTGACCCGGGTCACGGCCTCGGCCGGTGTGCCGAAGGCGGCGGAGCTGCGGGTCTTGACCTCGCAGAGGACGAGCGTTCGGCCCTTGCGCACGACGAGGTCCAGCTCGCCGTCGCGGCAGCGCCAGTTGCGGTCGAGGACCGTGTAGCCCTGCGCTTCGTAGTGGCGGGCGACGAGCGCCTCGCCGTCGGCCCCCA
>DATDAH010000298.1:0-4453 GCA_036525535.1 Acidimicrobiales bacterium
CACGTCGAACTCGTCGGAGGTGAACGAGAACAGGAACGTGGGGTCCTCGCCGAGCATGCGCAGCTCGGGGTGGCTGGTCACCGCGGTCTGCATGGCGGCCGACGCCTCGAAGATCTGCTGGGCGTAACGCAAGTACCCGCCTCGGCCCAGCTTGAGCATCCCCGCCCAGGTGGCGGCCAGGAGGCCTCCGGAGCGCGAGCCCTCCATCCCCGGCGAGCAGTACTTGCCCCCCGTCCAGTCGGTCAGGAAGAAGTACTGGCTGTTGCGCAGCGCCCGGTCCCGGAAGAGCAGCACCGACGTGCCCTTGAGCCCGTAGGCGTACTTGTGGGTGTCGGCCGAGATGGACGTCACCCCCGGTACGCGGAAGTCGAACGGCGGGACGGGGTACCCCAACTCCTCGCCCCACGGCAGGATGAAGCCACCGAGGCAGCCGTCCACGTGGAGGCCGATCCCCCGCTCCTGGGCCAACGCCCCGAGCTCGGCGATCGGATCGATCGTCCCGTAGCCGTAGTTGCACGCCGAGCCGATGACGGCCACGGTCGACTCGTCGATGAGGTCGGCCACGACCTCGGGCCTGACCTTGGTGGTCACCGGGTCCACCGGCGCCCGGCGCAGCTCCAGGTCGAAGAGGTGGGCCGCCTTGTCGAACGCGGCGTGGGCCGTCTCCGGCTTGATGATGTTCGGCCGCTCGATCCCCCGCTCCTTGCGACCGTGCTCCCGGTAGGCCAGGACGGCGTGCAGGATGCTGCCGGTCCCGCCCGTGGTGACCATGCCCACCGCGTCACCGCCCTCGGCCTCAGCGCCGTGCATGAGGTCCAGGGTCATGGCGATGATCTCGCCTTCCAGCTTGGTGGCGCTGGGGAACATGTCCCGCTGGAGGATGTTGGCGTGGGCGAAGAGCTGGAAGGCCTCCCCCATGAAGGCGTAGTGCTCATGGTCGCCGCAGTACATCGTCCCGGAGCACTTGCCGGTCTCCCAGTACGCGTCCTCCTCGGTGGCCATCTGCTGCAGCTCGTCGAGCAACTCGCCTTCCTGGCGGCCGGACTCGGGCAGGCGACGGTTGACGGCGAACCGCTCGGCGTAGGGATGCGTGCTCATGGCCTGAGTCTGGCCGAATCGGGGACGGGTCGCGGGGCCGGGGCCGGTAGCTTCCGGCGATGCCGTCGTTGCACTCGTTCGCCACGTTCGCCCTGGCCTCGTTTCTGCTGGTGATCGTGCCCGGGCCCAGCGTCCTGTTCGTCATCAGCCGTGGCGTGGCCCTCGGCCGCCGAGCGGCCCTCGCCACCGTGATCGGCAACGCGGCCGGCGTCTACGTCCAGGCCCTGCTCGTCGCCGTCGGGCTGGGGGCGGTCATCAGCCGGTCGGCCACCGTGTTCAACGCCATCAAGCTGGTCGGGGCCGGCTACCTCATGTACTTGGGGATCCAGGCGGTCCGCCACCGGCGGGCCCTCTCGGAGGTGCTCGACGCCGCCGGCACGGTCCGGCCGACGAAGCACCTGCTGCGGGAGGGCTTCGTCGTCGGGCTGGCCAACCCGAAGGCCGCCGTGTTCTTCGCCGCCATCCTCCCGCAGTTCGTCGAGCCCGGTGGCGCTCCGGCCGGCCTCCAGATGGCCGTGCTGGCCCTCGTCTCCGTCGGGGTGGCCCTGGTCTCGGACGGGGCCTGGGGCCTGGCCGCGGGGTCGGCCCGGGTCTGGCTGTCGTCCTCGCCGCGCCGGCTCGAGCGACTGGGTGGGGCCGGCGGGATCACCATGATCGGGCTCGGGGTCGGGCTGGCGTTCTCCGGTGGGCGCAAGGCCTGATCCCGTCCGCGGCCCTGAGGCGAACTGACTACGTTCGCGTCGTCCCCGCACTGGAGGTACACAACCGATGGTCGACGCCAGCATGGTTTCGTTCCCGGTCAACGGCACCGAGGCCGACGGCTACCTGTCCACACCCGACGGGGGGTCCGGGCCGGGTCTCCTCGTGATCCAGGAGTGGTGGGGCCTCGTCCCCCAGATCAAAGCGGTGTGCGACCGCTTGGCCGGTGAGGGGTTCACCGCGCTGGCCCCGGACCTCTTCCACGGTGACTTCGCCGAGCACACCGAGATGGACAAGGCCGGCGAGCTGATGAACAGCCTGCCGCCGGAACGGGCCGCCAAGGACATGGCCGGGGCGATCGCCCATCTCCTGGCCAGCGACGCCATCACGGGTGACCGGGTCGGGGTCATCGGCTTCTGCATGGGCGGCCTGCTCACCCTCATGATCTCGGCCCTGGAGGGTGACCGGGTGGCGGCTGCCGTGACCTTCTACGGGGCCCCCTTGGGTGACGGCGAGCCGGACTGGTCCGGGCTCACGGCCAAGGTCGAGGGCCACTTCGCCGAGAACGACGACTTCTTCCCGCCCGAGGCCGTGCGGGACCTGGAGTCCCGGCTGCAGGCGATGGGCAAGGACGTCAGCTTTACGATCTACCCGGGCACCGGGCACGCCTTCGCCAACGAGCACAACCCGCTCGGCACCCGGGACGACGACGCCGCGGCGCAGGCCTGGGACCGCAGTCTGGCCTTCCTGAAGGCCGAGCTGTCCCGCTGATTTCTCCCCGCCGACCGACCCCCTTGGGGTCGGCGCGGTGATGACCCCGGCGGGCCACCGAGCGGTCCTCGCGCCGTGGCGTTCCTCGCTGCAGCAGTCCAAGGGCCTCGAGGGCTGCCTCCCGAACGGATGGCCTTTCCCCTGAGCGACCAGCTTCAGGTGGCGCCGCGGGGCTCCGCCGGGAAGTGGCAGGCCGCGGTGTGGCCTGTGGAGATCTCCACCAGGACCGGCTCCTCCGCGTGGCAGGCCGAGACGTCCTCACCGTCGGCCTCCAACTCGGCCCGCCGCCAGCACCGGGTCCGGAACCGGCAGCCCGAGGGTGGGTCGGCCGGGCTGGGCACGTCGCCCTCGAGGATGATCCGCTGGCGCTGACGCTCTTCGACCGGGTCCGGTAGCGGCACGGCCGAGAGCAGCGCCTGGGTGTACGGGTGGACGGCCCGCTCGTAGAGTGTCGCCCGATCGGCCAGCTCGACGAGCTTGCCCAGGTACATCACCGCGACCCGGTGGGAGATGTGGCGGACCACGGACAGGTCGTGGGCGATGAAGACGTAGGCCACGCCGAGATCGGCCTGCAGCTTGGTCAGCAGGTTGACCACCCCGGCCTGGATGGACACGTCGAGGGCCGACACCGGCTCGTCGAGGACGATGAGATCGGGCTCGAGGGCCAGGGCCCGGGCGATGCCGACCCGTTGACGCTGGCCTCCGGAGAACTCGTGGGGGAACCGGTTGGCGTGCTCGGGCGACAAGCCGACGATCTGCAGCAGCTCGGCGACACGGAGGTTGCGCTTGGTGGTGTCCCAGTGGTGGTGGACCTTGAGGGGCTCGGCCAGGATCGACCCGACCGTCATGCGCGGGTTGAGGGCCGAGTAGGGGTCCTGGAACACGATCTGGAACCGACGCCGGGCCTCCGCCAGCTTCCTGCCTCGCAGGTCACCCAACCGATCGCCGTCGAAGGTGACGTTCCCGGAGGTGGGGCGCAACAGGTGGAGCAGGAGCCGGCCGGTCGTGGACTTGCCGCAGCCCGACTCGCCGACGAGGCCGAGGGTCTCGCCGGGATGGACGTCGAGGGACACGCCGGCCACGGCGGACACCTGCCCGACGCTGCGGGCCAGGATCCCACCGCGGATCGGGAAGTTCTTGACCAGGTCCGTGGCGATCAGCAGGGGCGTGCCGGCCGCCGCTGGGACCGATGTGCGTTGGACCCCGGTGTCGGTCACGTGGCCTCCACCACGGCGTCCCCGACGATCAGGTCCGCCTCGTCGGCTTGGGCCCGCAGCTCGTCGACGGTCACGTCGACGAGGTCGTCGGAGCGGTGACAGGCCGCCAGGTGGGTGCCGCGCACCGAGATCAGCTCGGGCACGACCTCGTTGCACACGCCCGGCACCAGGGAGAACCGACAGCGCGGGTGGAAGGCGCAGCCAGGCGGCCGGTGGATCAGCGATGGCGGTGAGCCGGGGATGGGCAACAGGGGCTCGCCGCCCGTGTCGTCGAGACGGGGCATGCTGGCCAGGAGGCCGAGGGTGTAGGGGTGCCGGCTCTGGTAGAAGATCTCGTCGGTCGTCCCCAGCTCGGCCTGGCGCCCGGCGTACATGACCATCACGTTGTCGGCCAAGCCGGCGACGACGCCCAGGTCATGGGTGATGAGCATGATGGCGGAGTCGATCTCGTCCTTGATGTCGATCAGCACCTGCAGGACCTGGGCTTGCACCGTGACGTCGAGGGCCGTGGTCGGCTCGTCGGCGATGAGCAGGTCGGGCTTGTTGGTGATGGCCATGGCGATCATGGCCCGCTGGCGCATGCCGCCCGAGAACTCGTGGGGGTACATGTTCGCCCGCTTGCGGGCCTCGGGGATGCCGACGAGATCCAGCATCTCCACCGCCCGCTC
>DATDAH010000299.1:0-8883 GCA_036525535.1 Acidimicrobiales bacterium
AAGGGCCGCCGGGGCCGGCGCAAGCGTCGGCCCAAGGACTGAAGCCCGGCCCTCCATCTGCGTCGATTGGTCACGTCGACCGCGACCAACTGACGCAGTTCCGGGAGTGCAGCCCGCCGTTGGGCGTTCTGGCCCCTGCCGTAGACTGAGCAGCCCTCACCCTCCGCCGGAGCCGATCCTGACCGCCCTGACCCCTGACGCCGCCGCCGCCCTCGCCGGCCCCGACTGGCTGCGTGCCCGTCGGGTCGAGGCCGTGGAGCGTTTCGCGGCGGCGGATCGCCCGAGCCCGGCCGAAGAGGTCTGGCGCTACAGCCGGGTCGACGAGATCGATCTCGACAGCTACGCCCTCGCCCCGAGCGGGGCCGGGCCCGTGCCCGACCTCGCCGACGCTCCTGCCGCCCTGGTGGTGGACGGCCACCTCCGCTCCACCGTGGACACGTTCCCCGCCGGCGTCGAGGTCGGCCCACTGGCCGAGGCCAAGGCCGGCGACGAGGCCCTCGGCGGCGTTCTCGGCGACGCCCCCGACGCCTTCGCCGAGCTCAACACGGCCTTCTCGCCCGATCCGCTCCTCGTCCGGATCGCGCCGGGCACCCTGGTCGACGAGCCGATCGTGGTCCACGTCCACGCCGCCACCGCCGGTGCGGTCAGCTTCCCCCGTCTGGTGGTCCAGGTCGGCGCCGACGCCCAGGTCACCGTGGTCGAGGTCCAGACCTCGGCTCCCGGCGTCGACCTCGT
Organism: Acidimicrobiales bacterium; assembly: GCA_036525535.1. Taxonomy (GTDB): domain Bacteria; phylum Actinomycetota; class Acidimicrobiia; order Acidimicrobiales; family DATDAH01; genus DATDAH01. The sequence continues at coordinate 736 of DATDAH010000299.1, forward strand.
TGCCGCCGTCACCGAGATCGCCGTGGGCGACGCGGCCCGGGCCCGCCACCTCACCGTGCAGGACCTCGATCCCGGCACCTGGCAGGTGGCCACGCAGGTCAGCCAGGTCGGGGCCAGCGCCGACTTCCTGGCCGCCGGGGCCGCGCTGGGCGGGGCCTACGCCCGGCTGCGCACCGACTGCCGCCTGGTCGGTCGGGGCGCCTCGGGAACGCTCCTGGCCGCCTACCTCGGGCGCGACGAGCAGATGATGGACTTCCGGACCTTCCAGGACCACGCCGCTCCCGACACCACGAGCGAGCTGCTCTTCAAGGGAGCGCTGGCCGACCACGCCCGCTCCGTCTACACCGGCCTCATCCGGGTCCGCCCCAACGCCCGGGGGACCGAGGCCTTCCAGACGAACCGGAACCTGAAGCTGTCCGAGCACGCCTGGGCCGAGTCGGTACCCAACCTCGAGATCGAGAACAACGACGTGAAGTGCTCGCACGCCTCCGCCGTCGGTCCGGTCGATCCCGAGCAGCGCTTCTACCTCGAGAGCCGTGGCGTGCCCACCGACGAGGCCGAGAAGCTGATCGTGGCCGGGTTCTTCGACGAGGTGCTCAGCCGCTTCCCCGACCAGCGAATGGCCGACCGGGTGCGGGCCGAGATCGCCGGCACCCTGGAGGTGGTGGCGTGACCCGCCTCTGTGGGCGTGACGACCTCGCCCCGGGCGAGGCCCGGCGCTTCGACGTGGACGGGTGCCCGATCGCTCTGGTCCGCATCGGCGACGGGTTCTACGCCATCGGCGACACCTGCTCCCACGCCGAGTTCTCGTTGTCCGAGGGCTATGTGGACGCCGACGAGTGCACCATCGAGTGCTGGAAGCACGGCAGCGCCTTCTCGCTGTCCACCGGCGAGCCGGAGTCGCTCCCCGCCACCCGACCGGTCCCGGTGTACCCCGTGACCGTCGAGGGTGACGACGTGTCGGTGACGCTGCCATGAGCGAGCTGGTGATCCGGGGCCTCGAAGCGGGCATCGACGGCAAGACCATCCTGCGGGGCATCGACCTCACCGTGAAGGGCGGCGAGGTGCACGCCGTGATGGGCCCCAACGGCTCGGGCAAGTCGACGCTCTCCCATGTGATCATGGGCCGTCCCGGCTACGACGTCACTGGTGGCTCGGTGACGATGGACGGCCAGGACGTGCTGGCCATGACGCCGTGGCAGCGGGCCCAGGCCGGGCTGTTCCTGGCCATGCAGTACCCGACCGAGGTCCCCGGGGTGTCTCTCGAGGCCCTCTTCGGCGCGGCCGTGACCGCCGCGGGTGGTGACATCGCCGACATCCGGGAGCGCATGGTGGTCGAGGCCGAGCGCATCGGCTTCGACGAGCGCTTCCTGGCCCGGCCGCTCAACGTCGACCTGTCCGGCGGCGAGCAGAAGCGCAACGAGACGCTCCAGCTCGGCGTGCTCCTGCCCAAGATCGCCATACTCGACGAGTTGGACTCCGGCCTCGACATCGACGCCCTGCGGACCTGCAGCCGCCGCATCGAGGAGGCCACCCACGAGGACGGCCTGGGCGTGCTGGCCATCACCCACTACAGCCGCCTCTTCACCGAGCTCCACCCCGACCGCGTCCACATCCTGGTCGGCGGCCGGTTCGTGGCCGAGGGAGGCGACGAGCTGGCCGCCGAGCTGGAGGCCGACGGCTACGCCCGTTACGGGGTCGAGTCCGAGGAGGAGCCGGCCGCCGTGCCCGATCCGTTCGCCGATCCCTTCGCCGACCCGCTCCTCTGAGGTGACACCATGCCTGACCGACTGACCGACGATGAACTGGCTGAGGCCCTCGCCACGCTGCCGAACTGGTCGGTGGTCGACGGCAAGCTCCACCGGGACATCGTCCTGGGCGACTTCGCCGAGGCGTTCGGCCTGATGGCGCACGTGGCCGTGTGGGCCGAGCACCTCAACCACCACCCCGAGTGGTCCAACGTCTACAACCGGGTCAGCATCGACCTGGTGACCCACGACGCCGGCGGCCTGACCGAGCTCGATGTCTCGCTGGCCACTCGGGTCGACCGCGCCCTCGGCGAGTAGCCCCAGGTGATCCTCGATGCCGAGGACCTCGATCCGGGGTCCCGCCTGACGGCCGACGTCTGCATTCTCGGCGCCGGCGCGGCGGGGATCACCCTGGCCCGGGACCTGGAGGGCACGGGCCTGCAGGTCGTGGTCCTGGAGAGCGGGGCGGAGGCGCTCGAGCCCGACATCCAGGACCTGGCCCGGGGCGACTCGGTGGGCGAGACCCTCGGCTTCTCGGACAACCCGGCCACCCTGGACAGCATCCGCCTGCGTCAGCTCGGCGGGACGACCAACCACTGGGCCGGGTTCTGCCGCCCCTACGACGAGGTCGACTTCGAGGTCCGTCCCGCTCTGGAGCGCTCGGGCTGGCCCATCACGCGGGCGGACATCGACCCGTGGTACCAGGCCGCCCATCCCGTCCTCGGCCTTGGCCCCTACCGCTTCGACTGGGAGTACTGGGTCGACGAGCTGGGTGGGGGTGAGCCCCTGATCGACACCCCGCTCGTGCAGACGGGCGTGTACCAGATCCGGGACGCTCGCTTCGGGCCGATGTACCGGGACGAGCTGGACGCCGCCACCGACGTCACCGTGTACCTGCGGGCCAACGCCGTCGATCTCCGCCTCGACGACGCCGGTGGCCGGGTCGTGGAGGTCCGGGCCAAGACCCTCGGGGGTGTCGAGCTCAGTGTCGTCGAGCCTCAGGTCGTCGTCGTCGCCCTCGGCGGCATCGAGAACCCTCGCCTCCTGCTGGCCAGCAACAGCCAGCGCCCGGTCGGACTGGGCAACGAGGCCGACCTGGTGGGCCGCCACTTCTGCGAGCACTTCGCGGTGCCGGCGGCCATCGCCGTCACCGGCAACGACCCGGCTGCGCTCAGCGCCCTGTTCGAGGCCGATCAGGGCGCCGAGGAGGGCACGTTGCGCATCAAGGGCGACGTGGCCCTGACCTCGGCGGCGGTCCGTGACCGCGGGCTGTTGTCGCTCGGTTGCCAGCTCGTGGTCGGGGCCTACGCCGAGGAGCGGCCCCGGGCCATCAGTGGCCTCGGGATCAGCCAGGTGGCGGCCGTGGCCCAGGCCACCGGCACCGACGCCCCCCGCTCGTCGCTCTACTTCCTGGCCACCGCCGAGCAGGAGTTGAACCCCGAGTCCCGGGTCCGGCTCGGTTCTGAGCGGGACCCGCTGGGGATGCCCCGCGTCGAGTTGGACTGGCAGTTCACCGAGCGGGACCGCTCGTCGATCCTCGAGGGCATGGCCGTCATCGGCGATGAGCTGGCCCGCACGGGCCTCGGACGGTTGCAGCTGACCCCCGGCACGATCACCTTCGAGCGCACCGACGGCATCCGTCCCTACGTCGGGGGCCTGGCCATCGACGCCGACGCCGCCGATCCCGAGGGCTTCGAGCTGGGCCTGGGCTTCCACCACATGTGCACCACCCGGATGGCCGCCGACCCGGCCGAGGGCGTGGTCGACGCCGACCTGCGGGTCCACTCGGTGGACAACCTCTACGTGACCGGCTCCTCTTCCTTCGGCACCGCCGGCGCCTCCACTCCGACCTACACGCTGGTGGCGCTGACGCTGCGGCTGGCCGACCACCTGCAGCGGGAGGTCCTGGCGTGAGCCCGGACCGACGCTCGGTGCTCAAGGGCCTCGGAGCCGCGGCGGTCGTCGTCGGCGGCGGGGTCGTCGGCTGGCGGCTGCTGGACGACGACGATGCTCCCGCGGCCCCGGCGCCGAACGAGCCGCCTTCGCCCGAACCCCCCTCGTCGCTGGCCGAGGCCCTCGCGGCCGTGGGCGGCCGGTACCTCGAGGTCGCCCCCGACGAGGCCGACGAGCAGGTGCTGCTGGCGGCGCTCCCGGCCCTGGACGGCACGGTGCCCGAGCGGCCGGGCCAGGACCTCCGGGTCCTCGCCCCGCAGGCCTCGGAAGACCACACGACGGGCGAGGTGATCGAACTCGACGGCTGGGTCCTCTCCCTGACCGAGTCCCGAGCCGCCGCCCTCTACGCCCTCTAGGGCCTGTCCCGGTCACCCATCCGGGTGAGACACATGACGCCCTTTGTCACACCGGGCTGTTATCTTTCCCCGGCCCGCACCTGCGGGTGATCGGGTGGGCGCGGCGGACGGCGTGAGACCAGGGCCCATCACGACCCGATCGAAGCCCCATCCGACAGAAGACAGTGAGGAAGCGACCTTGATCGACCGATCACATTCGACGCGCGCGCACAGGCGTCTCGCGGGGGTGGCGCTCGTCGCCATCGCCGCCGGGTTCCTGGCCCCGCTCGCGGCCTCTCCGGTGGGCGCAGCTCCCGTCCCGGCCGTGACCTACACGGCCGGCGACATCGACGGCCAGAACGGTTGGGCGGGCACCAGCGGCGCCGACATCAACGATTCCCTCGACCAGGAGGTCGCCGTCACCAGCGGCGCGCCGGCGTCGTTCCGGAACCAGTCCTGGCGCTACTCGAACGAGGTCACGTCCGGGTCCTTCGGCGACATGCCCTTCAGCCCCTCCGTGGCCAACGAGGCGGGCGAGACGGCCGCCGACAACGCCGGCCTGTCGGGTGGTGCCCGTCAGACCAGCTTCGTGTCCCAGTGGCAGTTCTCCTCGGCCGATCCCTCGGCTGAGCAGGTCGGCCTCGGCCTCACGGCCAGCCCCGACCGGGGTGACGGCGCCCGCATGAGCTGGGTGCGCATGGAGGACACCGCCGTGGGCCTCCGCGTCCTGTTCAGCGACTACCAGCACGACTTGGATCCCGACTGCGACTCGTCCGACCCGACCCTGGACGGTTTCGTCGAGACCCCGATCGCGTCCGGCCTCGATCGGGGCACGGCTCACACCATCCGCATCGAGATGGACTTCGTCGACGGCGCGGCCAACGACGTCGTCCGGGTCTACGTCGACGGCGCCCTGGCCCACACCGGCACGAGCTGGGAGGACTACTTCCGCGACTGCGAGGTCACCGCGACCCGGACGGTGGACTCGCTGCTCTTCCGCGCCAGCGGGACCGCCGCCCCGGCCAACGCCGGCAAGGGCTTCCTGATCGACAACGTCTCGATCCTGTCCGGCACCTCGGTGTTCTCCACCGGCTTCGAGTCGGACCTGCCCGTGGCCCCGCTCTGCCGCGGCGAGGCCGTGACGGTTGATCTCGCCTACGGCGAGGCCCCGACGATCGGTCCCGACGTGATTCGCGGGACCGAGGGCGCCGACACCGTCGACGCCCTCGCGGGTGACGACATCGTCTGCGCCCTCGGCGGCGCCGATGTCATCTACCTCGGTCCGGGTGCTGACGTGGCTGACGGCGGTCGCAGGACCGACCAGCTGAACGGCGGGTCGGGCAACGACCGTCTGATCGCCTCCTTCGGCTACGACGTCCTCACGGGCAACGGCGGGGCTGACGTGCTGGCCGGCGGCCCGGGCCGGGACCACCTCCTCGGCGGCGTCGGGAACGACCGCCTCATCGGCGGTCTCCAGCGCGACAACTGCAACGGGGGCAACGACATCGACACTGCGCAGCAGTGTGAGGTGCGCACCAACATCCCGTAGGCCGGTGATGGGCCCCTGCGTCCGCCTCCGGGCGGGTGCAGGGGCCTCGTCGCGTTGATCCGCTCACGAACGGACGCGCTCCGCCGATTGGTCCACCGCACGTCGCCTGGGCTGATGGCGGCCCATCTCGAGGAACTGGTGGAGAGCTTGATGTACCGACGCACGTGGACAGCCGTGGAGTCGCGGAGTAGCCGTTCTCGAGTCGTGAGGATCGCGGTGGCGACAGTGCTGGCCCTCGTCGCCGGGCTGGTCAACGCCGCCTTCGTGGCCCCGGCGAGCGCCGACCCGGTTCCGCCGGTCCCCGCGGTGACCTACACACCGGGTGACATCGACGGCCAGAACGGCTGGGCGGGCACCGGAGGCGGCAACATCGAGAACACGTTCGACCAGACGGTCGTCGACAACACCAGCGCTCCGGCCTCCTTCTACGCGCAGTCGTGGCGGTTCTCGAACTCGGTGACGAGCGGCGCATTCGGCAACCAGCCCTTCAGCCCATCCGTCGACGAGGCCGGGGAGACGGCGGCCGAGGGCGGTGGGCTCTCCGGTGGGAGCCGCTCCGACCAGTTCGTGGCGGAGTGGGACTTTGCCTCCGCCCAGCCGGGCGCTGAGCAGCCCGGCCTCGGGATCACCGCCAGCCCCGACCGGGGCGACGGTGCCCGCATGAGCTGGGTCCGCATGGAGGACACGCCGAGTGGTCTCCGGGTCCTCTTCAACGACTACCAGCACGATGTGGATCCCGAGTGCGACGACAGCGGTGGCTTCGTCCAGACACCGATCGCGACCGGACTCGCCCGGGGCACCGCCCACTCGGTCCGGATCGAGATGGACTTCGTGGAGGGCCCGGAGAACGACGTCGTCCGGGTCTACGTCGACGGCTCGCTGGCCCACACCGGCAGCAGCTGGGAGGACTACTTCCGCGACTGCGAGGGCAACGAGACCCGGACGGTGGACTCGCTGCTCTTCCGCGCCAGCGGCACGGCGGCCCCGGCCAACGCCGGCAAGGGCTTCCTGATCGACAACGTCTCGCTCACGTCGGGGGCCACAGCGTTCTCCACCGGCTTCGAGCCGTTCGTGACCAGCACCAGCGCGACCACGGTCGTCACCGAGATCGACGACACCGACTGGTTCGCCGCCGACACCCGCTTGGGGGGCCTGCTCGAGTTCGCCAAGCCCGCCTACGGCGGCAGCATCGGTGACGGGGCGGCCGTCCTGTCGACGACCGCCTCCTCATCCGCCAAGGTCCAGCTCTTCACCGACGAGTACGGCGCCGACGGGGGCACCCTCCTGTCCGACATCGACGGCCTCAGCTACTCGACCTTCCGGGTGACCGCGCCGTCGGGCTCTCCGGCGCTTCCCGCCCTCAACCTGCGGATCGACCGCGACAACGACGACGTCGTCGACGCCTATCTGGTCTACGAGCCCTACCAGGACCTGGGCAACGCCGCCGTGCAGGACGGCGTCTGGCAGAGCTGGAACGGCATCCGCGGCGGGGCCGCCAAGTGGTGGTCCGGCCAGCTCCCGGGCTGTGGCCAGGCCACCCCCTGCACGTGGTCGACCATCCGGAGCAACTGGCCGCTGGCCCGGGTCCTCGAGGATCCCGACTCGCCCCTCAACTCGCCCAGCGCCCCTCCGGGCCCGCTGAACGGCAGCCTGGGCGCCAACCTCGGTTCGGGCAACCCCGGTGTGACGGCGGCGGTCGACGGCCTGACGGTGACGGTCGACGGCGATCGCCAGATCTTCGACTTCGATGCGATCTTCGCTCCCGATGCCCCCACGGGGCTCGCGGCGACGCCGGGTGACGGCATCGTCGACCTGACCTGGGACGCGCCCGACGACGGCGGCAGCCCGATCACCACCTACCACGTCTACCGCGACGGGACCGAGGTGGGCACGACCTCCGGTGACACCACGTTCCAGGACACGACCGCCAACGGCGCCGTGCCCAGCAGCGTCGCCTACAGCTACACGGTCTCGGCCGAGAACGCGGTCGGCGAAGGCGACGAGAGCACGGCGGCCACTGCCGCGGTCAACCTCTTCTGGGAGGACTACGAGTGGGACGTCGAGAACGGCACCGCCGTGATCAACGTCGACGGTGGCGTGGATCTGACTCGCTTCGCGGCCGGTGAGTCCTGGATCCGCCTGGTCGACCCGCCGCCGATCAACGGCAACGGCACGCCGTGGGTGGAGTTCTCCTACCACGACGACGGCGACTCCTGGCAGGGCATCGACATGTTCGTCGACTCGACGGGCCTTCCGCCGAACCCGCGCCTCCAGGCCGGCTCGCTGTTCACCGCCGAGCGGCTGGGCTACGCCCGCTACACCGACGGCGGCGCCCAGGAAGAGATCGTCTTCGTCAGCTCCGACAACGGCGGTGCGGCGCCCCGCACCGACGGTGACCACACGATCTACGTCGGTCAGGCCGCGAATGGTCGCGTCGACTACGAGGCCGACGGCGAGTGGTCGTCGACCGACTTCCTGATCGGGAACGGCGCGCCGTTCGCCTTCAACGACGTGCTGCTGCGCTGGCGCTGCAGCCCGACGGCTTCGGTTCCCTGGGAGCTCG
>DATDAH010000300.1:0-9048 GCA_036525535.1 Acidimicrobiales bacterium
AGACGCCAAGTGGTCCGAGCAGGAGCAGGCCGAGTACGAGCAGCAGATGGCGCAACAGCCGGCTCCGGCACCAGCGCCGGCTCCCGCGCCCGCGGGTGACGCGGCCGAGCTGCAGCAGCTGGCCGACCTCCACGCCCAGGGCATCCTCACCGACGAGGAGTTCGCGGCCAAGAAGGCTCAGATCCTCGGGATCTGACCGCCGTCCGGTGAGCGCCGGCGACGACCAGTACGCCGACCTCGCCGCCGAGTACCACTGGCTCCACGACCCATTGTCCCTGCGCGTCGGGACGCGCACGCCCGGGGTCCAGGCCACGATCGCGCGACTGGCCGACGGCGCCCGCGTGCTGGACGCCGCCTGCGGCATCGGGGTCGACACGCTGTCGCTGCACCGTCGGGGCTTCCGGGTCACCGCCACCGACGCCAGCGCCTCGATGGTCGACGAGTGTCGGCGACGCCTGGCTGCCGAAGACGCTCCCGTACCCGTCCTGGCCTGCCGCTGGGCCGACCTTCCCGATCGGTTCGGGCCGGTGTTCGACGCCGTGCTCTGCACCGGGAACTCGCTGGCCCACGCCCCGTCCGCGATCGCCCGGCGAGAGGCTCTGGCCGCCTTTGCCGAGGTCCTGCTGCCCGGCGGCATCCTCATCCTGGACTCCCAGGACTGGGGGGTCGTCCACGCCGCCGGTAGCTACCACGACGCCGATCCCCTGGTCGTGACCCGGGCCGGAGCCCGGTGCCGGCGCACCTTCGACTGGCGGGTTCCCGAAGAATTCGGTGAGCCGGTCGTGCTCGAGATCACCCTGTTCGTCGACGGGGAGCCCCACTCCAGCCACGAAGTGGTGTTCCGGCCGTTCGCCACCGACGAACTGGTTGAGGACGTCGAGGCGGCCGGGTTTGGCGCCATCGACGTCGTCCAGATCCCGGGTGACGACGGGTATGCCGTGACCGCCATCCGAAAGGCGAAGTCACCCGGCGTGGGTGACGCCTGATCCTGGCCAGCACGCGACCCTGAGCCCATGGCCTCGGACATCTCGCGTAGCTCATTGCCGATCCCCACCCGGAAGCACGTCGGTCTCACGACCTACGACGCCAAGGACCCCGACACCAGCTTCCCGCCCATCGAGCCGTTGCACCCTCCCAAGGGGGCACCCAACGTGCTCATCGTGCTCCTCGACGATGTCGGTTTCGGCGCGGCGGCCACCTTCGGCGGGCTCATCGACACGCCCACCGCCGACCGCCTGGCCGCGGGCGGCCTGAGGTACACCCGGTTCCACACGACCGCGCTCTGTGCGCCCACCCGTCAGGCCCTGCTCACCGGCCGGAACCACCACTCCGTGGGCATGGGCACCGTCACCGAGCTGGCCACCGCGGCCCCCGGGTACAGCTCGGTTCGGCCCGACACCGCCGCACCGCTCGCCGACACCCTGCGCATGAATGGCTACTCCACCGCGCAGTTCGGCAAGTGCCATGAGGTCCCGGTCTGGCAGTCCAGCCCGATGGGGCCGTTCACCCAGTGGCCGACGGGTAGTGGCTTCCAGTACTTCTACGGTTTCATCGGGGGCGAGACCAACCAGTACTACCCCGCCATCTACGAGGGGACCACCCCGCTCGAGCCGGCGACCACTCCCGAAGAGGGGTACCACTTCACCGAGGACATGACCGACAAGGCCATCGCCTGGGTTCGCCAGCAGCGCTCGCTCATGACCGACCGGCCCTTCTTCATGTACTACGCGCCAGGGGCGACCCACGCCCCCCACCAAGTCCCGCCGGAGTGGGCCGACAGGTACAAGGGCCGCTTCGACGACGGCTGGGACGCAACCCGCGAGGCCATCTTCGCCCGGCAGAAGGACCTGGGGGTCATCCCCGCCGACGCCCAGCTCACCGCCCGGCCGGCCGAGATCCCCGCCTACGACGACATGCCCGACGAGCTCAAGCCGGTCCTGGCCCGGCAAATGGAGATCTACGCCGGCTTCCTGGAGCACACCGACCACCACGTCGGCCGGCTCATCGACGCCCTCGAGGACATGGACGTGCTCGACGAGACGCTCGTCTTCTACATCATCGGCGACAACGGTGCGTCCGCCGAGGGCCAGATCAACGGAACCTTCAACGAGATGCTGAGCCTCAACGGTGCCGGGGCTCTGGAGACCCCGGAGTTCATGGCCTCCCACATCGACGACTTCGGCGGGCCGGAGGCCTACAACCACTACGCGGTGGGCTGGTCCCACGCCATGTGCACGCCCTACCAGTGGACCAAGCAGGTCGCCTCGCACTGGGGCGGGACCCGCAACGGCACCATCGTGCACTGGCCCAACGGCTTCACGGCCAAGGGCGAGGTGCGCGATCAGTTCCACCACGTCATCGACCTCGCCCCCACGGTGCTCGAGGCCGCCGGCATCGCCGAGCCCACATTCGTCAACGGCATCCAGCAGCAGCCCATCGAAGGCGTGAGCATGCTCTACACGTTCGCCGACCCTGACGGCGGTGAGCGGCGGGAGACCCAGTACTTCGAGATGTTCTGCAACCGGGGGATCTACCACCGAGGCTGGACGGCGGTCACACGCCACTCGACACCGTGGGACATGAGCGCGCCGATGCCCGGCTTCGACGACGACAGCTGGGAGCTCTACGACACCAACACCGACTGGACCCAGGCCCACGACCTGTCCGCCGAGCACCCCGACAAGCTCCACGAGCTGCAGCGCCTGTTCCTCATCGAGGCCACCAAGTACAACGTGCTGCCGCTGGACGACCGTCGGGTCGAGCGGTTCAACTCCGACCTGGCCGGCCGGCCGACGCTCGTCCACGGGACGTCCCAACTGCTCTACGGGAACATGGGACGACTGTCGGAGAACTCCGTCCTCAACATGAAGAACAAGTCACACTCGGTCACGGCCGAGATCGAGGTGAGCGATGCCAAGGGCCAGGGCGTGATCATCGCCCAGGGCGGCGCCTTCGCCGGGTGGTCGCTGTACCTCGTCGACGGGTGCCTGAAGTACTGCCACAATCTGGCCGGGCTGGCCCGGTTCGTCGTCACCGCCACCGAACCGGTGCCTGATGGCACCCACCAGGTGCGGATGGAGTTCGCCTACGACGGCGGCGGGTTGGCCAAGGGCGGCGACATCGCGCTCTTCGTCGACGGCGCCAAGGTGGGCGAGGGGCGGGCCGATGCCACCGTGCCGATGGTCTACTCCGCCGACGAGACCTGCGACATCGGTGAGGACACCGGGTCCGCGGTCAGCGACGAGTACACGTCGGCCACCAGCCGCTTCACCGGCAAGGTCCACTGGGCCCAGCTCGACATCGACGAGGCGGCCGAGGACGTCGACCACCTGATCGACCCCGACGAGCGCCTGCGGGTGGTCATGGCCCGCCAATAGCGGGACATCAGTCCAGGGTGCCGACGAAGCACTCCAGGGCCTTGCAGGCCTTGGTCGATTACGGCGACCCCGAGGCCACCAGCTTGGGCGGGACGTGCACCGGGACCTGGGCGACGACCGGTACGCCGTGGTCGCCCGCCGCCCACCGACCGGGTCCGCCCTAGGATCGGCCGGGTGACCCAGCCCACGTCCCCGCCCCCTTCCCAGCCCGCTCCCCAGACCACGACCCGGACTCTCCCCAAGGACTCCTCGATGGTTGCCGGCCTGCGCCTGGCCAAGATCCTGCCGTGGCTGGTGTACCTCTACCTGCTGCTCGAGGTCATCGTCCTGACCCTGGCGTTCTTCCTCCTGCTGTTCAACGCCAGCACCGACGCCGAGTTCACCCAGTGGGTCTACCGGAGCGCGGACCGGGCGCTGGAGCCGTTCCGGGGCATCTTCCCATCAGCCACCGCGGACAACGGCTCGGTCCTCGACTTCGCGGTCCTCTTCGCCATCATCGTCTACGGCATCCTGGCCATGCTCGCCCAGAGCCTTATCCACTGGATCGACCGCAAGATCTTCGAGGAGAGGGCGAAGGCCCGCTGGCTGGCCGAGGGCACCACGAACACCCCACCACCGGGTTGAGGCGGACAGTCGTCCGCCTCTAGGAGTCTGACCCGTTCCCCACCCTGGCCAAGGACCCTCCGACGGTCACCGGGCTACGCCTGGCCAAGATCCTTCCGTGGCTGGTCCTCGCCTACCTGCTGCTGGGGGACATCGGGCTCACGCTGGCCTCCTTCCTCCTGCTGTTCAACGCCGGCACCCATGCCGAGGTCACGTAGTGGGTCGACCGCCGCACTGTCCGGAGCACTGCCGCTGCCCGGAGCACTGACGGGAGCACTGCCGCTGCCCGGAGCACTGCCGCTGCCCGGAGCACTGCCGCTGACCGGAGCACTGCCGCTGACCGGAGCACTGACCGGAGCACTGCCGCTGACCGGAGCACTGACTGGAGCACTGCCGCTGACCGGAGCACTGACCGGAGCACTGCCGCTGACCGGAGCACTGACCGGAGCTCTCGAGCTGGACCCGTGGTCGGTCAGGGTGCCGGCGAAGAACTCCAGCGCCTTGCGGGTCTTGGTCGCCTGCTCCCCTTCGAGGTCGATCCCCCGCTCGGACAGGAAGGCCCGGGCCTCGCCCCCGATCTGGAGGGCCATGTCCGGCGTGCCCTTGGTCGACAGCTCGAGGATCCGGGTGCCGTCGGGGAAGAGCCAGAGCTCAGCCACCAGCTTGCGGTTCAGACCCTCGGGCCGGGCCCGCAGCTTCAGTACCAGAAGCGGCCCCAGGACCGCCAGGTCCTCGAGGGCCGGGCCGTCCGGGGTGTGGTCGGCCAGGAAGGCCCGCTGGCCCTTCGAGAAGAGCTTGCGGATGGGCTTGCCACCGAGGAGCGTCGGCCGCACCATCGGCTTGGCCAGCGCGTGCTTGTAGGACGCCGAGCAGACGAAGCCGCCGGGCAGGGCATCGACCTCGACCACGACGTCGGGATCGGCTCGGAGCGAGTCGGGCAGCTCCGAGGGCACCACCGGCCGCAGCTTCACCGTCGAGTCGTCCCCTTTGCGTTGGCCCCGGCGGGCCCGCACGACGATCCCGCGCCCGTCCAGGGCGAGGTCGGGGGTGTCGAAGAAGAAGACCTGTCGGATCTCGGCTTCGAGGGGGTCGAGGCCGAGCTCCGCCGCCGCCGACCGATAGTCGCTGTCGGGGACGGTCAGCTTCAGCTCGACGCTGTCGGCATCCTCGAGGAGGCCGAGCATCTCGCCGAGCTCCGCGTCGCTGAGCTTCGGGGTCGCAGGACTGGGCATTCCCCTGTTCTACGCCCTTGCGCGGGGGTCGTGCTCACCCCAGCGGGGTGAACCCGTCGTGGACGGCTCGGAGCGGCAACGGCCAACGCGGTAATGATGGCGCGGTGGCCGAACCGACGAACGATCCGGCCGGGGCGCCGTCGACCGATCGCCGACTCCCGCTCCTCCTGGCCATGGCCATGTTCGTGTTGGTGGTGGACACGTCGCTGATGAACGTGTCCATCTCGGCGGTGGTCCACGATCTGGACACGACCGCCAGCAGCGTGCAGTCCGCCATCGCCTTGGAGGCGCTGGTCTCCGCCGCGTTCATCCTCATCGGGAGCAAGGTCGGCGATCTCATCGGCCGCAAGCGGGCCTACGTGTTGGGTCTCCTCGGCTACGCCATCGGCGCGCTGGCCATGGCGCTCGCCCAGAGCGTCACCGCCGTCATCGTGTTCTGGGCCATTCTCGGCGGCCTGGGCGCGTCACTCCTGCTGCCCTCCATGCAGTCCCTCATCCACGGCAACTTCGAAGGCGCGGCGCAGCGCCGGGTGTACGCCCTCGTGGGCGCGGCTGCCGCGATCGCCGCCGCCGTGGGGCCCCTACTGGGTGGCTTCATCACCACCTACCTGTCGTGGCGCGTCGGCTTCCTCCTCGAGGTGGTCGTCATCGGCGTCGTCCTCTCTGGCATCAAGCTCGTGCACGACGTCCCCTACACCGGAGAGCGCGGCGTCGACGTCGTCGGCGCGCTGCTTTCCGTCTTCGGGATGGGCGGCATCGTGCTGGGCATCCTCGCCTGGCAGGAAGGGGCGGAGTCCGTCGGTGTGCTGATCGCGGTCGGCGCACTCGCCATGGCCGGCCTGGTCTGGTGGCTGGTGCGCCGAAAGCGGCAGGGCTTGCCCATGCTGCTCGACCCCGACTTGTTCCAATCCAAGGTCTTCCGGTTCGGGATCACCGGTCAGATGCTCCAGCAGATCGCCCTCGGCGGCACGATGATCGTGCTGCCGATCTACCTGCAGATGGTGCTCGAGTACAGCGCCATGGCCGCCGGGCTGTCGCTGGCCCCGCTCTCCCTCAGCATGTTCGCCGTCGCCCTGGTGGCGGGGAAGAAGGCCGGCGACGTGCGGCCGAGCCGGATCATCCGTTGGGGCTTCGCCCTCCTCACGAGCGGTCTGGTCGTGCTCGTCCCGGTCGTGCCGCGGGTCGACTCCGGCTGGTACCTGCTGATCCCCTTGCTGATCGCCGGCTCCGGCCTTGGTCTGCTCGTGTCCCAGCTGAACAACTACACCCTGGCTCCGATCACCGAGGAACGGGTCAGCGAGGCGGCCGGAGTGAACTCGGCGGCCGGGTCCTTCGGGCTGTCGTTCGGGCTGGCGTTCGCCGGGGCCATCATGCTGGCCACCCTCTCCCTCGCGTTCACCACCATGGCCGAGGACAGCGCCGTGCTCTCGCCGGCCGAGCAGGAGCAGGTGGCGGACGGATTGGAGGAGAACGCCGAGGTGATGACCAACACCCACCTCGAGGAGCTCCTCGTCGACCAGCCGGAGGCCATCCAGGACGAGATCATCCGCATCAACACCAACGCCCGCCCGTTGGCGCTCCAGGTGGCGCTGCTCATCCCGATCCTGGCCGGTCTCGCCGGGTTGTCGACCTCGTTCCGGATGATGCGGCTGCCGGACCCGGAGCCCTCCGGCTCGGGCGAGGCGATGGTCCTGGACTGAGGAGGTCGTGTCGACGCTCGCCGACCTGGCCGCCGAGGTTCGCACGAACAAGGACCTGCGACGCGAGGCCTACTCGATGTCGTTGTACGTCTCCATCGTGCTGTTCAGCGCGCTCTGCGTGTTCAACGACGACCACCCGCCGGATCGGGGGGACGTCTTCCTCCTCGAGTTGGGCACGACCGTCGGGCTCGTGTTGGCCCACGCTTTCGCCTCGTGGTTGTCGACCCGCATGATGGGCGACCACGAGGCGCCCGGGGCCTGGGATCTCCTCCTGGTGCAGCTCGGTGGTGCCCTCGTCGTGGGCTCGCTGGCCATGGTCGCGGTCCTCATCGCGCCGACCTCGGTCGAGCTCCCGGCCGCCCGATTCACCGTGGCGGCCACGATCGCCGCACTGGTGTACTTCGAGAGCCGGACGAGCACGTCCCGAGGCCGAGCGGCCGCCTACGGCCTGCTCGCGCTCCTTGCCGGCGTGACCGTGGCGCTGCTGAAGTCCTGGCTCGTGCACTGAGGCGAGCGAATCGCCCCGTAGAACCGTTCGCCCCGCGAGAACCTAACCCCGCGGATCAAAGCCGAGGGCGAGGTTCAGGAGCTGGCGCAGCATCCGGGCGGTGGCCCCCCAGATGGTGTCACCTTCGATGTCGAAGAAGGTCAAGGACCGGTCGTTGCCGTCGGGGAAGCGCCAGAGCTCCTCGTGGAACGCCTCAGGATCCAGCAGGTCGGCCAAGGGGACCTGGAGGATGTGCTCGACCTCGCCGGGATCGGCGACGAGGCCGTGAGGGCGACCCGGAAGGATCCCGACGAACGGGTGGATCATGGAGCGACTGACGAAGGTGCTCAGCTGGTCGAGAGGGCCAATGACCTCCACCGACGTCGGGTCGAGGCGGATCTCCTCCTGAGCCTCGCGGAGCGCGGTGGCCACGAGGTCGACGTCGTGGTCCTCCTGGCGCCCGCCGGGGAAGCTGACCTCGCCCCGGTGGTTGCGCAGGTGGGCCGCCCGGCGGGTCAGCACGACGACGGGCCCCTCGTCGCCGTCGTAGAGGGGGGCCAGCACCGCCGACTGGCGGGGCGACGCCACCGGCACCGGACCGTCGATGACCACCGGTTCGCCCAAGGCGGCCAGGCGCTCCGGCAGGACGCTCAGGTCGACCTCCCGCTCGGCTGCGGACAGCCTGGCCCAAGGGGGCGGGCCGCCGAGGCGCATGCCGTCGGGGCGGGGGATGACCTGGTTCCCGCCCCGGGGCCGGGGTGTCGGGCTCAGGAGGCGGTACTCCCGGCGAGCTGCTCGAGCAGCTCGCGCAGGCCGCCCACCTTCAGGTTCTTCATGACCGTGCCCGGCGTGGTCTCGCCCCGCTCCCACTCCATCCAGTGGTCGAGGAGCTTGGCGGGGTCAGCGGGCGGACGATCCATGGGCCGGATCGTACCGATGGGCGGACGCGACACAGCCGGGCCCTCGGGCCCGGCTGTGGACGCAGTTCCCGTGGTGGCGGGGACTTACATCATCCCGCCCATGCCACCCATGCCACCCATGCCACCCATGTCGGGCATGCCGCCACCGCCGCCCATCGGGGCGGGGGGCGCGGGCTTGTCGGCGATGAGGGCCTCGGTGGTCAGCAGCATGGCGGCGATGGACGCCGCGTTCTGCAGGGCCGCCCGAGTGACCTTGGCGGGATCGATGACGCCGGCCTTGACCAGGTCCTCGAACTCGCCGGTCGCAGCGTTGAACCCGATGGCACCGGTCTCCCTGGCGGTCTGTTCGATGACGACGACGCCGGCATGCCCGGCGTTGTCGGCGATGAGCGTCGCCGGGGCGGCGAGGGCGCTGGCCACGATGCGGGCACCGGTGGCCTCGTCGTCCTTCAGCTTGGCCACGACGGCGTCGACGTCGACCTTGGCCCGCAGCAGGGCGGTGCCTCCACCGGCGACCACCCCCTCCTCGATGGCGGCCTTCGTCGCCGAGACGGCGTCCTCGATGCGGTGCTTCTTCTCCTTGAGCTCCACCTCGGTGGCGGCGCCGACCTGGATCAGCGCAACACCGCCGGCCAGCTTGGCGAGCCGCTCCTGGAGCTTCTCGCTGTCCCAGTCGGAGTCGGTGTTCTCGATCTCCCGCCGGATCTGGGCGATCCGACCGGCGACGTC
>DATDAH010000301.1:0-19210 GCA_036525535.1 Acidimicrobiales bacterium
CGGCTCGACGGGTACACGGAGGACGAGAAGGTCATCATCGCCCGCGACCACCTGTTCCCCCGGCAGGTCCGGAGCAACGGGTTGCACACCGAGGAGGCCGAAGTCACCGACGCCGCCCTGCACGGGATCGTCGCCGGCTACACCCATGAGGCCGGGGTACGCGAGCTCGAGCGCCAGCTGGGCAAGGCCCTGCGCAAGGTCGCCGTTCGGGTGGCCGGTGGCGCCCCCACCCCCGTCGTGGTCGACGATGCCGATCTCCCTGATCTGCTGGGTCGGCCGCGCTTCCACGCGGAGGACCTGACCGATCGTGTCTCCGTGCCCGGCGTGGCCACGGGCCTCGCCGTCACGGGCGCCGGTGGGGACGTGTTGTTCGTGGAGGCCACCGCCATGGACGGCGAGGTCGGCCTGCAGGTCACCGGGCAGCTCGGCGACGTGATGAAGGAGTCGGCGCAGATCGCCCTCTCGTGGGTGCGCAGCCACCGCGAGGACATCCCGGTCGACGCCGACGCGCTGGCGCGCCGGTTCCACGTGCACTTCCCCGCCGGGGCGGTGCCCAAGGACGGTCCGTCCGCCGGGATTGCCATGACGACGGCGCTGGTCTCCCTGCTGACAGGGCGGGCCGTCCGGGGCGAGGTGGGGATGACCGGCGAGGTCACGCTCTCAGGCCGGGTGCTGCCCATCGGCGGGGTCAAGCAGAAGGTCCTGGCCGCCCATCGGGCGGGGCTCACCGAGGTCATCCTCCCGGCCCGAAACGGGCCCGACCTCGACGACCTCCCCGACGAGGTCCGGGCCGCCATGACGGTGCACCTCGTCGACGACGTGGCCCAGGTGCTGGACCTGGCGCTGGCCGCCTAGCGCGGACCGGTCGTCTACGTCCGGCGACGTAGCGGAGACTCGGCCTGCCGACGGATGCGTCGGTCCGTGACCCATGAGTACGGTCGGCGAATGGCGTCGACCGCGGTGAAACGGGCGCTGGTTCGGTTGGACCGAGCGCCGGCGTGGACGCTCGTCATCGCCTTCCTCGCCTTCTGCGGTGTGGTCGCGGCCTGGATGCTGACCGGCCACAGCGAGGGCGCCCTTCCCCTCGTCATCCTGCTGGGTGTCTATGCCGTGGCCGCCTATCGCCCCGCCCCGGAGGTGTTGGTGACGGCGGCCGGGACGGCGATCGCGCTCGTCATCGTCCTCCTCGGCGACGCCCCCGGATTCGGGGCGCCCCAGCTGATGTCGACCTGTGTGGCGTACGGCGCGGCGATGCTGATCGGCTGGATCGCCCAGTCCCGCCGGCACCGGATCGCCGCCCTCGAGAGCGAGCAGGCGGAGGCCGCGCTGCGGGCCGCGGCCGACGAACGACTCCGCATCGCCCGCGAGCTCCACGACGTCGTGGCCCACTCGTTGGGCGTCATCGCGGTGCAGGCCAGCGTTGGCCTGCAGGTGATGGACGCGGACCCCGACGAGGCCCGTCACTCCCTGGAGAACATCTCCCGGGCCAGTCGTTCCAGCCTGGCCGAGATCCGCCGTCTCCTCGGGGTGGTGCGCAACCCGGAGGGCGCCCCCTCCTACGCCCCCGCGCCAGGACTGGTCGACCTGGATCGCCTCGTGCAGGAGATGGAGGGGGCCGGGCTGGCCGTCGACTTCGGTGTCGAGGGCGACACCGACCGAGTGCCCCCCGGCGTGGGGTTGGCCGCCTACCGCATCGTGCAGGAGGCCCTCTCGAACACCCTGAGGCATGCCCGGGCCAGCCGGGCGACCGTGCGCCTCAACGGGTCGGCGCAGGCCCTGTCCGTCGAGGTCACCGATGACGGCCGCGGCCCGAACGGCAAGCGGCCTGCCGGGTACGGCCTGGTGGGCATGCGGGAGCGCGTGGCCGTGTACGGCGGCTCGCTCGACGCCGGGCCCGCAGCCGGCGGTGGGTTCCGGGTCGCCGCCCGGCTGCCCTATGACGAGGATCCAGCGTGATCCGGGTCGCGGTCGCCGACGACGAGTCGCTCCTCCGCCATGGCTTCGCGGTGCTGCTCGCCGCGGCGTCCGACATGGAGGTCGTCGGCGAGGCGGATGACGGCCGAGCCGCGTTGGACCTGATCGAGCGGGAACGCCCCGATGTCGTGCTGATGGACATCCGGATGCCCGAGATGGATGGCGTCGAAGCCACGCGACGCATCACGTCGGACGACCGTCTCGCCGGTACCCGGGTGCTGATCCTCACCATGTTCGACCTCGACGAGTACGTGTTCGCCGCCGTCCGGGCGGGGGCGAGCGGCTTCCTGCTCAAGGACACCCCGCCGGATGAGCTGCTCGCGGCCGTCCGGGTGATCGCGTCCGGCGAGTCCCTCCTGGCGCCCAGCGCCACCCGACGACTGATGGAGGACTTCATCCGCCGGCCGACGTCCTCGTCGGTCGAGGCCCCGACGACACTCGACGCGCTGACACCCCGGGAGAACGAGGTCCTCGTCGCCGTGGCCCGCGGCCTGTCCAACGCCGAGATCGCCGCCACCCTGTTCATGTCCCAAGCCACGGTCAAGACGCACGTGAGCCACCTTCTGGCCAAGCTCCACGCCCGGGACCGGACCCAGCTGGTGATGGTCGCCTACGAGGCCGGCGTGGTCACGCCCGGCGTCGAGTAGGGCCGCCCGATGAAGGCCTGGCAGGTGACCTCCTACGGCCCCCCTTGCGACGCCTTGACCCTCGTGGAGGTGGCCGAGCCGGTGCCCGGCCCGCGAGAGGTCCTGGTGCGGGTGGCCGCCAGCGCGGCCAACTACAACGAGGTCGACGCCTGTCACGGTCGCTACCTGACGGTCGACCCGCCGCTGCCGTACACGCTGGGCATGGAGCTCGTGGGCGAGGTGACAGGGGCCGGACCCGGAGCCGAGGGCTGGATCGGGCGGCGGGTGATGACCAGCGGTGTCGGCGCTCAGGGCGCTCACGCCGAACTGGCCGTCGGGCCCACGGCGATGACCTTCGAAGCACCCTCCTCCCTCGACGACACCGAGGCGGCGGCCTTCTTCTACCCGTTCCACCTCGCCCACCTCGGCTTGTTCGAGCGGGGGCGACTGCAGGCCGGCGAGACCGTGCTGGTCCACGCCGCCGCCGGCGGGGTCGGTTCGGCCGCCGTGCAGCTGGCCGTCGCCAGGGGGGCGCGGGTGATCGCCACGGCGGGCGGGTCGGAGAAGACGGCGCTGACCGAGGAGCTCGGGGCCGACGTCGCCATCGACTACCGCCGCGCCGGCTTCGCCGCCGCCGTGCTGGAGGCGACCGGTGGTCATGGGGTCGATGTGTGCTTCGACGGGGTCGGGGGCGAGGTCACCCTCCAGTCCTTGCGGTGCCTCGCCCGTGGCGGTCGCCACCTGGTGGTCGGCTTCGCCGGCGGCATCGAAGCCGAAGAGGTACCGACCATCTCCGGCCGGATGCTCTGCTTCGGCAACTTCGACGTCCTCGGCGTGATCCTGGCCTATCTCGACGACGACATCCGGCCCTCGCCCGACTGGCCTCTCCCCGGCGCCCCGCCCCGCTTCAACCCACCACCCGCGTCACAGGGCCGCCAGGTCCACGCGGACCTCGTGGGCCTCCTGGACGCGGGGAAGATCCGGCCGCTGGTCGGCGCCGTGGTGCCCTTCGAGGACCTGCCCCGAGCCCTCGACCGGATGGAAGCCCGAGCCACGACCGGCCGCGTCGTCATCCTCCGCTGACCACTCGGCGCGGGTCGGCACGAGGATGGTGTTCAGGCGAGGCCGAGGAGCTCGACCGAGCGCTCGCGCATCTCGACCTTGCGCACCTTGCCGGTCACGGTCATCGGGAACTCGTCGGTGAGATGGAGGTGCCGCGGCACCTTGTAGTGGGCCAGCTTGCCGTCGCAGTAGGCCCGCAGCGCCTCGATCGTCAGCTCGTCGGCGTCAGGGCGGAGCCGGACCCAGGCCATGAGCTCCTCGCCGTATTTCTCGTCGGGCACGCCGATGACCTGGACGTCCTCGATGTCGGGGTGGTTGTAGAGGAACTCCTCGATCTCACGTGGGTAGACGTTCTCGCCGCCCCGAATGACCATGTCCTTGATGCGCCCCACGATGGCGACGTAGCCCTCCTCGTCCATCGTGGCCAGGTCGCCGGTGTGCATCCAGCGCGCCTCGTCGACGGACTCCGCGGTGAGCCCGGGCTCGTCCCAGTAGCGCAGCATCACCGAGTAGCCGCGGGTGCACAGCTCACCGGGAGTGCCGGTGGGAGCGGGCAGCCCGGTGTCCGGGTCGATGACCTCGACCTCGACGTGGGGCATCACCGTGCCCACCGTCGACACCCGGCGTTCGAGGTCGTCCTCCCGACGGGTCATGGTCGACACCGGCGACGTCTCGGTCATGCCGTAACAGATGGTGACCTCGTCCATGTGCATCTCGGCCACGACCCGCTTCATCACCTCCACCGGGCACGGGGATCCGGCCATGATCCCGGTGCGCAGGGACGACAGGTCGTAACCGCCGAAATCGGGCAGGGCCAGTTCGGCGATGAACATCGTGGGCACGCCGTAGAGGGACGTGCAGCGTTCGTCCTGGACCGCCTGCAGCGTCGCCGCCGGCTCGAAGGCCGCGGCCGGGATCACGATGCAGGACCCGTGCGAGGTCGCCGCCAGGTTGCCCAGCACCATCCCGAAGCAGTGGTAGAAGGGCACGGCGACGCACACACGGTCGTCCGGGGAGTAGCCGAGGAGCTCGCCGGTGAAGTAGCCGTTGTTGAGGATGTTGTGGTGCGAGAGGGTGGCGCCCTTCGGGAACCCCGTGGTGCCCGACGTGTACTGGATGTTGATCGCGTCGTCGAAACCCAGGGCCGCGGCGCGGGCGGTCAGGTCGCCCGGCTCTCCCCGGTCGCCCCGCTCCAGCAGGTCGTCCCAGGACGGTGACCCGAACAGGATCGATCCGACGAGATCGGGGCACTCGCCCCGGACGTCGTCGATCATGGCCGCGTAGTCCGAGGTCTTGAACGCCGGCGCAGCGACGAGCAGCTTCGTTCCTGACTGGCGCAGCACGAACTGCAGCTCGTGGGTCCGGTACGCGGGGTTGATGTTGACGAGGACGGCGCCGATCTTGGCCGTGGCGTACTGGACGAGCACCCACTCGCTGCAGTTCGGCGCCCAGATGCCGACCCGGTCCCCCTGCTGGACGCCGAGGTCGAGCAGGCCCAGGGCGACCCGATCCACCTCGGCCTCGAGGTCCAGGTAGGACCAACGCCGACCGGTCGGTACGTCGACCATGGCCTCGTGGTCACCGAAGCGGGCCACGGTCGCCGCGAGGTCGTCGCCGATCGTCCTTCCCAGCAGCGGGGCGGCGCTCGGGCCGCTGGCATAGCTCAAGGTAGAGCCCACAGTTTCGTCCCCTTGACCACGTCGAACCGGCGCCGGTCACCGTAGACCCTTTCCCCAGAGTCGATCCCGGGACC
Source organism: Acidimicrobiales bacterium (assembly GCA_036525535.1). GTDB lineage: Bacteria > Actinomycetota > Acidimicrobiia > Acidimicrobiales > DATDAH01 > DATDAH01. The sequence goes on from DATDAH010000301.1 coordinate 5,416, forward strand.
CGACCGCGCTGGACCCGGACGCCGATCCCTTAGGGTCGCCCGGGTGACCACGGCCGAGGTGGTGATCGTCGGTGGAGGCATCGGGGGCGCCTCGTTGGCGGGGGCCCTGGCCCGCGGCGGTCTGGATGTGACCGTGCTCGAGGCGAGCACGGCCTACGCGGACCGCGTGCGGGGGGAGAGCATGCAGGCCTGGGGGGTCGGCGAGGCGAAGGCACTGGGCGTCGAACCGGTGCTCCTCGCCGCCGGCGCCCACGTCGCACCGGTGTGGAAGACCTTCGACGCCGACGGCACCGAGGGCTTGGAGCTCCCGATGTCGGCCATGGTGCCGAGCGTGGCGGGCACCCTGAACCTGCGCCATCCGGTGGCCTGCCAGGCGCTGATCGACGACGCCGCGGGGGCCGGGGCCACGGTGGTCCGGGGCGTGTCCGACGTTCACGTCGACCTCGGTTCTTCCCCCCGGGTCACCTACTCGACGGGCGGCTCGGTCGCTGACGTGGAGGCGGCGCTCGTCGTCGGCGCCGACGGCCGCGCGTCGACGGTCCGCCGGGCGGCGGGAATCACCCTCGAACGCCAGGAGCCGTTCAGCTACATCGCCGGGCTCCTGGTCGAAGGTCTCGAGGTCCCCGACGACCACGACCTTCTGGTCAGCGACGAGGCGCAGTTCTCGCTGCTGTTCCACCAGGGGGGCGGTCGGGCCCGGTCCTACCTGTGCATGGGCCTGTCCCGCAAGCACCGGTTCGCCGGACGCGAAGGCGCGTCGCACTTCCTGGAGGCCTGCGCCGATTCGGTCCACCCCTCGATCGCGGCGCTGGCCGACGCCACCGTGGCCGGCCCCTGCGCCGCGTACGCCGGCGACGACACGTGGACCGACACCCCGTACGGCGAGGGCGTGGTCCTCATCGGCGACGCGGCCGGCCACAACGACCCCGTCATCGGTCAAGGCCTGTCCGTGGCCCTTCGCGACGTGCGCATCGTGCGGGACCTGCTCCTCGACGGGGCCCGTACGCCGGAGGCGTTCGTCCCCTACGGGCAGGAACGCATCCGCCGGATGGAGCGGCTGCGGCTCATCGCCGACATCATCGCGGTCTCCGAGGCCGAGGACGCGGCGAACCAGCCCGCCCGGCGGGAGTTCGTCGCCCAACAGAACGCGGATCCCGACAGCGGCCTGCTCACCCTCATGCTCGGGGCCTTCGCCGGGCCGGAGACCGTGCCCGACGAGCTGGTCGACCACACCTGGCCTGACCGCATCCGCGCCGCCTGATCCGGCCATGCGGGCCTGGCAGGTGGGGCGTCACGGTACGCCGGGCGACGTCCTCGGCCTGGTCGAGATCGAGGAACCGACGCCGGGCCCGGGCGAGATCCGCGTGCGGGTGGCGGCGGCGGCCATCGGGCTGCCCGACGTCCTGATGTGCCGGGACGAGTACGCCTTCAAGCCCCCGCTGCCGTTCGTCCCCGGCCAGGAGGTGTGCGGGACCGTCGACGCCGTCGGCGGCGAGGTGGACCTGGCCGTGGGCAGCCGGGTGATGGGTGTGACCTGCTTCTACGACGGCCGCGGTGGGTTCGCCGAAGCCACGATCCTCGGGGCGGCCAACGCCTTCCGGGTGCCCGAGTCGATGCCAGCGGTCGATGCGGCGTCGTTCCGGATCGGGTTCTCGACCGCGTGGGCGGCCCTGGTGCGGCGGGGGGCGCTGGCCGCAGGGGAGACGCTCGTCGTGCTCGGGGCCGCCGGTGGCTCCGGGCTGACGGCGTTGCAGCTCGGCCACGCCCTCGGGGCGCGGGTCATCGCCGTCGGTGCCGGCGGGGAGCGGTTGGAGGCCTGTCGGCGCCTGGGAGCCGACGTGCTCATCGACCGGACCTCCCAGTCGGTGGCCGAGGTCGTGCTCGAGGCCACCGACGGGAACGGCGCCGACGTCGTCTTCGACCCGGTCGGCGGCGAGTTGGCGACCGCGGCCCTGCAGGGGCTCGGCTCCGGGGGCCGGTTCCTGGCCATCGGCTTCGCCAGCGGCGAATGGGTGAAGGTGGACACCCACGAGCTGGTGTGGCGGAACCAGTCCCTGGTGGGGGTCCTGGCCGCGGGCCGGACCCGGGAGGAGGACGAGGCCGACCACGAGGCTCTGCTCGCCCTCGCCGCTGCGGACAAGCTTCGGAGCCTCACCACGACCGTCGGCGTGCACGAGGTCCCCGACGCCCTCGAGCAGGTCGCCGCCGGATCGGCGATGGGCAAGCTCGTCGTCGATTTCGCCAACGGCTGACGGGTCGAGGAGGGATCGGGAAGCCGGACGGGTTCGTGGCCCTGGCCAACCGACCGCGACAGGGCCATGGTGGGGCGGGGGTCGAACGGCTGCCGGCGGGGTAGGACCCCCCTACCCCTCCGGAGGAGTGCCCGTGGCCGTGACCCAGAAGTGGATGTCCCACCCGCGTGACGTCGTGTTCGCCGCCCTGGCCACGCCGGAGACGTATCCCGTGTGGCTGCTGGGCTGTAAGGACATCCGCTCGGTCGACGAGGGGTGGCCCGCCCCGGGCACCCGGTTCCACCACCGCGTCGGACTGGTCGGGCCCCTCACGGTCGCCGACAGCACGAAGGCCCTCGAGACCGAAGCCCCCGGCCTTCTCGCCCTCGAGGTGCGGGCTCGTCCGTTCGGACGGGGCCGGGTCACCTTCTCCCTGCAGACGACCTCGGAGGGCGGGACCCTGCTCACCATCGACGAGGTCCCGATCGGCTTGTTGGCCCCCCTCCGCCCGGTGCTCGACCCCGTCACGGCTCACCGGAACGAGAAGTCCCTGGCCGATCTCGCCGACTTCCTCGACGGCGATCGGGCCTTGGCCGAGAACAAGCCTTAGGCCACCGCCGCGAGGGCTTCATGGAGGCCACCGAGGGCGTCGGGTAGCTGGTCGGCCGGTGTGAGGCCGAAGCCGACCAGGAGTCCCGCCGGCGTGCCGGACAGGGCGATGGACTCGCCGTAGCGGCTGAGGGCCACACCGCGGTGACGGGCTTGGGCCTGGACCGAGGTCTCGGTCACCCCTTCGGGGAGCAGGGCCGACACATGGAGGCCGGCGTGGTTGCGCGGGCCCGGTCGCAGCAGGCCCTCGGTGCACCACTCGTCGACGGCCGTCCGGACGATCTCGTGTCGCTCGCGGTAGACGCGGCGCGTCCGGCGCAGGTGGCGCTCCAACCGGCCCTCGGTGATGAACCGGTGCAGGGCCTGCTGGGTGAGGCCCGGTGGTTGGACGTCGGCCAGCTCCCGCCACGCCGTCGTCGCCTCGACCAGCGAGCCGGGCACGACCACGAACCCGAGGCGAAGGGAGGCGGCCAGGTTCTTGGCGAACGTGCAGACGTAGAGGACGCGGCCCGCCCGGTCCAGTCGGAACAGCGGCTCGAGGGGCCGGTCGCTGTGGCGGTGCTCGGAGTCGTAGTCGTCCTCGATGACGGCCACGTCGTGCTCTTCGGCGAAGGTCAACAGCGCCCGCCGGCGGGCCAGGCTCATGGTGGCGCCGGTCGGGGACTGGTGGGACGGGGTGGTGTAGATCAGCCGGACGTCGGGCGGGATCCGGTCCACCACGATGCCCTCGTGGTCGACGGGCACGGGGGTGACCCGGACGCCCATGGCGGCCCAGAGGTTCCTGATCGGTGGGTAGCCCGGCTCCTCGACCGCCGCGTGATCGCCCGGGCGCAACAGGACCCGGGAGACGAGGTCGACCGCCTGTTGGGCGCCGGCGGTGACGACCAGGTGCTCGGGCGGCGCCTCGACGCCCCGGGAGCGGCCGATCCAGTGGGCCAGGGCCCGGCGTAGCGCCAGCAGCCCGGCGGGGTCGCCGTAGCTCTCGGGGACCTGTTGGAGGGCGCCCACGACGCACTGGCGCCACTCGACGAGCGGGAACAGGGACGGGTCGGTCCGACCGATGCGCAGGTCGAACGCGCCCGCGGCCGGGGGCGGCGGCGGGGTCTCCCGGTGTAGCGGAACGGCTGGGCGGAGCACGGAGGCGACCGGCATGGTGGGCGTGGGCCCGGCGGTGGCGGCCACGAACGTGCCGCCTCCTGCCCGCCCCTCGAGGTAGCCCTCAGCAACCAGGCGGCCGTAGACGGTGGTGACCGTCTGCCGGGAGATGCCGAGCTGGGCCGCCAGCTCACGGCTGGGAGGCAACCGGTCGCCCACGGCGACGCGTCCCGTGGTGACGGCCGCCCGGATCTGGTCGAACAACGCGTTGGCGACGCCCCGGCGGGTGCCCGGCTCGAGATAGAGGTCCATCGGGCGTCGAGTCTGCCCCATCTCTGGTGCGGTGGCCAGCCTCGAGATGTCTCACCTGACCAGACCAACCGGCGCGCACGGTGGACAATGCAACAGGGGGTGATTTCGGCATTTGGTCTGTTGAGATTGGTCCAATTTGGATCTTCTCTACAGACCATGATCGTCGTAGGTTGACCCGATACCGACCGCACAGCTCGAGAGGAGAGCGCCATGCGCAAGTTCCATCCCTTCAAGACGAACCGGACCGCGACGACAGGCCCCACCGACCTGGCGGCCGTGGGCCGCCTGGTCGCCGAGCGGGGCCCGGCCGCCGCCCGCCGGCCTCTGGCCGAGGTCCATCGACAGGCCAAGGTGCTGGGGGTCAGCCCCGCCGTGGTCGACCTGCTCATCGACCCGACGGTGCCGGACGTCGTCCGGGCCCGGGCCCTGGCCAACGTCAGCGCCGGCATCGACCGGTACTCGACCGGTCGGGCCCGGTGGGCCGCCTGAGCACCCTCCCCGGAGGCGGATCGACGAAGAAAATCGGCGTCTGAAGTCGTGGTAGGCAGGCGGGCGCAAGGGGGAGCGCCATGGACAGCACGACGGGCACCGCCGACGGGCCGCTGGACGGGATCCGGGTGGTGGAGCTGGGGGTGTGGGTCGCCGGGCCGGCCGCGGGTGGGATCCTGGCCGACTGGGGCGCGGACGTCGTCAAGATCGAGCCGCCGTCCGGTGACCCCGCTCGGATCTTCGGGAAGCTGCTGGGTGGGGACATGGACGCCAACCCACCCTTCGAGCTGGACAACCGGTCGAAGCGCAGCGTCGTGCTCGACGTCACCACCGAGGACGGTCGGGCGACGGCCCTCGAGCTCATCGCCACCGCCGACGTGTTCCTCACCAACATCCGTCCTGCCGCCCTCGAACGGGTCGGGCTCGACCCGGACACCCTCCTGGCCGAAGACGAGCGGCTGGTCTACGCCCTGATCACCGGCTTCGGCCTGGAAGGCCCCGATGCGGATCGGGCCGCCTACGACATCGCCGCCTACTGGGCCCGCTCGGGCATCGCCGACCTGCTCACCGCGCCAGGCGACGACCCGCCCTTCCAGCGGGGCGGCATGGGCGACCACACCGTGGCCATGACCGGCGCGGCCATGGTCTGCGCCGCCCTCCTCGGCCGCCAGGCGACCGGACGGGGCCAGCTGGTCACCACCTCGTTGCTCCGGCAGGGCGCCTACACCGTCGGCTTCGACCTGAACGTGTTCCTGATGTGGGGCCAGGAGATCGCCATCGGCCGACGTCAGACCATGGGCAATCCGGCCATGAACAACTACGTGGCGGGGGACGGCAGGCGGTTCTGGATCGTCGGTCTCGAGGGTGAACGGCACTGGCCGCCGCTGGCCCGCGCCGTCGGGCACCCGGAATGGCTCGACGGCCACGAGTACTCGACCCCGCGCGGCCGCTTTCAGCACGCCACCGACCTGATCGCCACCCTCGACGAGATCTTCGCCACGCGCGACCTGGCCGAGTGGGCCGCGGTGTTCGATGCCGACCCGGACTTCTTCTGGGCCCCGGTCAACAGCCTCGACGACCTGATGGCCGACCCCCAGTTCCATGCCGCCGGCGGCCTGGTCCAGGTCCCCGACGGCCCGACGACCACGACCATGCTGGCCACGCCCGTCGACTTCCACGGCACCCCGTCCGGGCCGCGGTCCACCGCCCCCCGGCTGGGCCAGCACACCGATGAGGTCGTCGCCGAACTGGCCGACCTGTCTCGGGGGTCGATCGAGAAGGGCTACAAAGGTGCTCCCTGACGAGCGACGGAGGCCATCTTGACCCGGTTCGACGAGAGCACGATCACGTTCCCCTACACCCGGTCGCTGGGGCCGGTGATGGGTGCGTTCATGACCGGGCTGACCGAGAAGCGCATCCTCGGGATCCGCGCCGACGCCGGCGTGCTCGTGCCGCCGATGGAATGGGACCCGGCCACCGGGGCCGAGCTGGCCCACGACTTCGTAGAGGTGGGGCCGGCGGGCACGGTCGAGTCCTGGACCTGGGTGCCCAGCCCCTCCGAGCAGCATCTCCTCGACCACCCCTTCGCCTTCGCCTTCATCCGTCTCGACGGGGCCTCCACGCCCTTGCTCCACGCCGTCGACGCGGGCTCCCCCGACGCCATCGCCGACGGCGCCCGGGTGGCGCCCCGGTGGAAGGGCACCCGGCTCGGGCGCATCGACGACATCGCCTGCTTCGTCCTGGGGGAGGCCCCCGAGGTGGACGGCGAGGAGGCGACCGAGCCCGCCGACGACGGCGTCCAGATGATGGACTACATCGCCTCGATCACCTACCGGAACCCGGTCCCGGCCTCCGTCGACCGGGCCATCGAGGCCTCCAAGGACAACCGCCTGCTCGGCATGAAGTGCCCGGAGTGTGAGCGGGTCTACAGCGGGGGCAAGGGCAACTGCCCGATCGACGCCCTGGAGCTGGGGCCCCAGCATGAGGTCGACCTGCCCGAGGTGGGCACCATCACCAACTTCACGATCGTCACGCCCGTCCCGTACCCGGGCCAAACCGAGACCGAGCCGTTCGTTCGGGCCTTCGTGCTCCTGGACGGCACCGACGTCATCCTCAGCTACCAACCGGTCATCGAGCTACCGGCAGCCGATGTGCGGGTCGGCCAGCGGGTCTCGGCGGTGTGGGCGTCTCCCGCCGAGGAGATCGACGGTGGCGCCGGCGGCATGGGCGGGGCCTACGGGAACCTGCTCGGCTGGATCCCCAACGGTGAGCCCGACATCGACGACCCCGATCTCGTGAACCGGATCTTCTGATGGCGACGTCGACCGACATCGCCGTCGTCGGGTGGGCCCAGACCCCGATGGTCCGCCACACCGAGCAGTCCGAGGTCCAACTCCTGCTGGAGGTGATCACCGACGCCCTCACCCCTCTCGGGCTGACCCGGGCCGACGTCGACTTCACCTGCCTCGGCAGCTGTGACTACATCACGGGTCAAGCCTTCTCGTTCGTCATGAACCTCGACGCCATCGGGGCCTGGCCGCCCAAGCGGGACTCCCACGTGGAGATGGACGGGGCCTGGGCGCTCTACGAGGCCTGGCTCCGGCTCCAGGAGGGCGACATCGAGGTCGCCGTGGTCACCGGGTCCGGCCGGTCCTCGACCGGGGACCCGGCGCTCATCTACCCGATGGAGATGGACCCCTACTACCTGGCCCCCATCGGTGCCGACCCCCTCACCTTCGCCGCTCTGCAGGCCCGGGCCGTGATCGGCGCCGGCATCGCCGACGAGCGGTCGATGGCCGAGGTGGCGGTGCGCTCCCGGGGCAAGGGCGACATCGACCAGCTCCTGACGGAGGACTACGTCCGCGCCCCCCTGCGCCGCCATGACATCCCGCCGATCACCGATGGGGCCGTGGCCATGGTGCTGGCTACCGGGGACCGGGCCCGCCGGCTCGTCGACCGACCGGCGTACATCACCGGGTTCGACCACCGCACCGAGTGCCACAACCCGTCATTCCGGGCCCTCGACGACTCCCCGTCGACCCGCCTGGCGGCCGAGGCGGCCGGCCTGGGCGACGGTCTGGTCGAGGTCGCCGAGCTGCAGGCCGCGTTCACCCACGAGGAGTTGCTGCTGCGGATGGTCCTCGGACTGGGGGACGACGTGGCCGTCAACCCGTCCGGCGGGGCGCTGAAGGCGAACCCGATCATGGGCACCGGCCTCTGCCGCATCGGCCACGCCGCTGACCACGTCTTCGGCGGGGGCACCCGGGCCCTCGGCCACTCGACCAGCGGCCCCTGCCTGCAACAGAACCTCATCTGCATCCTGGAGGACGGAGCGTGATCCCCACCGCCGTGATCGGCGTCGGGCAGACGCACCACAAGTCCCGTCGCCGCGATGTCTCCCTCGGCGGCCTCGTGCGGGAAGCCGTGTTCCGGGCGCTGGAGGACGCGCAGCTCACGTTGGCCGACATCGACGCCGTCGTGCTGGGCAAGGCCCCCGACCTGTTCGAGGGGGTGATGAAGCCGGAGCTCTATCTCTCCGACGCCCTCGGGGCCGTGGGCAAGCCGATGTTCCGGGTTCACACCGCGGGCTCGGTCGGCGGCACCACCGCCATCGTGGCCGCCTCCCACGTGCAGGCGGGCAAGCACAAGACGGTCCTGGCCGTGGCCTTCGAGAAGCAGTCAGAGGGCAACGCCCAGTTCGCCCTCGGTAGCGGCAAGGGCGCCTCGCTCGGCGCCGGAGGGGCCTTCGCCCCCTTCATCCGGGCCTACATCCAGCGCAGCGGCGCCCCCGAGCACATCGGGTGGAAGGTGGCGGTCAAGGACCGGCTCAACGCCCTGAAGAACCCCTACGCCCATCTCAAGATCGAGGACATCTCCATCGAGAAGGTGAAGGCCTCCCCGATGATGTGGGAGCCCATCCGCTTCCTCGAGTCCTGCCCGTCCTCCGACGGGGCCTGCGCCATGGTCCTGACCGACGAGGCCGGCGGCCTAGCGGCGCTGGCCGACGGTCGGCCCCCGGCCTGGATCCTGGGGACCTCGTCCCGCTCCGAGCCCCCGAACTTCCCCGGACGGGACCCGGTTCGCCCCGCGGCCTGCATCCAGTGCGCCGACGACGTCTACGCGATGGCGGGCATCACCGATCCCCGCCGGCAACTGGACACGGCCGAGCTGTACGTGCCGTTCTCCTGGCACGAGGCCATCTGGCTGGAGGGCCACGGCATCGCCGCCGAGGGCGAGGGCTGGAAGATGATCGACGACGGCTCCACCGAGCTGGGCGGCTCCTTCCCGATCAACGCCTCCGGTGGGGTCCTGTCCAGCAACCCCATCGGCGCCTCGGGTCTGCTGCGCTTCGCCGAGGCCGCCAACCAGGTCCGCGGCGCGGCCGGCGAGCACCAGGTCGAGGGGGCGAAGACGGCCCTGGCCATGGCCTACGGCGCCAACAGCCAGTACTTCAGCATGTGGATCGTGGCCGACGGCCTCCAGCCCTTCGGCTGAACCGATCGCCGCTCGTTGGCTGATCGCCCGGCCCGTGCGACGATCGGGTCCATGGCCGACGGCGGTGCGGAGGTGGAGGTCCTCGTCCGCGGTGGGCACCCGGACTTCCTCGACCTGCCGTGGACCGTGCCGCTGGCTCAGTGGGATCACGAACGGCTGGTGCCCATGGCCCACGGCGTCAGTCGTCACGTCGTGCGCTTCGTCCGCTACGACAACCGGGTCTACGCCATCAAGGAGACGGACGCCGCCCTCGCCGCGCGCGAGCACCGGACGCTGCGCACGCTGCTCGACGTCGGCCTCCCGGTGGTCGAATCGGTCGGTTTCGTCCGGGACCGTGGCCTGGGCGACGCCGGCGCCCTGATCACGCGGTACCTCGACTACTCGCTGCCCTACTGGTACGTCCTGGGCCGCGAGGCCGTGGCCGCCAAGGAGGTGCTGATCGACGCCGCCGTCGTGCTCCTCGTCCGCCTCCACCTCGCCGGGGTGTTCTGGGGCGACTGCTCGCTCTCCAACGTCCTGTTCCGCCGGGACGGCGGGGCGATGATGACCTACCTGGTCGACGCCGAGACGGCCGAGAAGCGACCGTCGATCAATGACCGGCTCCGGGCCCACGACCTCGAGATCGCCCACGAGAACGTGGTCGGAGGACTGCTCGACCTGCAGGCCGCCGAACGGGTGCCCACCGATGCGGACCCGGTGGCCATCGCCGACGAGCTCCGCGACCGCTACGAGGAGCTGTGGGAGGAGCTGACCCGCACCGACCGGTTCGACAGCGGTGAGCGGTGGCGGATCGACGGCCGGCTCCGTCGGATCAACGAGCTGGGCTTCGATGTCGAGGAGCTGGCCATCCGCTCGGCGGACGGGGGCAACGTCCTCGACATCACCCCGGCTCTCGTCGAGGAGGGCCACCACGCCCGGGCCCTGCAGCGGAGCACCGGCCTCCGGGTCCAGGAGAACCAGGCCCGCCGGCTCTTGGCCGACATCGAAAACTTCCGGGCCCGGCTCGAGCAGGACGAAGGGAACCCCGTACCGGCCGCAGTGGGCGCCGCCCGGTGGCTGGACGAGGTCTACGAGCCGATCATCGGCGCCGTCCCCGATGAGCTGGCCGGCCGGCTCGAGCCGCCCGAGCTCTTCCACGAGATGCTCGACCACCGTCACGCCATGGCCGAACAGGCGGGCCGGGAGATCACCAACCCCGAGGCGCTCGCCGACTACCTGACCACGGTGCTGCCCGATCGGCCCGAGGAGAAGCGCCTCCTGGAGTGAACGACCGTCGGGTCAGGCGCCGGCGTCCGCGCCCACGGACTCGGGCGCCTTCGCCGGGTTGGTGAGGTTCTCGCCGCTCTCGACATCGAAGACGTGCATGTGCCGGGGGTCGAACCAGAGCTTGGCCGTCGTGCCGGCGTCGATCGTGCTGGAGGGGTCGAGCGCGACGACGAGCTGGCTGCGCATCCGCTCACTGTCGAGGTCGCGCTCGAGCTCTTCCAGCGTCTCCTCCAACAGCTCGGGGGCCTCGTAGGGGATGTAGGCGTACTGCTCGTTGCCCAACCACTCGACGACGTCGATCTCGGCGTCGAAGGTGACGCCGTCGGCGGCCTTGTCGCCGTCGACGACCTCGGCGTCGTCGAAGCGTTCGGGGCGGATGCCGACCATGACGTGCTCCCGGTCCCCGACCTGCTCGCGCATGTCCTCGGGGAGCGTGAACGTGACGAACGGGAGCTGGAGCTGGTCGCCGTCCAGGGTTGCGGGCACGAAGTTCATGGGCGGGGAGCCGATGAACCCGGCCACGAACAGGTTCAGCGGGTGCTCGTAGAGCTCGCGGGGAGGCCCGACCTGCTGCAGCTCGCCCTTGCGGAGGAGCGCGACGCGGTCACCCAGGGTCATGGCCTCGACCTGGTCGTGGGTCACGTAGACGGTGGTGGTGCCCATGCGGCGCTGCATGCGCAGGATCTCGGTGCGCATCTGACCCCGGAGCTTGGCGTCGAGGTTCGAAAGGGGCTCGTCGAAGAGGAACGCCTGCGCCTCCCGGACGATCGCCCGGCCCATGGCCACCCGTTGGCGCTGGCCGCCGGACAGGTTGGCCGGCCGACGGTCGAGGTGCTCGGTCAGCTCCAGGGTGCCGGCGGCCTCCTCGACCTTGGCCCGGATCTCGTCCTCGGACAGGTCCTTGGCCAGCCGGAGCGGGAAGGCGATGTTCTCGAACACGGTGAGGTGCGGATAGAGGGCGTAGTTCTGGAAGACCATTGCCAGGTGGCGGTCCCGCGGCGCCTTCTCGTTCATCCGCTCGCCGCCGATGGTCACCTCGCCGTCGGTGATGTCCTCCAGGCCCACGATCATCCGCAGCACGGTCGACTTCCCACAGCCCGACGGGCCGACCAGGATCATGAACTCCCCGTCGGCGATGTCGAGGCTGACGTCGTTGACCGCCGGGAAGCCGTCGCCGTACTTCTTGACGATGTTGCGCAGGGTGATCTCGGCCATGTCACTCCTTGGGTCAGCCCTTTACGGCACCGGCGGTCAGGCCCGCGACGATGCGCCGCTGGAAGACGAGCACGATGATGACGATCGGGACGGTGACGACCACCGACGCAGCCATCACCGCCGTCACCGGCGACTGGAACTGCGACTGTCCGGTGAAGAACGAGAGGGCCGCCGGCACCGTGCGGGCCCGGTCCGTGGAGGTCAGGGAGATGGCGAGCAGGAACTCGTTCCAACAGAAGAAGAAGGTCAGGATCGCCGTGGTGAAGACACCGGGGGCGGCGAGGGGCACGATGACCTTGCGGAACGCCTGCCACGACGTGGCCCCGTCGACCTGGGCGGCCTGCTCCATCTCCCAGGGGATCTGGCGGAAGAAGGCCGACATCGTCCAGATGGACAGCGGGAGGGCGAAGGTGAGGTACGGGATGATGAGGCCGAGCCACGTGTCGTAGATGCCCAGGTTGCGCCACATGTTGAACAGGGGGCCGACCAGGGCGGCCTGGGGGAACATGGCGATGGCCAGGGCCATCGACAGCAGGAGCCTCTTGCCCCGGAACTCGAGGCGGGCGATGGCGTAGGCCGCGAACATGGCCACGATCACCGACAGCAACGTGGCGATGATGGCGATGCCGAACGAGTTGCGCAGGGCCGATGTGAACAGCGAGTCGTTGAAGACGGTGTCGAAGTTGTCCCAGGTCCAGTCCTCCGGGAAGAACGACGGCGACCCGCTGCGGAAGGTGTCGGGGCTCTTGAAGGCCAGGGAGGTCATCCAGAGGAGCGGGAACAACGCCCAGGCGAGGATGATCACGCCCCAGACCGTCCACCAGTTGCTGGTCTTGCCGCCGCTCGCCATCACGCATCACCCCTGACCTGGCTGAGATCGGTGCGGAAGCCCTTGATGAAGATCACCGCGATGATCACGACGGTGGCGAAGAGGAGCACGGACACGGCAGAGCCGGCGCCCAGGTTCACCAGCGTGACGTTCTGGCGGTAGGCCAGGAACGACAGGGTCTCGGTGTTGTTGGCCCCGCTGGTCATGATGAACGGGTTGTCGAAGATCCGCCACGCGTCGAGCGTGCGGAACAGGACGGCCACCATGATGGCGGCCTTCATGTTGGGCAGGACGACCTTCCAGAGGCGCTGCCAGGCCGTGGCCCCGTCGACCTTGGCCGCCTCCTGCAGCTCCTCGGGGACCTGGACCAGGCCGGCCAGGAGGAGCAGGGAGATGAACGGTGTCGTCTTCCAGATCTCCGACAACGTGATGACGAAGAGCGAGGACCACCGCTCGCCGAACCAGTTGAAGTCCTCGAGCCCGAACCACTGGTTCACGAACCCCGAGTCGAGCTGGAAGGCGTAGCGCCACACGAAGGCCGAGACCACCGTGATGATCCCATAGGGGACCAGGATGGCCGTGCGCACAAGCGACCGGCCCCGCAGGATCCGGTACATGACCCAGGCGAAGCCGAAGCCCAGGACCAGCTCCACGCCGACACTCACCAAGGTGATGATCGCCGTCGTCGACACCGCGCTCCACCACACCGGATCGGTGAGCACGGTGACGTAGTTCTTGAGACCGACGAACTCCTTGCCCGCGGGATCGGTCAGGCGGTAGCGGTAGAAGGAGAGGACCACCGCGTACCCCAGCGGGTAGGCGGTCACGAGGATCATCACGAAGAAGGCGGGGAAGGACAGCCGGAACCCCAAGCGGCGTTCGCTGTGGAGGCGATCCGAGGCGATGGCTGCGGTCACAGGAGGCGTTCCCCTTGCAGGACCTCACCCATGTACGAGTCGGTCTCCTCCGGGGTTTCCGGGGACTGCACCGAGTTGGCGGGGTGCCAGGTGCGCTGTACGGAGGTCGACACGTCGCCGTAGTACGGGGTGATCGGGCGGGGGCCGGCGTCGTTGATCGAGTCCCGGATCAGATCGGCCATCGGGTAGGCCTCCCGCACCGCGGGGTCGTCATAGGCCGCGTCGCGGGCGGCGGGGTTGCCCGCCTCGACCATGTACTGCGCATTGCTTTCGACCGAGGTGATGCACGCCACCGCGTCGAGGGCCTCGTCGGGGTAACGGGTGAAGTCGCCGATGGC
>DATDAH010000302.1:0-3660 GCA_036525535.1 Acidimicrobiales bacterium
AGCAACGGCGCCGGTGCCACCGCCGGCGGAGGTGCGATCTACGGCTTGGGCATCTTCGGGGCCTGGGTGTACTTCTGGCAGCAAGCCGACTCCTTCTGGGAGTACGTGCTCGTGGTCCTCCAGGGCCTGTTCTGGCCGGCCTGGATGGTCTACGAGGGATTCGCCGCCCTCAACGCCTGACCGAAGGTCGTTGGCGACGGCAAGCCGTCACCTCGGTGGTGAGACGGGCTCCGCAGGCGTGATGGACAGATGAAGAGCGAAGGAGACCGATGATCGACCGGGACCGAGTGAGCAAGGGCTTGGAGGCCGAGCGGCGGCTCTACGCCGAGCAGAACCCGCGGTCCCAGCAGGCCGCGAAGGAGGCGACCCACCTGTTCGGCGGCGTGCCCATGACGTGGATGGCCAAGACCGCCGGGGGCTTCCCGCTCTTCCTGGACCGGGCGTCCGGGGCCCGGGTCACGACCATCGACGGCCACGAGCTGGTCGACTTCTGCCTCGGTGACACCGGCGCCATGGCCGGCCACTCGCCACCGGCGACGGTCGCCGCGGTCCAGGCCCGCTACGCCGACGCCGGTGGGGCGACGGCGATGATGCCCACCGAGGACGGTGCCGTCGTGGCGGCCGAGCTGACCCGCCGCTTCGGGGTCAGCGCCTGGAGCTTCGCCCTCACGGCCACCGACGCGAACCGGTGGGCCCTGCGCCTCTGCCGGGCGTTCACCGGTCGCCCGCGGGTCCTGGTGAACGCCTGGTGCTACCACGGCAGCGTCGACGAGTCGCTCATCGTGACCTCGCCGTCGGGCCCCGTGCCCCGGCCCGGCAACGTCGGCGCCCCCTGCGACGTGACCGAGAGCAGTCGGGTCGCCGAGTTCAACGACCTGGCGGGCCTGGAGGCCGAGCTGGCCCACGGCGACGTGGCCGTCGTCCTCATGGAGCCGGCCCTCACCAACATGGGGATCGTCCTGCCCGAGCCCGGCTACCTCGAGGGGGTCCGCCGGCTCACCCGGGAAGCGGGGACGCTCCTGATCATCGACGAGACCCACACCCTCTCCGCCGGCCCGGGCGGTTGCACGGCGGCGTGGGACCTGGATCCCGACATCGTCACCCTGGGCAAGGCGATCGCCGGTGGCATCCCGATCGGGGCCTACGGCCTCGATGCCGACCTGGCCGAGCGCCTGCTCGCCCGCGAGGACCTCGACCTCATCGACACCGGTGGGGTCGGCGGCACCCTGGCCGGCAACGCCCTCTCCCTCGCCGCGGCCCGGGCGACCCTCGAGCAGGTCCTGACCGACGACGCCTTCGAGACGATGATCGCCCTCTGCACCCGGTACAACGACGGGGTCGAGCGGATCATCGCTGACCGGAGCCTCCCGTGGTCGGTGAGCCAACTCGGGGCCCGCTCCGAGTACCGCTTCGCCAGCCCGGCCCCCCGCAACGGCACCGAGTCCGAGGCCGTCACCGACGCCGAGCTGGAGGACTACCTCCACCTCTACCTGCTGAACCGGGGGATCCTGCTCACCCCGTTCCACAACATGGCCCTGATGTGCCCGGCCACCACCGAAGCCGACGTGGACCTGCACCTCCAGGTCCTCGACGAGGCCGTGGCGTCGCTGTCACCGACGACCTCGATCTGATCGTCGTGGGGGGCCGGCTTCGGCGGCCTCTACTTGCTGTACCAGGCCAGGCGGTGCGCGCCGCGGGCGCTGGTGCTCGAGGCCGGGAGCGGGTGGGCGGCGTGTGGCATTGGCACCGGTATTGCGACGAGGTCGCCGCCCCTGGTTAGGAGGGCTTCACCCTGGCGTCGGCGCCTGACGCCGGGCCAGGATCTGCTCGCGCAGGATGTCCGCATGCCCGGTGTGGTGGGCGAGCTCCCGCAGCACCTGCGTGTAGAGGGCCCAGACCGGCCGCTCACCCCGGCCGGTGACCGTGGCGTCGAGATCCAGCTCGGCCATCGCCCGGTGGGATCGCTCGCACCGTTGCCGATGCCGCTCCCGCACCGAGTCGATGGTGTCGGACGCTTGGAGGGTGAACGACCCGTCCACCGTGTCCGGGATGCCGAGCTCGGCGTAGGAGCGGCCGTCGAGGGCCTGGTCGAACCAGACCCCCTCGACGAAGGTGGCGTGCTTGACCAGACCCAGCAGCGTCGTCTTCGAGGGAACGAGCCGCATCCGGGCCTCGTCCTCGGACAACCCGTCGAGGCAGTCGTGCAGTGACGACCGGTACTCATCGAGGAGCTCCTCGAGTCGGCGGCGGAGGTCGGCCGCCCAGTCGGCTCCACGCTCATCGCTCGACGGCATCGTGCGACCTTAGGTGGACCTCCGGAACGGTGGTGAGGGAGGCGCGAGCTCGTCGCACGGCGCCGCGGACGGCGCGGTCGGCGATGCGATCGCACCGGAGCAGCGCGATGATTGGTCGTCGTGGAGAGTGGAAGGAGACCGGCCGGATGGTCGATCTGATCACGCCCGCCGAGCTCGCCCCCACGCCCCGCGAGCTCGTTCTGGCCTCGGGGACGCCAGAGACGATCGCCGCGTGGAAGGCACTGGCCGAGAGCCTGCTGACCGACCAGCCGTGCGTGTTCCACCGCAACCTCGAGATCTCGTCTCGCTACGCCTGGATCTACAAGCAGCTCCCGGCGTGCTTCAAGTGGGCCGGGATGGCGGCGTTCGCGTCGCACCATGCCCGGCTCGCGCTCTATCCCTTCCGGCTGGACACCGATCAAACCGGCTACGCCGACATCCCCCACAGCCTGCGTCGGCGGGCCCTGCGCCTGGAGGACGTGAACACGATCCGCGAGACGAACAACGGCATCTTCGACGACATCTTCTGGGTGCACGTCGCCTACGCCTCCGCGGACGACGGGATCGAACGGCTGCGTCGACTGCTGGGTCCGGAGCCGGCCTACGCCCCGGTCCTCGCCGGCTTCGAGGCGATCGACCGAGGACGCGGTGTCCTGGAGGACGGATCGGCGTCCGGGCCGGCTCGACAGGCGGCTGTCGACCTCATCTGGGAGGGCAACATCCAGCTCCTCGAGCACGAGCAGCGCGCCCTGGTGCAGCCCCATCTCGACCGCCTGTCGTGCGCCTTCGCCCGCATCATCTCCCTGGGCTCGGCCCTGAGCTTCGAGGTTCGCGGCCTGCGGCAGGAGCTCTCCTACTTCTCCTCCTTCTACGGCTTCGCGTTCGGGCGGGGGATCCCGCAAACCCTGCGGGCCCACGCCTGGCCGAGGATCACTCGCTTCGACGACCGCTGGCAGTGGATCGTGACGTGCATCGTCCCGCGCTTCCGGAGGCTCGAGACCGACGTGCCCGTGGTCGACGCCAGCCTGCGCCGCATCCTCGACGGAGCGGTCACCTACGCGTCGAAGCCCTGCGTCCTGCCGCGACCAGCAGAGCCGTGAGCTTCGACCGGATCACCACCGCCGGCGCCGGCACGATGGGATCCCAGGTCGCGTGGCAGATGGCCTTCCACGGGAAGCAGGTGACCGTCTACGACGCCTTCCCCGCCGGCTTGGAGGCGGGGAAGGCGTTCCACCGGCAGTACGCCGAGCACTTCCTGGAGCGGCGAGGCGCCACCCGGGAGGAGATCGACGGCACCTTCGCCCGCCTCACGTACACCGAGGACCTGCCGACGGCGGTGGGCGATGCCGACCTGATCAGCGAGTCA
>DATDAH010000303.1:0-2788 GCA_036525535.1 Acidimicrobiales bacterium
CGTCCTCCGGCTTCCTCGCCACCTCGCGGGCCAGCAGGCTGGGGAGCCCGAAGTAGTAGGGCAGGAAGCTGGTGAGCACCAGTGCGAACTGGAAGGTGCCGAGCCCTTCCGGACCGCCTGATCGGGCGAGGAGCACGACGCTCCCCAGGCCCGCGATCGCCCGGGCGGCGAAGGAGACCATCTGCCAGACCGAATTGGCCGCCACCCGCCGCGCCCCGGACTCGCCGAGGGGTGGGGCGGCGGTCGTGGGGTCAGGCGCCATGGGCCTGCGCTCCGTCCGGGAGTCCTGGCTCGTGCTCCCGAGTGAGGTACAGCACCGCGACCACGGCGAGGAGGGTCCAGAAGTGCCGGTAGTGCAGCGCCTCGTGGGTCAGCGCGGTGAGCGCGATCCCCGCCGCCGCCCCGGCCAGAGCAGCCGGGTTGGGCATGACCGCCGCCCACTCCGGCGACAACCGCTGGGCCCCCATGACCCGCACGCCCGCCGCGCCGGCGAGGACGATCAGGGCGAAGATCCCGAGCGGCCCTCGCTCGACGAGCGTGCCGAGGTAGTCGTTGTGCGCTTCCTTCGCGGGGCGATCGGCCGTCTCCGCCAGGGCCTGACGGGTCGCGGCCGGACCGACACCGACGACGTTGCCCTCGCGGTACAGCTCGTAGGAGGAGGAGAAGAGGGACTCGCGCCCTTCCGCACTCCGAGAGGTGCGGGCAACCGAGTAGCGGAAGATGGGGTTGTCGGTGTGCTGGAGGCTCGCCACCGTCGCCTGACCGACCGTCGACCAGAGCACGCCGCCGGCCAGGACGAGGCAGAGGGCGACGGCGACGGCGGGGATCGAGCCGCTTCGGTCGCGGACCCGCAGGAAGACGATGACCAGGCCGCCGACCGGCAGGCACAGCAACGCCGTGTTCGACCCGGTCAGGAGAATGGCGATGACCAGGGTGATGACCGCCAGGGTCCGGACCACCGGCTTCCTGGGCTGCCGGGCGGCGAGGATGACGAAGATGGAGATGACGAAGTAGTTGCCGGCCAGGTTGGGATGGTCGAACCAGAGGCGGGCCCTGTCCCCGTAGCCGCCGACGCCTCCCGGCACCCGGATCTGGCCCGTGGACACGGACAGGATGAGGATGACGGCCCAGACGATCGCACTCAGGCACCAGACACGGAGGAGGAACCGCAGGCGCTCCGGGGTCGTGCAGAGGCTGGTGATCGCCGCGCACCAGGCGAGCAGGACCGCCTCCTGCACGACCGCGCCACCGCCGCGGCCCGGCGCGGTCCCGAGCAGCGCCGCGACCAAGCCCGCCACGGCGAGCACACCGAGGGGAACGGCGTAGGGAACGTGGATCTGGGCCCTGGTGGAGCCGGCCCAGAGCAGGGTCATGAGGATCCCGGCGCCGAGGAAGAGGTCGACGGGTCCCGTGTTCAGGGGCCCCTTGGGGTTCAGCAGGGGCAGCATGGCCACGCCCATCCCGATCGCGACGAGGGGAAGTCGATCCGGCCGAGGTTGGTGGAGGACTACTACCCCGCCGGGCGTCAGTACCGCGGCTTTCAGGACTCCACCTCAGGGCCCGACGGTACCCACGTCCCCGGCGTTGCCGTCGAGCGGGCGGCCTGCCGACGCCCGCCGGCCTTCGAGCCCACGGCCGTCCGGAAGCGGGTCCAGAGCGATCGGAGGTCCTGGCGGAAGTGGTAGTGGGTCCAAAGCGGGCCGGGATAGGCGATGATGCCCACGAGCGGCCACTGGGTTATGGCGAGAAGGTGCTCCAACCCGCTGAGCGAGTCGCGCGGCAGCACCTCCGGAGCGACGACCACGAGGCCGTGACGCGCGCGGTTCGAGCGCGGCCCTCGGGGTGTGTCCGGACGGTCGGATCCGACCAGCTCGACGGCCACGTTGGGTACTGCGGTCTGCAGCCGTCCGGCCAGACGCTCGAGATCGACATCGGGCCCGACATCCGTGAGGTGGACCACGTCGAGGCGGGCGCTGGTTGCGGCCAGCCCGAGCTGAAGGGACACGAGGTCGTCACCGGGGTCGGCGAGGTCGGTGGAGCGGTTCGCCGGGTTCGGGATGCGCCCGAGGAGCGGAGCGCCGAGGACGTGGGCGAGGGCATCGCCGCTCACGATCGAGGGGCGGAGCGCTTCGATGACCGCCGCCAGGGCCACCCCCAGGATCAGCCCGAGCAGGCCGGCGACCACCAGGTCGGCCGCGAGCCCGGATGACACCGGGTCGGTCGGCGTCGTCGCCGGGTCGAGGAGTGCGGGTCGCGGTGTGGCGTCGATGGTCTGGCTCAGGGTGTCGCGCTGGTTCTGGATGTCGCTCTGCTGACTGAGCGCCGCGTTGAGCTGACGATCGAGCGTGGAGTTGTCGGCCTCGTCCCCGTTTCCATCGGTGATTTCGGCGATATCCGCCTCGACGCCCTCGAGCTGCTGGTCGAGCTCGGCCAGGCGCCGCTCCATCGGGCCGATGAGCAGGTCGTGGCGAGCGGACACCAGCTGCTGGGCCATGCCGTTGGCCAAGGCGCTCGCGACTTCGGGATCGGCGTCGGTCGCGGACACGACGAGCACCCCGGAGCCCCCGACCGACTCGACGTCGATCTCGTCCACGACGTTGCTGGGGTCGCGGTCGATCCGCTCCCTGCTGAGCGCATCCTCGACCTGGGCCTGGCTGGTGACGATGGCCTTCGCCGTGTCGACCATGGCCTCCGACTCCTCCGCGGTGGTCACGTCGGGGCCGAAGTTGGCGCGGGCCGACGCGACGTAGGAGGCGTCGCTGTCCGAGCCCAGGAGGATCGGGATCGA
>DATDAH010000304.1:0-2504 GCA_036525535.1 Acidimicrobiales bacterium
GAGCCAGGAGCTGGCGCGGGTGTCGATCTTCCTGGCGGCGTTCAGCGGCCTGTACTTCACGGTCTACGCCGTCACCGACAACAACTACCGCCAGCAGTTCTTCGCCAAGATCATGCGCGAGCTCGCCCGCGTCGTCGGCGCGCGGATCTGCTACCGCGAGCTGCGGCGTACGGCTGACACGGATAGTCCCTGACGTCTGGGCCTCGTCGGTGAGTCGAAGGGGCCCAAACGTCAGGGACTATCGCGGAATCGTCAGGCGTCCAGGTCCTGCTCGACCAGGGCGGCGATCTTGTCGACGGCGCTCTGGTCGTCGGAGCTGACCTCCACGCTGTCGCCGTTGCCCGCGCCGAGGGTCATGATCATCAGGGCCGAGCTCGCGTCGACGGGGTCGCCGCCCGGAGTCGCGAGGGTCACCTCCGCGTCCAGCTCTCCGGCTGCTTCCGAGATGATCGCGGCCGGGCGGGCGTGCAGGCCGACGGCGGAACCGACGACGACGGTCTTCGTGGGCATGGTGCTCCTTCTCTGGTGGGGCTGGGACGGGTACGACGCTCAGACGGTGGCGATAGCGTCGACGGGCTGCTTGTTCGTCGACTTCAGGGCGACGACGGCGAAGGCTCCGACGAGCGTGCCCGCGACGAGGGCGATGAAGTAGCCCAGGTAGTTGGTCACGGCGAACAACACGAAGATGCCACCGTGGGGAGCGCGGACGCCGACGTCGAGGGCCATGGACAGCCCGCCGGTCACCGCACTGCCGAGCATGATCCCCGGGATCACCCGCAGCGGGTCGGCCGCGGCGAACGGGATGGCTCCCTCGGTGATGAAGGAGGCGCCGAGAGCCCAGCCTGCCTTGCCGTTCTCGTGCTCGGCGACGGTGAACAGATTCGGGCGCAGCACTGTAGCGAGAGCCAGTGCCAGCGGCGGGACCATGCCGGCCAGCATGACCGCGGCCATGATCTGGAACTCCGGGGCGCTGTCGGGGGCGGCCGTGCCTGCCGTGGTGAGGCCCGCGATCGCGAAGGCGTAGGCGACCTTGTTGATGGCGCCGCCCATGTCGAAGGCCATCATCAGGCCGAGGATGACGCCGAGCAGGATGGCGAGCCCGGAGTTCTCGCTCATCTTGGTCAGGCCGTCGTTGAGCCACTCCATCAGCTTGCCCAGCGGCTTGCTGAGCACGGCGATCATCACCACGCCGGAGATCATCGTGGCGAGCAAGGGGATGACCAGCACCGGCATCAGGCCACGCGCCCACGCGGCGACCTTCCAGCGTGAGATCCACAGCGCGACGTAGCCGGCCATCACGCCGCCGATGATGCCGCCCAGGAAGCCGCTCTGAGGGAGGCCGAAGCCGCCGAGGTCGACCGCCAGCGCACCCATCACGAAGCCCGGGGCGATGCCCGGCCGGTCGGCGATCGCGTAGGCGATGTACCCGGCCAGGGCAGGGACCAGGAACATGAAAGCCGTGGCGCCGAGGGCGAAGAACATGGCGCCGACGTAGGCGAAGAACGAGCTGTCGAACAGAGCCTTGTCGAGGCCGAGGGCACTGAGGTCGGGCAGGTTGAAGATGTTGTTGCTGACGAGGATGTCGCTGGCCGCGTCGGTGATGTTGTAGCCACCGAGCAAGAAGCTGAGGGCGATCAGCA
Source organism: Acidimicrobiales bacterium (assembly GCA_036525535.1). Lineage (GTDB taxonomy): Bacteria > Actinomycetota > Acidimicrobiia > Acidimicrobiales > DATDAH01 > DATDAH01. The sequence continues at coordinate 1,641 of DATDAH010000304.1, forward strand.
GACCACCCGCCGCGACGAACGGGATCATGTACGACACACCGGTCATCAGGATCCGCCGGACGTGGTAGCCGAACGAGTCGCCGCCGGTCGACCCTTCGGCGCCGGCCCCCGACGCGTCGCCCTCGACCCGCGGTGCGTTGGGGTCGTCGGCGTAGCGGAGGGCCTCGGCGATCATCGTGTCGCCGTCGTCGATCGGGCGCTTGACTCCGGAGGAGACGACCGGCTTGCCGCCGAACCGCTGCCGGTCGCGGACCCCCACGTCGACGGCGAAGATCACGGCTGAGGCTGCCGCGATCGCATCGTGGGAGAGCGGGGTGGAGCCGGCCGAGCCCTGCGTCTCGACCTGGATGTCGACCCCTGCCCGCTCGGCGGCCGCCTCCAGTGCTTCAGCGGCCATGTAGGTGTGGGCGATGCCGGTGGGGCAGGCCGTCACGGCCACGAGCGAACGGTGTCCGCTTGCGGTGACCGTGGCCGGGGCAGCTGCCGCGGGGGTGGGAGCGGGTGCGGCCGCGGGGGCCTCCTCGCCCACGACGCCCGAGACCAGCTGGACGACCTCGGCCGGCGTCGTGGCCGCGCGCAGGCTGTCGGTGAACTCCTTCTTCACCAGCGCCCGCGCGAGCTTGGCCAGCAGCTTGAGGTGGGAGGCGTCGCCCCCGGCAGGAGCAGCGATCAGGAACGCGAGATCGGCGGGGCCGTCCTTGGCTCCGAAGTCGACGCCTGGCGAGAGGCGGGCGAAGGCCAGCGTCGGCGTCTCGACCCCGGTGCTGCGGCAGTGGGGGATCGCGATACCGCCGTTGAGGCCGGTGGCGGCGGTCGCCTCGCGGGCGAGCGCGTCGTCGGCCAACTGCGTGACGTCCGTCGCCC
>DATDAH010000305.1:0-14761 GCA_036525535.1 Acidimicrobiales bacterium
AGCTCGAACGTCTTCCTGGCCAACGGCGCCCGCCTCTACCTCGACGTGGGCAGCCACCCCGAGTACGCCACCCCCGAGTGCGACTCCATCTACGACCTCGTCGTGCACGACAAGGCGGGGGAGCGCATCCTCGAGCAGCTCCTGGCCTCGGCCGAGCAGCGCCTCCGGGAAGAGGGCATCCGGGGCGTCATCTACCTGTTCAAGAACAACACCGACTCCGCCGGCAACTCCTATGGCTGCCACGAGAACTACCTGACCAGCCGCCGAGACGACTTCAGCCACTACGTCGACGTCCTCATCCCCTTCCTGGTCAGCCGCCAGATCTACGCCGGGGCGGGCAAGGTCCTGCAGACCGCCCGGGGTGCCATGTTCTGCATCAGCCAGCGGGCCGAGCACATCTGGGAGGGCGTCTCCAGCGCCACCACCCGGTCCCGTCCCATCATCAACACCCGGGACGAGCCCCACGCCGACGCCGAGCGCTACCGGCGCCTCCATGTCATCGTGGGCGACTCCAACATGAGCGAGTACGCCACCTTCCTCAAGGTGGGAGCGGCCAGCATCATCCTGCGCATGCTCGAGGAGCCGTCGGTCGTCATCCGGGACATGACCCTGGAGAACCCCATCCGGGCCATCCGCGAGATCAGCCACGACCTGACCTGCACCCGCCGGGTCCGCCTGGCCAACGGCCGGGAGGCCTCGGCGCTGGAGATCCAGTCCGAGTACCTGAACCGGGCCATGCGCTTCGCCGACACCCGGGGGCTGTCGCCGCTGGAGCAGCAGGCCCTGGACATGTGGGAGCACACGCTCACCGGCCTCGAGAAGGACCCCTTCTCGCTCGACCGGGAGTGCGACTGGGTCATCAAGCACAACCTCATCGAGGCCTACCGGGAGCGTCACGACCTGCCCCTCTCCCACGCTCGGGTCGCCCTGCTCGACCTGCAGTACCACGACGTCAACCGCAGCCGGGGCCTCTTCTACCGGATGCAGCAGAAGGGCATGGTCGACCGGGTCGCCACCGACCAGGACATCAACCACGCCGTCGAGCATCCGCCGCAGACCACGCGGGCCCGCCTCCGGGGCGAGTTCATCAAGAAGGCCAAGGAGAAGAAGCGGGACTACACGGTGGACTGGGTCCATCTGAAGCTGAACGACCAGGCCCAGCGCACCGTCCTGTGCAAGGACCCCTTCAAGGCCCGTGACGAGCGGGTCGAGAAGCTGATCGCGTCCTTGTAGCCCCGCCGCCGTGCCCTCGTTCCGCACCGGCGCGGTCACCCAACTCGTCAGCGAACGCGCCGGGCTTCAGCGCGTCCGGGTGGACCTCGGCGAGGACGAGCCGACGCGGGCCTACGTCCTGACCCAGCTCACCGGCCCTGTCGCGGTGGGCGACCGGGTCGTCTGCAACACCACGGCCGTCGAGCTCGGGCTGGGCACCGGGGGCTGGCACGTCGTGCACTGGAACCTGGCCCGCGACGACTGGAGCGAGCCCGGCGCCGGCCACATCATGAAGTTGCGTTACACCAGCCTCCAGGTCGACACGGGCGCGGGGGAGGAGGACCACCCCGAGGTCCCGCCCCGCCTCGACGGCACGCCTGTGGTGGTCTGCACCGTGCACAGCCAGGTCCCCTGCGTCGTCGTCGCGGCCCACGCCGCCCGCCCCGCCACCCGCATCGCCTACGTCATGACCGACGGGGCGGCCCTGCCGCTCGCCTTCTCCGACCTCACCGCCACCATGGTCGAGCGGGGGCTGCTGGTGGGGACCGTGACCGCCGGGCACGCCTTCGGGGGCGATCTGGAGGCGGTCAACGTGGCCTCGGCCCTGACCCTGGCCCGTCACGTCCTCCACGCCGACCTGATCGTGGTGGGCATGGGCCCGGGCGTCGTCGGCACCGGCACCGCGCTGGGTACGACGTCGCTCGAGGCGGCCGCGACGATGGACACCGTGGCCGCCCTCGGCGGTCAGCCCGTGGCCTGCCTCCGCGTGTCGTCGGGCGACCTACGGGACCGCCATCTCGGGGTGAGCCACCACACCCGCACCGTCCTGGACCTCGTCCGGTCGCCGGTCCGCCTGGCGGGAACGCCGGGGCTGGGCACCGAGCAGCGCCACGAGGTGATCGAGGTGGCAGCGCCGGACACCGCCGCCCTCCTCGCGGCCGAGGGACTGAACGTCACCACGATGGGCCGCTCGCCCACAGAGGACCCCGACTACTTCGCGGCCGCCGGCCAGGCCGGCGTGCTGGGGGCGTCGCTCCTCCCGTGACGGGACGGGGCGAGATTGCCCATCAAGGCGGCCCGAGAGCGGCCGATACCGTTCTTCTATGCGCCGAACGCCGCTCGTCCTGCCCGCGCTCGCCCTCGCGGCCACCGGCCTGACCGGCTGCGGTGAGGACCAGGCCAGCGCAACCGAGTTGATCCGCAACGCCCCGGCCGCGCTCGAGGAGGCAGGGTCGGCCCGCCTCGAGATGACCACCGAGATCGCCGGCCAGGAGATCCAGGCCGAGGGCGCGTTCGACGTGGCCAACGGGACGGGCACGATGACGATGTCGATGCCGGCCCTCGTCGGTGGCGACATCGAGATGGTGTTCGCCGGCACGACCTACTTCATGCAGTCGGACCTCTTCGGGGCCGAGCTCCCGGAGGGAGCCGAGTGGGTCAGCTTCGACCTGTCCGAGCTCACCGAGGGCAGCGGCATCGATCTCGGTGGGCTGGCCTCGCAGGGGGCCAACGACCCGACCAACGCCCTGGATGCCCTTGAAGGCGTCGCCGGAGAGGTCATGGAGGTCGGCGACGACGAGGTACGGGGTGTCTCGACCACCCACTACACGGCCACGATCGACATGGAGGAGGCCTACCAGGCCGCGCAGGACGCAGCCGAGGAGGCCGGAACGGACGGGCCGATCATCGACGAGGACCAGTTCGACGAGTTCGTCGCGGCCTACGGCGACGCGCCCCTCGAAACAGACATCTGGATCGACGACGACGGCCTCGTCCGGCGCCAGACGATGGTGATCGAGGTCATGGGCCAGGACGTGACCCAGACCATGGAGTACTTCGACTACGGCGAGCCCGTCGAGGTCGACATCCCCGCGGCAGACGAGTCCGTCGACATCTCGGATCTCCTGGGCAGCTGAGACGGCGATCGCTCCCGGCGGGTCTGCCCAGCGGTCGATCCGCCGCGAAGCCGTCGACGTAGGCTCGGCGGACCATGGCGCCCGCGGAGAAGGTGGACAAGCTCGAGCGGCTGATGAACCTCGTCGCCGTCCTGCTCGACACCATGCGGCCGCTGAGCGCCGACGAGCTCCGGGAGCTGGTCGGGGGCTATCCGGAGGGCGGGCCGACGTTCCACCGGGCTTTCGAGCGGGACAAGGAAGACCTGCGGGAGATGGGGGTGCCGCTCGTCGTCCAGCCCCTCCCCGGCGTGGACCCTCCCCGGGACGGCTACCGCATCCTGCGGGACGAGTACTACCTGCCCGACCCCGGACTGGAGGCCGACGAACTGGCCGCGCTCCACCTCGCCGTGTCGACCGTCCAGGTCGGCCCGACCGACGACGAGGCCCTGTGGAAGCTGGGCGGCGTGATCGGAGCCGACGGCCTGGGGGCCGGCCCCGGGGGCGGCGGGCCGGTGGCCTCCCTGCCGACCGACGCCCGCCTGCCGCTGTTGTTCGGCGCCGTCTCCGAGCGTCGTCGGGTCCGGCTGACCCACGGCGACGTCGAGCGATTGGTCGACCCGTACCGCCTCGACTTCCGGCGAGGGCGCTGGTACGTCACCGGTCTCGACCACGAGCGGGAGGACATCCGCAGCTACCGCCTCGACCGCATCGAGGGGGACGTGACGACGGAGGGCCAGGGGAAGGCCTTCGAGCGGCCCGACGACGTACGGTCCGGTGCCGAGCGCCAGCCCTGGGAGCTGGGCGACGACGAGCCCGTGGAGGCCCGCGTGCTGGTCGACGCCGACCAGGCCGGATACGCCGTCCACCTGACGGGGGAGGCCGCGGTCGCCGAGCGTCACGACGACGGCTCGGTCGAGCTGGCCCTCCCGGTGAGCAACCCGACGGCCTTCCGGTCCTTCGTCCTCACCTTCCTCGAGCACGCCGAGGTCCTCAGCCCCGACGAGCTGCGCGACGACCTCGTGACCTGGCTGGAGCACCTCTGATGGGCCGACCCTCCGCAGGAGAGCGCCTGAAGCGCCTTCTCGCCCTCCTCCCGTGGCTGGCCGCTCATCCGGGCAGCACGATCGCCGAGATCAGCGAACGGTTCGGCCTGAGCCCTCAGCAGCTGGAGGACGACCTGGCCGTCGTCTGGATGGTCGGCGTCCCCCCGTACACCCCGGATCAGCTCATCGACGTCGAGTTCGACGGCGACCGGGTGTCGGTCAACCTGGGCAGCTACTTCCAGCGCCCCCTGCGCCTGACCAACCAGCAGGCCCTGGCGCTGGTAGCCGCCGGCCAGAGCCTCGTGTCCGTACCGGGCACCGACCCGCAGGGTCCGCTGGCCCGCGGCCTCGAGAAGCTGGCCACCGCCCTGCAGGTCGACCCGGCCGAGGCGATGGCCGTGCACCTGGGCGACGCGGGAAGCGAGACCCTGGCCCGCCTCCGGGCCGCCAGCGAGGCCGGGCGCCGGGTCCGCATCGACTACTACTCGTACGGGCGCGACGAGCGCAGCCGCCGCGATGTCGACCCCCACCGCATCTGGGCGGAGGGCGGGGGCTGGTACCTGGCGGGCTGGTGCCACAAGGCCGAAGGGCCTCGGGTCTTCCGCCTCGATCGCATCGCCGAGGTCGAGGTGCTGGACGACGCCGTGTCGACCATGCCCGAGGCGGGGGAGACCGCCACGTTCAGCCCCACGGCGACCGACGCCTCCGTGACACTGGACCTCGACCCCGAGTCGGCGTGGGTCGCGGACTACTACCCCCACGACGCCGTCGAGGAACAGGAGGACGGGCGGATCCTGGTCGAGCTGCCCGTGGCCAGCACTCGCTGGCTCGAACAACTCCTCGTCCGGCTGGGCCCGTCGGCCACGGTCGTGGCTCTCAGTGAGGACCTGCCCGCGCATCCCGGAGCCGACGCCGCCCGCCGAGTCCTGGCCCGGTACCGGCGGTAGCCTCGCCCGCGGTGACCTCCCCCCACACGGACGCTCAGGCTGACGCGCCCGAGACCGATCCCGAAGACGAATCGAGTGGCTCGTCCCGCTCCACCACCCGCTCGGTCATCGAGTGGATCGCCGTCATCGGCGGGGCCCTGGTCGTCGCCCTGATCATCAAGACCTTCCTGATCCAGGCCTTCTACATCCCGTCCGGCTCGATGGAGACGACCCTCGACATCGGCGATCGGGTCCTGGTCAACAAGCTCAGCTACCGGGTCCACGACGTGAATCGGGGCGACCTGGTGGTGTTCGAGGCCAACGAGGGCGCCGGCGACTGTGGCCAGCCGGTCTCCGACGCCGCGGCCAGCGCGTCCGAGAGCGGCATCAAGGACCTGATCAAGCGGGTCATCGGCCTGCCCGGCGACACCGTCGAAGGCCGGGACGGCCAGCTCCTCGTCAACGGTCGGCTCCTGGTCGAGCCCTACCTGGACGACGGCGTCACCACCGGAGACTTCGCGGCCGTCGAGATCCCCGAGGGCTGCATCTGGGTCATGGGCGACAACCGGGGGGACTCCCGGGACAGCCGCTCCTTCGGCCCCATCGACGAGGACCAGATCGTCGGCCGCGCCTTCGTGCGGGTCTGGCCCCTGAACGACCTGGGCCTCCTGTGACCGTCGCGTGGCTTCGCGGCGCAGCCGCCTAGCTGCTGGCACCCATTTCCACCTGTATCGCTTCCATCATGCGGTCGACATGGTCGCTGAAGACCCCGTCGATCCCCATGTCGAGCAGCTCGGCCAGGTGACGGGGGAGTTGGGCGTCCCAGCCGAGGCAGACCAGCTCGAACCGGTGGAACAGCGTCGTCAATCCCCCGGACCACTCGGTGTGGTGCAGGTTGACGGCGTCGATCGACAGGCGGGACAGCTCCGCCGCGGCCCGCTCGGTGCCGTCGGCGAAGGTCCGGAGCTTGGTCGACGCGACGAGGTGGGCCCCCTCGGCCTGCTCCCGCCACCCGGCCAGCCGGTCGATGTCGGGATGGCAGAGCCACAGGTTGCCCCGGGCGCCGACGGCGTCGGCCGCGGCCAGCACGGCGTCGAGCGCCGCCGGGTCCTTGACGTCCAGGCTGAGCGGTAGCGCCGTCCCGCAGGCCTCGTAGAGCTCGCCGAGGGTCGGGACGTGGCCGGGGAGCCGGTGGCGCAGCACCGTCCCCATGGGTCGCCGCCGCAACCAGCCCCCGACCAGGCCGTCGTGGTCGAGCACGGCCTCCCCGTCGTTGCTGACCCAGACGTCGGATTCCAGCCCGGATGCCCCCAGTTCCACCGCCAGGCGAAAGGCCTCGAGGGTGTTCTCGGGGGCCGCCGCGCTCGCTCCCCGGTGGGCGAAACCGATCGGAATGTCAAGCAGGCGGGGGTGACGGGCCATATGGCCCATTCTCGCCGCGGTTGCTCAAGGGCCTCCAACGCCGTGCCGATGGCTCCCTTGCTGGAGGAAGTACACGGACTGGGGACGAGACGACCATGGCGACGATCAGGGCAAGTTGCCCGGACTGCGGTGACGTGGAGTTCACGACCCACGACGTGCAGGTCCGGGTCAGTGCGCCGGACGGCTCCGGCACCTACGCCTTCTCCTGTCCCGGCTGCGCCGTGACGGTCGTCAAGGCGGCCGAGACCCGTACCATCGATCTCCTGCTGGCCAGCGGCGTCGTCATGGCCGCCGGCGACCGCCCGTGTGAGATCGATGAGCGTCCGTACTTCGAGGACCCGATCACCCACGACGACCTCCTCGACTTCCACCACATGCTCCACCGCGACGACAGCTGGTTCGACGCGCTGGCCCAGGACAACGACGCCTCCTGAGAGGTCGTTCGGCCAGACTGACCGTTGATGGTCTGGCTCTGGTTGCTGTTCCCGCTCGTGGTGCTTCTCACCGCCGTCGCCCTGTGGCGGGCCAACGGGCGGCTCCGCGCCGAGCAGCGCTCCCTCCAGCTCGAGGTCGACGCCCTGGCCCCGCTGGGGGAGGCGGCCCGGTCGCTCCCGGTCGACGGCGAGTCCGGACGTGCCGCCGGGCACAAGCAGGCCGACCGGTAGGATTCGTCCGATGTTCAACGTCGGCGGGCCCGAGGTGCTCGTCATCCTCTTGGTGGCGTTGATCGCCCTGGGCCCGACCCAGCTGCCCAAGGCCGCCCGCCAGGTCGGCCAGGTCATGGCCGAGATCCGCAAGGTCTCGTCGGGCTTCCAGCGTGAGCTCACTGACGCGTTCGACCTGGAGTCGAAGCCGGAGAAGCCGCAGTCGCCCGGCGGTCCCCAGGACGTCGCCCCTCCGAGCGATGGTCTCCCGGACGCCGGCCCCGCTCCCGGCGACGACGATCCGGCCTGAGCGCCGACCTGGTGAGCACCACAGACGAAGCCCAGGAGCTCACCGGGGGACACATGTCCCTCATCGAGCACCTCACCGAGCTCCGCAGCCGCCTCATCAAGTGCGTGATCGCCGTGGCCGTGGGCGCGGTGATCGTGTGGATCTTCTACGACCCCATCCTCACCTTCCTGAAGGCGCCGCTCGACGAGGCCGACCCCGACGCCCGCCTCATCCTCACCGACCCCCTCCAGGGGCTGGCCACCCGCTTCAAGGTGTCCGGGTACGGCGGCATCGCCCTGGCCACGCCGGTCCTGCTCTGGCAGCTGTGGAAGTTCATCACCCCCGGGCTGTACCCGAAGGAGCGGCGCTACGCCGTGCCGTTCGTGGCCTCGGGCGTGGTCCTGTTCATCATGGGCGCCAGCCTGGCGTACTGGACCCTGCCCCGGGCGCTCGCCTTCCTCATCTCGATCGGCGGTCCGGACATCGAGGCGTTCTACACGCCGGACAAGTACATCCAGCTCATCGTCTACATGATGCTGGCGTTCGGCGTGGGCTTCGAGTTCCCGATCGTCCTGGTCTTCCTCCAGTTGGTCGGCGTGCTCAGCTACAAGCGCCTGATCTCCTGGCGCCGGTACGCCATCATCGGCATCGTCGTGCTGGTCGCCGTGATCACGCCCAGCGGTGACCCGATCAGCCTGGCTGCCCTCTCGGTGCCGATGTACCTCTTCTACGAGCTCTCGATCCTGATCGGCTGGCTCATCACCCGTCGCCGCGTGACCGCCGAGACGTGACCGAGGCCTTCACGCTCGACCCGTTCCAGCAACAGGCCGTCGCCGCCATCGACCGGGGCGAGTCGGTTCTGGTCGCCGCCCCGACGGGCGCCGGCAAGACGGTCGTGGCCGAGCACGCCGTGGAGCGGGTCCTGGCCGAGCCCGACGGGCGTGTCTTCTACACGACGCCGGTGAAGGCTCTGTCGAACCAGAAGTACGGCGACCTGGTCCGTCGCCACGGCCCCGATCGGATCGGACTGCTGACCGGCGACAACAGCATCAACGGCGATGCCCGGGTCGTGGTGATGACCACCGAGGTGCTCCGGAACATGATCTACGCCGGGCGGCCACTGGACGACCTGCGCTTCGTGGTGCTCGACGAGGTCCACTACCTGCAGGACGCCTACCGGGGCCCGGTCTGGGAGGAGGTCATCATCCACGTGCCGGTCCACGTCCGGCTCGTGTGCCTGTCGGCCACGGTGTCCAACGCCGACGAGCTGGCGGCGTGGCTGACCGAGGTCCGGGGCCCGACAGCCACGGTCATCGAGCACCACCGACCGGTCGAGCTCGAGCACCTCTACGCCGTCGCCGACGGTGTCGAGGACACGCTGCGGGTGATCCCGACCCTGGTCGGTGACCGTCCCAATCCGGAAGGCCCCGAATTCGACTCCCAGCGAATCCGGGGCCGAGGCGGACCGGGAGGGCGACGACGCCACCGCTGGTTCACCCCCGATCGGTCCGACCTCGTCGACCGTCTCGGTGAGGAGGACCTGCTCCCCGCCATCTTCTTCGTCTTCAGCCGGGCGGGCTGTGACGATGCCGCCCGCCAGGTGGCCCGCTCGGGGCCGGACCTGACCACGGCCGTCGAGCGGGCCCGCATCGACCAGATCGTCGACGAGCACGTGTCCGAGCTCACCGACCGAGACCTGGCCGCCCTGCAGTTCGGCGTCTGGCGGGACGGCTTGCAGGTGGGCGTCGCCGCCCATCACGCCGGGATGGTCCCGCCCTTCAAGGAAGCGGTCGAGGCCTGCTTCGTGGAAGGGCTGGTGAAGGTCGTGTTCGCCACCGAGACCCTGGCCCTGGGCATCAACATGCCGGCCCGGTCGGTGGTCATCTCCAGCCTGAGCAAGTTCACCGGTGAGCGCCACGAGCGGCTCACGCCATCGCAGTACACCCAGCTCACGGGCCGGGCGGGGCGGCGGGGCATCGACGACCACGGCACCGCCGTCGTGCTCTGGTCGCCCTACGTGGGCTTCAGCGACGTGGCTGCTCTGGCGGCCAGCCGCCGGTTCGAGCTGCGCTCCGCATTCCGACCCACCTACAACATGGCCGCCAACCTCGTCCGGCGCCACGATCCCGAGACCGCTCACCGCTTGCTGTCGCTGTCGTTCGCCCAGTTCCAGTCCGACCGGGCCCTGGTCCGGGCCGAGCGGGGCATCGACGGGCGGCGCCGGGAGCTGGAGGAGGTCGACGCCACCGCGACCTGTGACCGGGGCGACGTCGACGAGTACCTGACCCTCCTCGACGCCGGTCGGGTGGCGCAGGCCCAGGCACCCCATCGGGTCATCGAGGAAGCGCTGAGCGGCCTCAGTCCGGGCGACGTGGTCGACGCCCCGATGAAGGACGGCCACGAGCGGGTCGCCGTCCTGTCGGTGGCCCACCGGGCCCAGGGCCATGTGCGGGTCCGAGCCGTCAGCCGGACCGGCAAGGTCCTGACCTTCGGCGCGCAGACGGTCACCGCCGCGCCGGTCGTGCTGGGCGCACTCGAGCTGCCCGAGCCCTATCGGCCGAACAACCAGAAGTTCCGCAACGAGGTCGCCCGCCGCCTCGACCAGACCCGCACCCGTCGGCCCAGCCCCTCGACCCGCGAGGTCGTCGCGCCCGACGACCACCCGGTGGCGGGATGCCCTGATCTGCGCAAGCACCTGCGCTCGGCCCGCCGGGCCCGCCGGCTGCGTCAGGAGATCGCCGCCCACGAGAAGCGGCTCGGCCAGGAGACCGGCTCGTTGGCCCGGGAGTTCGACCGGGTGCTCCAGGTCCTGGACGGCCGCGGGATCCTGGACGGCTGGGCCCTGACCGAGTCCGGGCTCCGGCTCGCCCGGCTGTACCACGAGTGCGATCTTCTCGTGGCCGAGGCCATCGGTGACGGCCTGCTCGACGGCCTCGACGGACCGGACCTGGTCGCCCTTCTGTCCTGCTTCACCTACGAGCACCGCAGCCCCGAACCGGCGCCCGCCCCGACCTTTCCCGACGTCGCCCTGCGGGACCGGTGGGAGCAGCTGGCCGACCTGGCCACCGACCTGCTCAAGGAGGAGGCCGCGCTGTCCTTGCGCCTCACTCGTGAACCGGATCCCGGTTTCATCCCGCTGGCCTACGAATGGACGAAGGGGGACCAGCTCGACGAGGTCCTGGGCGACGACGAGCTGTCCGGCGGGGACTTCGTGCGCCAGATCCGCCAGCTGCTGGACCTGTTGCGTCAGATCGCCGAGGTCGCTCCTGACCCCACGACCCGGGACACCGCCCGCGCCGCCATCCGCCGGGTCGACCGGGGGGTGGTCGCCGCCTCCTCCGGCGTCAGCGTGACATGACCGTCGAGAAGGGCCGGGACTGGGGGAGCGCGGGAGCGCTGCCTGAGGACGGGGTGATCGTGCGCTCCGACGCCGAGGCCCGGGCCGTGGTCACCGCCGCCCGGCGGGCAGGGGAGGAGGTCCCGCCGCTCGGGCTCCTCGGCGGTGATCTCTGCCGCACCGTCGGAGGGCGAGGCGACGAGGCCCGCCTCCGCTCGAACGTCGCGGCCCGGCTGAACGTGGACCTGGGCTCGGTCCTGATGGACGGCCGCCTGCACTGGTTCGTCGCCCACCTCGTGACCCGCCGCGGCTGGCTCCGGGGACCCCTCTTCGGTGCCTTCAACGCCCAGTGGCTCGGGCCCTGGGACGTCGCCCCTCGCGCCCACCCCGGTGACGGCCAGCTGGAGATCGTCGAGGTCACGATGTCCGCCGGCGACCGGCTGAAGGCCCGCTCGCGGCTCGCCACCGGCACCCAGGTGCCCCATCCCGGCATCCGCATCCGGCGGGCCGACGCTCTCCAGTGGGACGTCCCCAAGGGCCACGCCGTCTGGCTCGACGGCGAGCGCGTCGGCCCGGCCACGACCCTGTCGATCCGGGTCGAGCCTGACGGGCTGCGCGTCGTCGTCTAGACAGAGGCGATGGACGTCGACACGGTCAAGGACCGGCTGGCCCAGGAGGTCGAGCGCCGGGCCGACGTGCTGCTGGAGATCTCCCACAGCATCCACGAGCACCCCGAGCTCTGCTACGAGGAGCACCACGCCCACGACCTGCTGGCCGGGGTCCTCGAAGACGAGGGCTTCGACGTCGAGCGGGGCGCGGCCGGCATGGACACTGCGTTCGTGGCCAAGGCCGGCACCGGCGACGGCCCGACCATCGGTGTCTTCTGTGAGTACGACGCGCTGCCGGAGATCGGCCATGCCTGCGGCCACAACGTCATCGGCGCCGCCGGTTTGGGCGCCGGCCTGGCCGCGGCAGCCGTGGCCGAGGAGCTCGGCGGCCGGGTCGTCGTCCTCGGCTCACCCGCCGAGGAGGGGGGTGGGGGCAAGGTCTTCCTGGAAGCGCGGGGGGCCCTCGACGGCCTCGACGCGGCGATGATGATCCACCCCGCCGACGGGGACCTGCAGGCGATGAACGTCATCGCCATCCAGCAGGTCCACGTCGAATACCACGGCCAGGCCGCCCACGCCGCCGCCTTCCCGCACAAGGGGCGCAATGCCCTCGACGCCGCCGTGCTCGGCTACCTGAACGTCGCCGCCCTCCGTCAGCACATACGGCCCACCGAGCGGATCCACGGGGTCTTCACCGACGCCGGGGACAAGCCCAACATCGTCCCCAAGTACGCGGCGGCCGAGTGGTATGTGCGCTCGCCGACGCTGCGCCTCCTCCAGGGGCTGAAGGAGCGGGTGCTGACCTGCCTGGAAGCAGGGGCCCTGGCGTCGGGCTGCACCATGGACCACGAGTGGCAGGACCCGGCCTACGCCGACATGATCGACAACCCGGTCCTCATCGACCTCTTCTGCGCCAACGCTGAACGCACCGGCCGGAACCTGGCCGATCCCGCCCTCGCCGCCGGTGTGGTGGGGAGCACGGACATGGGCAACGTGAGCTACGTCGTCCCCTCCATCCACCCCATGCTCGCCGTCGCCCCGCCCGGCATCTCGATCCACACCCCCGAGTTCACGGCCTTCGCCCGGGGCGAGGAGGGAGACCGGGCCGTGCTCGACGGCGCCCGGGCCATGGCCATGACGGTGGCCGACCTGTGGCTGGATCCGAGCCGGGTCGAGGCCGCCAGGGCGTCCTTCGACGAGGCCGTCGCCAGCCGGCGCTGACCGCGTCAGGTGACCCGGGGGAGCACGGCGAGCGGTCACCCGTCCTCGGTCGGTGAGGCCGTACGCTGACTTCCCGAATGAGCGTCTACGTCGCCGAGGAATTCAGCTCCGATGAGGAGGACATCCTCCGGCGGTACTTCACGAACCTCGACCGACCGGTCTTCGCCCTCGTCAACCTGCCCGAGGTGGTCAAGGGCGCGCTCTTCGCCCGCTACTCCCGATCGCCCAAGAGCCTGCGCCGCCTGTTCCTCGACGAGTTCGTGGTCGACCTGGACATCACCGGCGACCAGACCGTCGACGCCACCATGGGCCTCGAGCGGGCCGAAGAGCTGTACCAGACCGTCTTCTACGACTACGGCGACGACTCGGTGGCCCAGCTCGGCGGGGTGCACCTGGCTTGCGAGCAGGCCTCGAACATCCTGACCAAGATCCTCGAGTGGGGCCGGCTCATGGCCTACCTCGAGCAGTCCACCCGCTACATCGCCTACGACGCCCGCATCGGCGGCCGGTTCCGCTACTACCGCGATCCCGACGTTCTCCAGTCGAACCTGGGCACCCGCTACGTCGGCGACATGGACCGGCTGTTCGACACCTACGCCGAGCTCGTCCCGACGCTGGGGGACTTCTTCCGCGACAACATCCCCAAGGACCCCGCCGACTCCGACTTCATCTACCGCCAGTCGATCCGGGCCAAGGCCTTCGACGCCCTGCGAGGGATCCTTCCCGCGGCGTCCCTCTCCAACGTCGGCATCTACGGCACCGGTCAGGGCTACGAGCAACTCCTCCTGCGCATGCGGGCCCACCCCCTGCCCGAGGCTCGTTCGTACGCGGGGATGATGCTGACCGAGCTGCGCAAGGTCATCCCCTCCTTCCTGCGCCGGGTCGACGTGCCCGACCGCGGGGTGGCGTGGAGCAACTACCTGGCCGAGAACCGCATGGCCATGGACGAGATGGCGGCCAAGGTCTTCCCGACCTCGGGCGAGATGGACGCGGAGCCGGCGGTGACCCTGGTCGACTTCGATCCGGACGCCGAGGTGAAGATGGTGGCGAGCATGCTCTACGCCCACACCGACCGGCCCGAGACCGAGATCGAGGCCCGGGTGCGGTCCATGTCGACCGACGAACGGCTGGCCGTGGTGCGGGCCTACTGCGGCGAACGGTCCAACCGTCGCCACAAGCCCGGGCGGGCCCTCGAGCGCTCCTTCTACCGGTTCGACGTCCTCACCGACTACGGCGCGTTCCGGGACCTGCAGCGCCACCGGATGCTGACCATCGAGTGGCAACGCCTGACCCCGCGGCACGGCTTCACCCGGCCCGAGTCGGTCGATGCCGCCGGCCAGGCCGCCCGCTTCGACGAGGCCATGGAGCGGTCCGAGGCCCTGTTCGACGACCTCGAGCCGGCCTTTCCCGACCAGGCCTCCTACGCCGTCGCCCTGGCCTACCGGATCCGCTTCGTCATGCAGATCAACGCCCGGGCCGCGATGCACATGCTGGAGTTGCGGACCACGCCCCAGGGCCATCCCGCCTACCGGTGGGTGGCCCAGCAGATGCACCAGCGCATCGCCGACGAGGCCGGCCACCACGCCGTGGCCGAGCTCATGCGCTACGTCGATCACGACCCCGAGCCCGACCTGGAACGACTCGACGCCGAGCGTCGGGCCGAGGCCCGGCGCCTCACCCCCTGACCCGGGCGCACGAACGCGCGAACGCGCCTCTATGATCCGCCCGCGATCGCCCGGAGGGCGTTCCCACGAGGAGAGGCATGGCTAAACAAGACGACGCGGTGGACATCGACGAGGACGCTGACGCCGAGACGGTGGATCTCGACGCCGAGGACCTGGATGCCGAGGACCTGGACGAAGACCTCGTCGTCGCCGACGACCTCGAGGATGACGTCGTGCTGGTCGGCGAGGACGCGCTCGTCGAAGAGGTGGCCGTCGACGAGGACGAGGACGAGGACGCCGCCGCCACGGACCGGCCCACCCGCACCACCCCGGCAGCCGCCGGAGACGACGACGAGGACGAACCCGATCCCGACGACGTCGAGGCCGACCTCGACACCATTCTCAAGGACCGCATCGCCGCCAACGACGACGAAGAGGACGAGGAAGAAGAGGAGAAGCCCGGCCGGGTCACCAAGCCGACCGACGACGACGGGACGGAG
>DATDAH010000306.1:0-11233 GCA_036525535.1 Acidimicrobiales bacterium
GAGCGCCTGTTCTGGCAGCTCCCCGGGGTGCTCAGCACCGCGGTGGGGTATGCCGGCGGGAGCACGCCGAACCCCACCTATGAGGAGGTGTGCTCCGGCATGACCGGCCACACCGAGGTCGTCCTCGTCGTGTTCGACCCGAAGGTGGTCAGCCGGGAGGCCGTCCTGAAGGTGTTCTGGGAGGGTCACAACCCGACCCAGGGCATGCGCCAGGGCAACGATCGGGGAACCCAGTACCGGTCGGCGATCTACACGGCCGATGACGCCCAGCAGGCCGCGGCCGAGGCGTCCCGGGACCGCTTCCAGGCCGTGCTGAACGAGTCCGGCTTCGGCGAGATCACCACCGAGATCCGCCCGGCCGGCGAGTTCTTCTACGCCGAGGACTACCACCAGCAGTACCTGGCCAAGGTCCCCAACGGCTACTGCGGTCTCGGCGGCACCGGCGTCAGCTGCCCCATCGGCGTCGCCTCCACCGACTGACACTTCGCTCCGGGGTCCAGCCAGGTCCTACGCTGCGCAGCGGAGCGGAGCAGCTCGGAGGACTCCCCTGATCGGCGAAGCCGGCGCAGCGGAGCGAAGCAATGCAACGGAGCGGAGCGGCTCGGAGGACTCCCCTGATCGGCGAAGCCGGCGCAGCGGAGCGAAGCAAGGCAACGGAGCGTTGACATGAAGTTGGGCATGACGTGGGGGTACTGGGGGCAACGGCCGCCGCCCGACATCGCGGGGGTGAGCCAGGAGGCCGAGCGGCTCGGCTTCGACTCCATCTGGACGGCCGAGGCCTGGGGCTCGGACGCCTTCACGCCCCTGGCCTGGATCGCGGCCCACACCGAGCGAGTGCGCCTCGGTACTGCGGTCGTGCAGCTGGCGGCCCGGACGCCGACGGCGACCGCCATGCACGCCCTGACCCTGGACCACCTGTCCAACGGCCGCCTCATCCTCGGTCTCGGTGTGTCCGGGCCCCAGGTGGTCGAGGGCTGGTACGGCCGGCCGTCGAACAAGCCTCTGGCCCGGACCCGGGAGTACGTGGAGATCATCCGACGGGCCATCGCCCGCGAGGAGCCGGTCGAGTTCGACGGCGAGTTCTTCCAGCACCCGTATCGGGGTGAGGGGTCGGTGGGCCTGGGCAAGGCCCTCAAGCCGATCACCCACCCGCTGCGTCGCGAGATCCCGATCTTCCTCGGGGCCGAGGGCCCGAAGAACGTGACCCAGACGGCCGAGATCGCCGACGGCTGGCTACCGCTCTACTACTCGCCCTACCGCCAGGAGGTCTACGCCGATCAGCTGGCTGGGGCCAAGGACGGCTTCGAGATCACGGCCATGGCGACGATGATCGTCACCGACGACATCGAGGCCGGCCTGGCCCCGGTGAAGGCCATGCTCGGCTTCTACATCGGGGGCATGGGGGCCAAGGGCCAGAACTACCACACGAAGCTCATGCAGCGGATGGGCTACGAGGCCGAGGCCCTGAAGGTCCAGGAGCTGTTCTTCGAGGGCCGGCGGGACGAGGCCATCGCCGCCGTGCCGAGCGCCTTCGCCGACGAGATCAGCCTGGTCGGCCCCATCGAACGGATCCGGGACCGTGTCGCGGCCTGGGAGGACAGCCCGGTGACCACGATCCTGGTGCACGGTGGCGACGTCGAGGGCCTGCGCCACGCCGCCGAGGCCGTGCTGGGTTAACCGCTGACCGCCCGGAGGTCCGCTGCGGTCCGGCCGCGGAGGGATTCGACGATCCGCACGGTGGCCCGGCCGACGGGCTCGAGGCTGCCGACGTGGACCTTGTCGATCGTGTCGGCCGAGTCGAACAGGTACATCGGGGCGGTCAGGAAGTTGACCAACGGCACCCCTTCGACGTGGAAGAAGCCACCGTCGGTCGTGGGGTGCGGGCCGAAGATGTCCGGGCGAAGGACCAGGGAGCGACGCAGGTCCTCGGCCTCCAGTGCGCCCTGGACGCTCGCCTCCAGCTCGGGCTCCTGGGTCGTGAACCACCAGCGCACCTCGGGCTCGCCGGTCGGCTCGAGGCCGCCGCGGCCGTCACCCCGGACCTCGTTGGCGGTGTGTTCGAGGTGGATCTCGAGGACGACGTCGCCGAGCAGGTCCTGGTGGGCGTCGATGAAGCCCCGGGTGCCGGCGCCGTGCACCATGTGCCCGGTCGTCAGCAGGAACAGCAGGTTGTGGGGCCGCTCCTCGGCGGGCACCGAGGCCCAGTGGGTGGCCTGGGCCAGGACCATGGCGATGCCGCTGCCGTCCTCCACCGCTGACGCCCAGGGAGCGTCGTGATGGGAGGCGATGATCACCCACTCGGCGGAGGCGCCCGGGAGCGTGCCGATGACGTTGTGGGCCGCCACCTCCTGGCGGCGGGCGTCGACGTCCAGGCGCCCGGTGACCGGTCCGGCGTCGAGCAGTCGGTCCAGCTCGGCGCCGCTCGATCGGCTCAGCCACAGCCCGCTGATCGCCCGCGCCATGCCGTCGTAGGGCACGTAGTAGTCACACGTGTCCCACGGGGCATCGAGCACGCCGACCCAGCCGGCCGCGCCCCCGGCCATCGCCGGCTCGGCCACCTCCTGGAAGCGAGGGCCGAACGGGAGGATCTGCACGAGGTCGGTGAAGTCGTCGTCGGGGTCGTGGAAGGACGTGGCCATGGTCCGCAGGAGGGACAGGGGCGCGGCGCTGAGCGCCACCGTCTCGAGGGCGATGACCCCGGTGGCGTCGTCGCCCTCGTTGAAGCGCACGACCGGCGCCTCCAGGCCGTCGGCCGGCGCGGTGTGGGGGAGGGCCAGGCCCGGGAGCGTGATGCCCTCGTCCGGACGGCCGTCGGGCCAAGCCGTCAAGGTGGCGTGCTCGGACTGCCAGTGGGGGACCGGTACCGGTTCCTGACGGACGTCGTCCAATCCGATGGCCTGGAAGTGCTCTTCGCACCAGTCGGCCACGGCCTGGTCCTGTGGCGAACCCGGCCGACGGATGCCGAAGGCCAGGACGGCGTCTATCCAGGCCATCTGCGTGGCCCCGTCGGGGATCACTCCAGGAGGTCCCGGGTGATCTCGTCGACCGTGGTGGCGCCGACCAGGGCCATCGTGCGCCGTACGCCGGCGTCGAGCAGGCCGAGCATGTGGTCCACACCCCGCTCGCCGCCTGCGCCCAACGCGTAGAAGTGGACCCGGCCGGCCATGACCGCCTTGGCCCCGAGGGCCACGGCCTTGACGACGTCGCTACCGCGCCGGACCCCACCGTCGCAGATGACCTCGAGCCGGTCGCCCACGGCCTGGACGACGGGTTCGACCAGGTCCAGGGTGGCGGGGGCGGTGTCCAGCTGCCGGCCGCCGTGGTTCGAGAGGGCAACGGCCTCGATGCCTACGTCGGCCGCGATCTCGGCGTCGGCCACGCTCTGGATGCCCTTGATGACCAGGGGGCCGTCCCAGATCGAGCGCAGCCATTCGACGTCGGGCCAGGACAGCGACGGGTCGAACTGGCCGTTGATGTAGTCGGCCAGCGAGACGGCGTCGGACCCGTCGCCCACGTCCTTGCCGGCCACGTTGGCGAACACGATCGGCTCGGCCCGGACGAAGGCCCACGTCCACCCCGGGTGGAGCGCACCGTCGACGATCGTGCCCAGGCCGATCTTGGGGGGCAGCGTGAAGCCCCGGCGGATGTCCCGCTCCCGCCGACCGAGGACGGCGGTGTCGACGGTCAGGGTGATGGCCTCGTACCCCGACGCCTTCGTGCGCTCGACCAGCTCCTTGACCAGCCCCCGGTCCCGGAAGACGTAGAGCTGGAACCACTTGGGGCCGGGGTTGACGGCCGCGATCTCCTCGATGGAGCGGGTGCCGATGGTGGACAGCGTGTAGGGGACCCCGACCTTGGCCGCAGCCCGGGCCACCGCCAGCTCGCCCTCGGGGTCGGCGATGCGGGCGAAGCCGGTGGGGGCGAGGACGAGGGGGAGCGGGATCGGCCGGCCGAGCAGCGTGGTGGACGGGTCGACGTTGCTGACGTCCTTCAGCACCCGGGGGCGGAACGTGCGCCGGCGGTAGGCCTCGGTGTTGGCGCCGTAGGTGCGCTCGTCCTCGGCGCCCCCGTCGATGTAGTCGAAGACCCCCTGGGGCAGCCGCCGCTGGGCGATCCGACGCAGGTCGTCGACGTCAGCGGCCTTGGCCAGCCGCCGCACGACGGGATCGAACTCGAGCGGCTTGAACCGGATGACCGACTTGAGCGTCTGGTACATGCCCACTGCGCCCGAGGGTACCCACGCCTCGGCGGGCGGTCCGAACCGGCCAGACTGTGACGATGCACGACGGAGTGCGCCCCACCATCGACCTGTGTGATCCCGAGTTCTACCGCTCGGCGGGGATGCACGAGGCCTTCACCTGGATGCGGGCGAACGAGCCCGTGTACCGCGATGAGGCCAACGGGCTGTGGGCGGTGACCCGGCACGCCGACCTGCTCGACGTCGAGCGGCGCTCGGACGTGTTCGTCTCGGGCCGGGGCTACCGCCGGCGCTGGGAGCCGTCGGAGAACAACATGATCGCCTCCGACGACCCCGTCCACCAGCAGCAACGGCGACTGGTGTCCCGAGGGTTCACGCCCAAGGCCGTCCGTCGCCACGAGGACGTGCTGGCCGAGCTCATCGACGAGCTCCTCGATCCGATCGACGGCGAGGTCGAGGTCGTCGACGCGCTGGCGGCCCAGCTCCCGGCCCGGATGACGGCCCGGCTCCTCGGCTTCCCGGAGGAGAACTGGCGGGAGGTCAAGAGCTGGTCGGAGCGCCTCATGCGCCTCGACGCCCAATTCGAGGACCCGGCGATCGAGATGGCCGTCGGCCTGGCCTGCATGGAGTTCAACCAGCAGCTCATGGAGATGGTCCCGGCCCGACGGGAGTGCCCGGTGGACGACCTCGTGTCGGCGTGGGCCAACGCCTACGAGCACGACAAGGTCTTCAACGAGACCGGCCTGTTCATCGCCGGCGGGGCCGAGACGACCCGGACCGCCATCGCCCACGGCCTGCGGGCCTTCGCCGACCACCCCGACCAGTGGGACCGACTGGCCAAGGAGCCCGACCTCGTGCCCACCGCGGTGGACGAGGTCATCCGCTGGGTCACGCCGCTCAACAACTTCTTCCGCACCGCCGTCGAGGACTCGACGATCGGAGCGCAGGACGTGGCTGACGGCGACCGGGTGATCCTGCTCTACCCCTCGGCCAACCGGGACGAGGCCGTGTTCGAGGACCCCTTCACCTTCGACACCACCCGCAGGCCCAACCCCCACGTGGCCTTCGGCTACGGCACCCACTTCTGCATCGGGGCCAACTTCGCCAAGTACGAGCTGGTCATGCTCTTCGCCGCGCTGACCCGCCGGTTCACCGCCCCCGAGGTCATCACGGAGCCCGACGTCGAGCCCAACATCTTCGCGAGGGCCGTCCGCACCTTCGACCTCTCCCTCACCCCCCGCTGACGGTTCTGATCCAGTTCGGTCCGGTCAGCCGGACTCGGCGGCGGCGAGGGAGCGGCGGTCGAGCTTCTGCATGGCCGTGAGCGGGAGGGCATCGACCAGGCGGAGGGCCTCGGGCAGCTTGTGGGCGGACAGGCGCCGGCGGGCGAATGCTCGCAGGTCGTCCAGCGACGGTGGCTCGTCGGCCCGGCGGGGCACGACCACGGCGACGCCGATCTCGCCCATGACGTCGTCGGGGCGGGGGACGACCGCCACCTCGGCTACGGCCGGGTGCTCGGACAGGACGGCCTCGACCTCGAGGGGATAGACGTTGTAGCCGCCTCGGATGAACAGCTCCTTGGCCCGGCCGGTGAGTACGAGGCAACCCGCCTGGTCCAGGTAGCCCAGGTCGCCGGAGACGAGCCAGCCGTCCCGCAAGGCCGTCGCGGTGGCCGTCGGGTCACGCCAGTAGCCGGCCATGACGCAAGGGGAGCGCAGGCAGACCTCGCCCACGTCACCGTCGGCCACCGGGCGCCCGTCGCCGTCTCGGATCGACAGCTCGACGGGCGGTCGGGGCCGCCCCACGGTGTAGAGCGCCTCCGACTCGGGGGCGTCGAAGGCCGTGCCGGTGCCCACCCCCCCGCACTCCGTGGACGAGTAGCGGATCGAATAGGCGGCGCCGAAGCGCTCCCGAGCCTCGTGCACCAGCGCCGGTGGCGACGGCGCCGCCCCGACGATGATCGACTGGACGCACGACAGGTCCCGCTGGTCGAAGTCGGGCTCTCGCAGGAGCAGGGCGATCTGGGGGGCCACGCCGCCCACGGACGGGACCCGGTGGGTCTCGATCTGGTCGAGCACCGCCTCGGCCCGCCAATGGTCGAGCAGGAGTTGGGTGGTGCCCAGGCGCAGGTACCAGGCCAGCTTGGTCATGAACCCGATGTGGGCGAACTGGGTCGAGGCCAGCATCGGCCCGCCCCCGCCCCAGGCGTCGCCGACGTCCGCCGCGGTGATGGCCGCGATCTGACGGGCCCGGAACTCGGCTCCCCGAGGGCGCCCGGTGGTGCCGGAGGTCAGCACGATCGCCACCGGCCGCTCGGCGTCGTCGGGCAGCGCGGGTGGCGCCTCGCCCGCCACCCGAAGCTGCTCGATCGCGGCCGCGTCGTCGAGCACGAGGTCCGGGCCGACGACCTCGAGGGCCGTGGCCCGCTCGGCGTCGGTCAACCGCGGGTTGACCCCGGCCGTCACCGCCCCGACCTTGGCCAGGGCGGCGTAGGCGACCACGTACTCCGGGGTCGACGACATCGTGAGCGCGACCACCGCCCCGAGCCCGATGCCTCGTCGGCTGAGCCCGACGGCCACCCCGTCGGACCGCCGGTCGAGATCGACGTAGCTGACCGGCGTCCCGTCGGCCGCCAGCAGCGCCGGGTGGTCGCCGAAGCGCCGCGCCGCCTCGGGGACGACCGTGTCGAGCACGCCGAGAGTCTGCCCGCCCCCCGTCGAAGGTTCGGCAATGGTCGACTCTCCTGTGTGCCCTGCGCCGACGGTTCGGGACTTGGCCGCATGGGGGACGATCGTGGCCAGCGCGACCACTACGATCGGCGTCCCGTGCTCACCTTCATCCGGTTCGACATGCGGGCCCCCTCGTGGGGTCCCGCCACCCCCGCCGAATTGCACAAGGCCACCCTGGACATGGCCGAGTGGGCCGACCGCGTCGGCTTCGACTCGATCGTGGTCAGCGAGCACCACGGCTCGGCCGACGGTTTCCTGCCCGCCCCGATCGTGGCCGCGGCCGCCATCGCCGGCCGCACCCGCCGGGCCGGCATCAGCATCTCCGCCCTCCTGGCCCCGCTCCACGATCCGGTCCGGGTGGCCGAGGACCTGGCGGTGCTCGACCTGCTGTCCGAAGGTCGGGTGACCACGATCCTCGGCCTGGGCTACCGGCCCGAGGAGTACGAGATGTTCGACGCTCCCTGGGACACCCGGGGCGCCTTCTTCGACGACTGGGTCCAGGCCCTGCTCGACGCCTGGAGCGGCCAGCCCTTCACCTACCGGGACCGCACGGTGCCGGCGGTGACCCCGCAGGCCCTCACCGAGCCACACCCGCCCGTCTTCATCGGTGGCCGATCCAAGGCCGCGGCCCGTCGGGCGGCCAAGTTCGGGCTCAACTTCTTCCCGGACTCGTCCGCCCCCGCGCTACGGGAGGCTTACGAGGAGGCCTGCCGGGCCCAGGGCCGCGAGCCGGGCTTCATGATCACGCCGGAGGACCCGGTCACGTTCGTGTTCGTCCACGACGACCCCGACGGCTACTGGGAGCGCATCGGCCCCCACGTCCTGCACGAGGCCATGACGTACTCGGGCTGGCAGCGGGAGGGGGAGGCCTCTTCGGCCGCCACCGACGCCCGCTCGCTCGAGGAGCTGAAGGCAGGCGACCGGTTCGCCGTGCTCACCCCCGACGAGGCCGTGGCCCACCTCCGGCGGGGCAACCTCCTCCTCTATCCACTCTGCGGGGGCATCCCGCCGGAGCTGGCCTGGGAGTCGCTGCTCCTGGTCGAGCACGAGGTCCTGCCGAAGGCCCGCGGCGACGCGTGAGCCGGCCGGTGGACCTGGATGTCAGCCCGGAAGGGATGCTGCTGACCGACCGCGTGGCCGTGATCACGGGCGCCGCCCAGGGCATCGGCGAGGCCTGCGCCGTCGCTCTGGCCCGGTTCGGGGCCGACGTGGCCATCTGTGACCGCGAAGCCGAGGGCCTCGCCGCGACCGCGGCCGCCATTGAGGCTTTGGGCCGTCGCGTCGTCAGCGCCGAGCTGGACGTCCGCGACGCCGACGCGGTCGATGCCTTCCTGGCCGCGGTCGAGGCCGAGTACGGCCATGTCGACGTGCTCGTCAACAACGCCGGAGGGACCTTCTTCTCGGCCTTCCTCGACGTGAGCAGCCGGGGCGAGGACGCCCTCATCGCCGAGAACTTCACCCAGGTCACGCACTTCATCCGCCGGACCGTGCCCCTCATGGGGGAGCGGGGGGGTTCCATCGTGAACGTGACCTCGATCGAGGGGCACCGGGCCGGGCCCGGCTTCGCCGTGTACTCGGCCATGAAGGCGGCGTTGGCCAACCTGACCAAGAGCCTGGCCCTCGAGCTGGCCGAGCGACGTATCCGGGTCAACTGCATCGCCCCGGACATGATCCCGACCCCAGGTGACGCCGGCTTGTCCATCGAGGCGGCCGCCGCCGAGCGGGACTGGTCGAAGACCGTGCTCCCGGACATGGGCCACCCCGACGACTGCGCCGCCGCCGTCGTCTACCTGGCCGGCGACTTCAGCCGCTTCGTCACCGGTACGACGCTCCACCCCGACAGCGGCAACCTCGCCAGCGGCGGCTGGAAGCGACTCCCGAACGGCACGTACACGCTGTAACGCTCATCCGCCTGAAGGCGGGCCCCTGACGGGGGCGGATCGGCGTCGCCACTGCGGCTGGTCGGTTTGCGAATCAGCGACCCGCAGGCGATCACGTTCGACACGGGCTGGCGCCGTCCGACCCCTTCGGCGGCGGGTTGTAGCTTTCCGGCCGTGGCGGTGGATCTTTCGGCGCTGGTTGACCCGGGGCACACGGTCGTGGTCACCCAGGAGTGCCAGGTGGGGGTGCTCGGCGAGCGGGCGGCGTTTCCGGAGCTGGCCCGCGCGGCGCGGGACACCGGGATGCTCGGAGCGGCCGGACGGCTGGTGGCCGGGGCCCGAGCAGCAGGTGTCGACGTCGTCCACTGCGTCGCCGCCCGCCGCCCCGATGGGCGGGGATCGAACCACAACGCCCGGTTGTTCGCCGCCGCGGCGAAGGCCGGCGGTCAGCTCACGCCGGGCAGCGAGGCGGTCCAGGTCTGCCCGGAGATCGGGATCGAGCCGACCGACGTCGTACTGACCCGCCTTCACGGGCTCGGCCCGATGGGTGGCACGGACCTCGACGTGGTCCTGCGCAACCTGGGGGCGACGACCGTGGTGGGCATCGGCGTGTCGGTGAACGTCGGGATGACCAGCTTCGCCTTCGACGCCGTGAACGCCGGCTACCAGTTCGTCCTGCCCCGGGACGCCGTGGCCGGGGTGCCCGAGGCCTACGCCGACGCCGTGATCGACAACAGCCTCTCGCTCGTCGCCACGGTCACCACCGTCGACGCCGTGGTGGCCTGCTGGTGACCACCGCCGATGCCGGCCCCCGCGCCGCCGACGGTCGGGTCCCCGGGCGCCGCGGCCTGGCCACCCGTCAACGCCTGCTGGACCACGTGGCGGAGATGCTGGCCGCGGGCTCGTACCGCGACCTGCGGGTGGTGGACGTGGCCCGCCAGGCCGGGACCTCGCCGGCCACCTTCTACCAGTACTTCGCCGACGTCGAAGAGGCGGTCCTGGCCCTGGCTGAAGAGGTCGCCCGGGTCGGCCAGGACCTGTTGGTGCCCCTTGTCGAAGGCCCCCGCTGGCGGGGGCGCGAGGGCTACGCCGCCGCATTGGCCGTCGTGGACGGCTACCTCGAGTTCTGGGCCGACCACGGCGCAGTCGTACGGGTGTTGGACCTGGGCACGACCGAGGGGGACGCCCGCTTCCGCCAGATCCGCAGTCGCCTGTTCACCCGCTTCAACGAGGCCCTGGCCGACCGGGTGACCCAGGAGCGCACCGTGGGTGACGACGTCGACCCCCGGGCCACCGCCGGGGCCATGACCTCGATGCTGGCTCATGTGGCCGACCACCGCTACGGCTTCGAGTCCTACGGAATCCGTACCGCGGACGTGCGCGAGTCCATGGGCCGGATCCTCTTCACGACGGTCACCGGCCGTCGCCCGCCGTTCGCCGAGAGCTGACCGATTGGCGCTGGGGGCCCTGGTCCTCTCATGGTGGTCGACATGAGACGGCGGACCGCCCTCGTGCTTCTCGGCACCACAGCGGCCGCGGTCGCGGTCCTGGCCCGGCGTCGTCGGGCGACGCCCACGGCGATCGGTGAGCCCGTGATCCGGGCCACCGGTCGATCGGCCCGGAGCGCGGCGTTGGCCGGGTTCGGGGCCCGCACGGGCGGGGCCTATGCCGCCCACCGGGCCCGGACCGTGTTCGTGTCGACGAGCCGGCGGGAGGAGCTGAACGACGCCTTCGCCCTCCGCACCGCCGAACAGGTGGCGGCCGAGCTGGGGAACCTCAAAGGGGCGATGATGAAGCTGGGCCAGATGGCCAGCTACCTCGACCAGGGCCTCCCGTCGCCCATCCGGACCGCCCTGGCCGAGCTCCGTCAGGACGCCCCGCCCATGAGCGCGGAGCTGGCGGCCGGCGTCATTCGGGACGAGTTCGGCCCGGGCCCCGACGAGCTCTTCGCCGAGTGGGATCCCGTGCCGTTGGCCTCCGCATCGATCGGCCAGGTCCATCGAGCCCTGACCCACGACGACCGGGCCGTGGCCGTGAAGATCCAGTACCCCGGCGTGGACGAGGCGATCCGGGCCGACCTGGACAACGTCGACGCCCTCTTCGGCGCCGCCGGCTTCGTGTTCTCCGGCCTGGACCCCGACGCCCTCGTGATCGAGCTGAAGGAGCGCCTGGTCGAGGAGCTGGACTACCGCACCGAGGCGGACAACCAGCGCCTCTTCGTCGAGTACTACCGGGATCACCCGTTCATCCACATCCCCGACGTGGTCGACGAGCTCTCGACCGGCAGGGTGCTCACGACCGAGCTGTCGCCCGGGGTCCGCTGGGACGAGGTGCTGACGTGGAGCCAGGAGGAACGGGACCTGGCGGGCGAGGCCATCTTCCGCTTCGTGTTCCGTTCGCTCTATCGGCTCCATGCCTTCAACGGC
>DATDAH010000307.1:0-4216 GCA_036525535.1 Acidimicrobiales bacterium
TCTTCTGCTGGGTGGGGCTGATCTCGCCGATGGCGAACGTCCGGGTCATGTCCGAGCAGTAGCCGTCGACCAGCGCCCCGAAGTCGAGCACGACGAGATCGCCTTCCTGGATCCGCCGCGACCCGGGCTGGGCGTGAGGCTTGGCCGCGTTGGGGCCGGAGGCGACGATCGTCTCGAAGCTGTTGCCTTCGGCCCCGAGGCGACGGATGGCCGTGTCCAGCTCCAGGCCGAACTCCTCCTCGGTCGGCCCTTCGACCAGCTGGTGGCGGATCGTCGCCAGGGCGGCGTCGGCGGTGGCGCAGGCGGCCTCGATGCGGGCCACCTCCCCGGCGTCCTTGACCAGGCGAAGCTGGTCGACGACGGCCTCGGTGGCCACCAGCTCGGTGTCGGGGAACCAGTCGGTGGCGTACTTGCGCTGCTGGGCCCAGGTCACGTGATCGGCCTCCAGGCCGAGGCGGGCCACGCCGGCGGCGCCGGCGGCGACCACGTCCTTCTGGCCGAGGTTCAGGATCTCGATGTCCACGTCGACCCCGGCGGCACCGATCTGCTCGGCCGACTGGTCCCGATAGCGGCCGTCGCTGACGAACAGTGCCCGGTCGGGCTTGACCAGCAACAGGGCCGCCGACCCGGTGAACCCGGTCAGGTAGCGGATGTTGACCAGCCGGGTGACGAGCAGGGCGTCGCACCCGGCGCCGTCCAACTCGGCCCGCAAGCGGTCGAAGCGTGACCGGAAGTCCATGGCGGGGAGCTCGTTGGCAAGCGCAGTGGCGGGGTTCATGGGTCCTCCAGGAGGTCGGCGACCAGGGTGATCGCCTTCGGATAGCCCGCGGCCCCGAGGCCCTTGACGGTCGCCGCCGCGACCGGAGCCACCACCGACAGGTGGCGCCACGGCTCGCGGGCCTCGGGATCGGACAGGTGCAGCTCGACGATCGGCCCGTCGAACGCGGCGAGGGCGTCATGGATGGCCCACGCGTAGTGGGTGAAGGCGCCGGGGTTGATGACGATGCCGGCGCAGCGCCCCCGGGCCCCCTGGATCTCGTCGATCAGGTCACCCTCGTGGTTGGACTGTAGGTGTTCCAACTCGAACCCACGCTCGGCGGCGGCGGCCCGGGCGGCGGTGACGTGGTCGGCCAACGTCTCGGTGCCGTAGATCTCCGGCTCCCGGTCGCCCAGCAGGTTCAGGTTCGGGCCCGACAGGAGCAGGAGGGTCGCCATCAGGCGCGGACCTGCTCCAGGGCCGACAGGACGTGACGGTCCTCGACCCCGGTCACGACCTCCGGGCCCCGGGGGCCGTCCAGCACGAAGGTCAGGCCGTCGAACGCTTTCTTGTCGCGGCGCATGAGGTCGACCAGCGCACCGGGGTCCAGGCCGCCGTCGACCGTCGTGGGCAGGCCGTAGCCCTCGATCACCCGGCGGTGCTCGGCCACCCGGGCGTCGTCGATGCGCTCCAGTCCCCGGGCCAGGCAGGCGGCGAACACCAGGCCGATGGCCACGGCCTCGCCATGGCGCAGGTCGTAGTCCCCGGCGGTCTCCAGGGCGTGGGCCAGGGTGTGGCCGTAGTTGAGGAGGGCCCGCTCGCCGTGCTCGGTGGCGTCCCGCACGACCAGCTCGGCCTTGATGCGCACGCACTCGGCCACTCGCTCGTCGAGGGGCAGGCCGGCCATGTCGGCGCCGGTCAGGAAGTGGTACTTGGCCATCTCGCCCAGGCCGGACGTGTACTCCCGGGGCGGCAGGGTGGCCAGGACCTCGGTGTCGCAGAGCACCGCCGAGGGCTGCCAGAAGGCGCCGACCAGGTTCTTGCCCTCGGGCAGGTTCACGCCCGTCTTGCCCCCGATGGCGGCGTCGACCTGGCCCAGCAGCGTGGTGGGCACGTGCACCACCCGCACACCCCGGTGGTAGACGGCGGCCGCGAACCCGGCGGTGTCGGTGACCACGCCCCCGCCCACGGTCACGACCACGTCCCGGCGGGTGAGGCCCCAGCGGGAGAAGCGGCGGCAGAGCTCCTCGACGCTCTCCAGGCACTTGGCCTCCTCACCGTCGTCGAGGAGGAAGACCTCGTGCTCGACGCCGGGGTCGACGGGTACGCCGATGTCGGCCTGGGTGACGACCGCGGCCCGCTCGGCCCCGACGGGGAGGACCTCGAGGAGGCGGTGACGAGCCCCGGCCCCCACCAGCACGTCGTAGGGTCGGTCGGACATCGGGACCGGGACGCGGATCACCGGTCGATCTCCTCGAGCACCCGGGCCGCGACCTCGTCGAGGTCGAGGTCGTCCACGTCGATGACCACGTCGGACACCTCGTCGTAGAGCGCCGCCCGCTCGTCGTTCAGCCGTCCCAGCACGCCGGCCGGATCCTCCTCCAGCAGGGGCCGGTGGTCGCCATGGCGGACGCGCCCGAGCAGGATGGCGGGATCGGCCCGGAGCCAGATGACGACGGCGTCGTCGGCGAGCAGAGCGGCCCGGCTCCCGGCGTCCATGACCGTGCCCCCGGCCGCGGCGATGACGGCGGGCGTGGGGTCGGCCAGTGACTCCTGGAGGGCCTCGGCCTCGAGCCGTCGGAAGGCGGCTTCACCGTCGTGGCGCCAGATCTCGCCCACCGTCCGACCGACCCGGTCCTCGACGACCGTGTCGCTGTCACTGAACGGTCGGACCAGGCGAGCGGCCACGCGGCGACCGACGGCGCTCTTGCCCGCCCCCATCATCCCGACCAGCACCACGTGCTTCGGTACGGCGCCCATCAGCCGTCGCCCAGGGCCCGTTTGCGGACCGACGCCAGGTAGGCGTTGGCGTTGGCCACGAACTCGTCCAATGAGTCGCCGCCGAACTTGCGGGTGGCCTCCCGAGCCAGCACCAGAGCGGTCATCGTCTCGGCCACGACGCCCATGGCGGGCACGGCGGTGACATCGGTCCGTTCCTTGAAGGAGACCGTCTCCTCCTTGGTCTCGGTGTCCACCGTCTTGAGCGTGGGCCGGTTCAGGGTGGCCAGTGGCTTCATGGCCACCTGCGCCACGAGCAGGCCGCCGGTGGAGATGCCGCCCTCGATCCCGCCCGCCTTGTCCGACGCTCGCTGGTACTCCCCGGCGTCCTCGTCCCAGGAGATGGGGTCGTGGGCCTCGCTCCCCCGCTTCGCGGCGACATCGAAACCGTCGCCGATGGCCACGCCCTTCACGGCCTGGATGCTCATGAGGGCCTGGGCCAGCAGGGCGTCGAGCTTGCGGTCCCAGTGGACGTGGCTGCCCAGCCCTACGGGCACCCCGAAGCCCAGCACCTCGACGGTGCCGCCGAGGGAGTCGCCTGCTTTGGCCGCGGCCTTGATGGCGTCGACCATGGCCGACTCGGCATCGGGGTCGAAGCAGCGGACCTCGGAGGCGTCGACCCGCTCGGCGCCGTCGGCGCCCGGCCGGATGCCGGACGCGACGGCATCACCCATGCGCACGACGTGGGACAGGACCGAGACGCCCAGGTGCGACAGCAGCAGCTTGGCGATGGCCCCGGCGGCGACCCGCGCCGCCGTCTCCCGGGCCGAGGCCCGCTCCAAGACGTCCCGGGCGTCGGTGAAGCCGTACTTCTGCATGCCCGCCAGGTCGGCGTGGCCGGGTCGGGGCTGGGTCAGCGGGGCGGCCGTCGCACCCGGGGCCGGCGACATCTCCTCGGTCCACTTCCGCTCCCACTCCGAGTTGCCGATCTGGATGGCGACCGGCGAGCCGAGGGTCCGCCCGTGGCGGATGCCGGTCAGCAACTGGAGCTCGTCCTGCTCGAAGCGCATGCGGGGACCACGGCCGAAGCCCAGCCGGCGCCGAGCCAGCTCGGCCTGGAGATCGGCCTCCACGATGGGCAGTCCGGCGGGGAGGCCCTCGATGACGACGACGAGGGCCTTGCCGTGGGACTCACCAGCGGTCAGGTACCGGAGCACCCGCCCACGATACGGGCCGGGTTGAGTCGGGAGCCGCGTCTTACCGGCTCAGCCGACACGCCAGGCGAGGCGAGGCGACCAGACAAGCACAGCGTCGCTGTTCGCCGAGCGCAGCGAGGCGAACCGCATTCACCTGACCAGGACGGATCGCTCCATCGGGTCTCAGCCGACCCCAGGACGGATCGCTCCATCGGGTCTCAGCCGACCAGGGCGTCGCTGAACTGGATGGCCAGAAGGCAGCCGAGGGCAAGGGCGGGGCCGAACGGGAACTCGGCCCGGCGGCCCCGCAGGAGGGCGAAGCCCA
>DATDAH010000308.1:0-5080 GCA_036525535.1 Acidimicrobiales bacterium
ACCAGCCACCAGGCCCGGTTGTGCACGGCGTAGCCGACGACGTCCCGGGTCAGGCGACCGGCGTTGCGGAGGAAGATCACGGGTGGGCGGCCATCAGTCGAGGGTGAACTCGAGGGTCCATTCGGCCCCTTCGGTCCACTCGGGCTGGGCCGCCTCCTCCAGGATCAGGTCCTGGAGGACCAGGGTGTCCATCTCGGTGCGCCGGAAGCAGCGGTAGGCGTCCTCGGGTGTGCCCACGATGGGCTCGCCCCGGACGTTGAACGACGTGTTGATGAGCACGGCGCAGCCGGTCAGGTCCTCGAAGGCGGCGAGGATCTGGTGGAACTCGGGGTTGCGCTCGGCGTCCACGGTCTGGAGGCGGGCCGAGTGGTCGACGTGGGTGACGGCGGGCAGGTCGGAGCGGACCTGGTTGACCCACTCCCGCAGGTCGTCGGGGGGCTCCTCGGCCGGGACCCAGCGCTCCTCCCGGACGTCGGCCACGATCAGCATGTACGGCGACGGGCCCTTGTGGTCGAAGTACTCGGCCACCCGTTCCTCGAGGACGGCCGGGGCGAAGGGCCGGAACGACTCGCGGTACTTGATCTTGAGGTTGAGCACCGACTGCATCTCCGGTGACCGGGGGTCACCGATGATCGAGCGGTGGCCGAGGGCCCGCGGCCCGAACTCCATGCGCCCCAGGAACAGGCCCACCACGTCACCTCGGGCGGCCAACTCGGCCACGGCCCGGCCCCGCTGGTCGGGCTCCACCCGCCGGTACGGGTAGCCCTGCTCGTCCAGCCAGGCGGCGATCTGGTCGGTGGTCCACGACGGGCCGAGGAAGGCCCCGTGCATGCCGTCGGGGCGGACGGGTGTGCGTTCGTGGCCGAGGACCTGGTGCCAGCCCCACAGGGCGGCGCCGACCGCCCCACCCGCGTCGCCGGACGCGGGCTGGATCCACAGGTCGTCGAACGGCCCCTCCCGGAGCAGGCGCCCGTTGGCCACGCAGTTCAGCGCCACTCCCCCGGCCAGCACCGCCCGGCGCTCGCCGGTGAGGGACGCCGCGGTGCGGGCCATGCGCAGGACGACCTCCTCGGTCACCACCTGGATGGAGCGGGCCAGGTCCATCTCGCGGCGGGTGAGCTCGGACTCGGGGGCCCGGGGTGGGCCGCCGAACACGTCGTCGAAGCGGTCGTTGGTCATCCGCAGCGAGGCGATGTAACCGAAGTAGCGGCGGTTGACGGTGAAGGAGCCGTCGTCGTGGAGGTCGATGAGGTGGTCGAGGATGGCGTCGACGAAGCGGGGCTCGCCGTAGGGGGCGAGCCCCATGAGCTTGTACTCGCCGGAGTTGACCCGAAACCCGCAGTAGTAGGTGAAGGCGGAGTAGAGGAGGCCGAGCGAGTTCGGGAAGTTGAGCTGGCGGACCATCTCGACCTCGTGGCCCCGGCCGACGCCGATGCTGGAGGTGGCCCACTCCCCCACCCCGTCGAAGGTGAGCACGGCGGCGGACTCGAAGGGCGACGGGAAGAAGGCCGAGGCGGCGTGGCTCTCGTGGTGCTCGGCGAACCAGAGGTGGCCCGGCCGGTCGTAGCCGAGGGCCTTCAGCTCGGTCTCGATCTTCTGGCCGATCCAGAGCTTCTCCCGCAGCCAGATGGGCATGGCCCGGTGGAAGGACCCGAACCCCTGGGGCGCGGTGCCCAGGTACGTGCGCAGCAGCCGGACGAAGTGGGTCAACGGCTTCTCGTAGAAGACCACCGCGTCGAGGCCGTCGGCGGGGACGCCGGCATGGTCCAGGCAGTAGCGCACGGCGTGCTCGGGGAAGGCGGCGTCGTGCTTGATGCGGGTGAACCGCTCTTCCTGGGCCGCGGCCACGAGCTCGCCGTCCCGCACCAGGGCGGCGGCCGAGTCGTGGTAGTACGCGCTGATCCCGAGGATGTCCATGGTCGTGGTCGGCCCCCCCGGGCCGAGCGTCAGTCTCGCGCGATCCGACGGGCCACGGCCCGCGCCGGACCCACGCTCAGACGGACACCAGCTTGGCGATGTCGGCCTTGTGGGACGGGCCGTCGAAGAGGACGTCGCCGTCGCGCAGGGCGATGCAGCGATCGACCCGGTCGGCGTACTCGGGGTCGTGGGTGGCCACGACCAAGGTCGCCCCCGCCTGGTGGCGTTCTTCCAACAGCTCGACCAGCGCCGCCTTGCCGGCCAGGTCGAGGCCGACGAAGGGCTCGTCCACGATGAGCAGGTCGAAGGGCCGGGCCAGGCCGAGGAGCAGGGCCGTCTTCTGACGGAGGCCGCGGCTGAAGCGGGCCGGGAGGTCGTCGATGCGATGGGCGATGCCCAGGCGCTCGGCGATGTCGGCCTCGCCGTCGCCGTAACCGTCGGTGCCGTGGAGGCGGCCGAGGTAGTCGACGTGCTCCCGCACGCTCAGGTCGTCATAGAGGACGGGCTCGTCGGGCAGGAACGACGTCTTGGCTCGGGCCTCGAGGGAGCCGGCGGGGTCGCCACCGACGTGGATCTCGCCGTCGCTGGGCTCGAGGAGGCCGGCGACCATCCGCAGCAGCGTGCTCTTGCCCGAGCCGTTGTGGCCGACCAGCACCACCCGCTCGCCGGCCTTGACGGTCAGGTCCAGCGGGGCGAGGGCGTCGACGTCGCCGTAGCGCTTGGTCAGTTCGGTGGTCTGCAGCAGGGGTCGCTTAGCGCTCATCGGTCATCGCTCATCGGTCATCGCTCATCGGTCATCGTTTCTTCGGTCATCGCTCATCGGTCGTCGCTCATCGTTTCTCGCTCATCGTTTCTTCGGGAGGCTGGTGGTCACCCTGGTGGGGGCGGGCTTGCGGGTGGGCTTGGCCCGGCTCGTGGTCCCACCCCCGCCGGCGGTCGCCGGGGCCGGGCGGGATGCCGCGCCGGGAGCCGTCCCGGCCGATTCCTGGAGGTCCCGGAACCAGGCTTTGATCTGCTCGCGCTGGTGGATCCAGCCCGCGGCCAGGGCCGTGAAGATCAGGGCGATGATGGCGCCGGTGGTGGCCGCGCCGAAGGGGTCGCCGCCGTTCTCCAACGCGGAGCGGGCCAGGGCCACGGGCAGGCAGCCGATCACGGCCAGCACGGGTGGGCCGGCGATGCGGAACGCGGAGCGCATCCCCGCCACCTCCGGCGGGATGAGGTCCCAGGTGGCGGATGGTTCCTGGATCCCCTGGAGGACGCTCAGCGCGGCGCCGCCGGACGCGGCCAGGGCGGCGGCGGGCACGGCGATGGCGGCCACCGCCAAGGCCCCGAGGCTCGGCTCCACGGCCACGCCGACGCCGGCCCCGACCAGCGCGACCAGGGTCATCACCAGGGCGCCGACGCCGAGATGGCGGACGAGGAGGTCGCCGATCGGGCGCGGGATGGCCTCGTTGCGTCCGGGGTGATCGGCCTCCTGGGCCATCGACTCCACGCCGTCGAGGGCGGCCAGGTAGAGGGCGAGGCCGGCGACGATGACGAGCGGGATGGTGCCGTTGGCCACACCCCGCAGGCAGATGCCGGCCACGACCCCGAAGCCGATGAGGCGCACGACCCGCGCCGCCGGCCAGCGCAGGACGCCCCGCATGCCGCGGTGCCAGACCGGGAGGCGGCCGGAGCCACGCTCGCGTATCCACGGCTTGGTCCGGGGCAGCTCCATGGCCAACTGGCGGCGCAGGATCATGACCGTGCGCAGGTCCTGGAGGGTGGCGGCGAACTTGAGCTGGCCGACCAGTCGGGTCCGGCGCTCCGCCGCCTCGAGGGAGAGGCCGCCGAGGCCGGTGACACCGAGGAGGACGAACACGATCGCCAGAACCGCCGCGATCAGGGCCAGAGGCTCGAACTCGAGGGGCCAGAACGGGATCGTGCCGACCAGGCCCGTCGGTGAGTAGTGGATGTTGATGCGCAGCGGGTCGACGGCGTCGGCCACCGCCCAGCCCAGGAGGGCGACCCCCACGACGTTGGCCACGCCGATGGACAGGCGGCGGCCGCCCGCGATCAGGGCGGCGCCGTAGGCCAGGCCGAGGGTGGTCAACGTGAAGGCCGCCCCGCTGAGGATCCAGAGCACGGGCTCGTCCCCGAGGCGACGCACCGCGAGCTGGCCCCCGATGCCGCCGACCACGACGGCCACGAAGGCGGCGAAGCGCAGCTGGTGCAGGGCGGGGCTGCGCAGGGCGAGGGCCCGGTCGATGGGGGCCAGGAGGACGTGACGGGCGTCGGCCGGCTCGATGGCCAGCGGTCCACCGCGGGCCCCGGAGCGCAGGCCGATGAGGATGGCCAGGGCCACGCCCACACCGACGATGTCGGGACCGTCATGGAGGACCTGCGCCGTTCGCAACGGTCCGAGGCGCTCGCCGCCGATCCAGCTGGAGAGCAGGAGCACGGCGGCCAGGGACACCAGGGCGGCCAGGTACACCTGGTAGAGGGCGTCGATCCAGTGGATGTCGGCCACCCGCTTGCGCCGTCGGGCCGACCGCAGATCGGCCAGCGCCGCGGCGGGGTCGGCGGGACCGACGGGGCGCTCAGGCACGGCTGGTCAGCGTACGACCGGCCACGCCCCGTGAGGTGGTCGCGGCACGTCGTACTCAGCTGATCCGGCCGGCTTCCAGCACGGCGATGAGGTCGCCGTAGAGGCCGATGCGCAGGGCGGTGGTGGCCTCCCGAGAGGTGTCGGCCCGGGCGGCGGCCAGCTCGACGGCGCGGGCCAGGACCTGGTCCTCGGCCACGGCCTCGTCGACGATGCCCGCGGTCACGGCATCCTCGCCGCCCCAGCGGTGGGCGGTCATGATCGCCCGGTGGGCCGTGGCGACCGGCAGCCTGGCCGCAATGAGCGCGGTCATGCCCGGGGCGAGGGGGACGCCCATGTCGGCCTCGGGCAGGCACCAGAACCCGCGGTCGGCGCGCATGACCCGGGCGTCGTGGGTCATGGCCAGCATCGCCCCCGCGGCGAAGGCGTGGCCGTTCAGGGCGGCCACGGTGTAGACGGGGAGGCGCAGGAAGCGGGCGAAGAGCCGCAGGGCCTCGGGGATCACCACGCCGATCGTGCCGTCCTCGATGATCTGCTCGAGGGCGAAGCCGTTCGAATAGAACTTGCCCGTCCCGGCGG
>DATDAH010000309.1:0-4923 GCA_036525535.1 Acidimicrobiales bacterium
GGTCCTCCAGGTGGCCGGCCCACGAGCGGCGGCTGGACTCGGTGGCGGCCGCCGCCAGGCCGAGGACGGCGAGGAGGTTCCCGACGGCCAGGGCGACGATCAACGCCGTCGCCAGGCTCCGTCGCTTGCGCCGGCCGACGTTGCGCAGCCCGATCTGCATCGTCCGGGGCAGGAACCCGGCCCGCCGCAGGGCGTGGTCGATGGCGCCCTGTCCTCCGACGGTCGAGCCGCTGGCCTCCAGCGCGTCCCGCAGGTCGACGCGGAGGCCCCGACCGATAGCGGGCAGCGCCGCCAGTGGCGGGGCGAGCAGGCCGACGAGCAGGCTGACCGCCAGCACGGCCGGGTCGATGCCGAAGGGCACGTCCACCGCCCAGAAGAGGGAGCCGAAGTAGCCGGCCAGCAGGCCCGAGATCAGGACCCCGAGGGCGGCCCCGACGAGCGCCGCCACCCCGCCCAGTAGCAACGTGGTCCGCAGGTACACGGCGGCGACCTGGCGGCGCCGGGCACCGATGGCCCGCATGATCCCGATCTCCCGGGTCTGCTCGGCGACCAGGGTGCTCATCGTGCTCGAGATCAGGACCACGGCGGACAGGAGGGCCAGGACCGTCAGCGCGCTCAGGAACTTGGCGAAGGCCTCCGTGTCGGCCTTGCCTGGCCAGTCGCCCGGCGCCCGCACATCCGGGAGGTTGGCGAAGCCGTTGGCGCCCGGCACCGCGTTCAGGCGGCGGCGCACCGCCTCGATCGTCTCCTGGGCGGCGTCCGGGCCCGGATCGTCGAGCTGCAACGCCAGCCGGTCGACGCCGGCCTGGCCACTCAGGTCCGCCACCGTGGCCGCCGTCCCGTAGAGGACGATCACGTTGTCGTCCTGGACCTGCTCGCCTCCCGGGAGGCTCCGGGCGCGGCCGGTGAGCGGGAGCGTTCGTTCCTCGCCGGAGCCGCTCAGCGCTGTGAGCTCGTCCCCCGCGCCGCCGTCGTAGAGGCCGACGTTGGCGTCCTGGACGTCGGCGACCAGCTCCCCGTCCGCGGGGAGGGAACCGGACTCGATTCGGACGATGTCGACCTCCTGGGCATCGAAGTCCCGCACCCCGATCACCCGGGCCGGAGCCCGGCGCTCACCCACCAGCACCCGCACGTCGATGCTCGAGGTGGCCTCGATGGCGGCCACGTTGGGGAGGGCGGCGAGGTCGCCGAGCTGGTCGTCGGTGAGCTCGACCGGCCGCAGCCCGATCGTCACCTCGGCCAGCCGGCCCTCCCGGACCTCGTCCTGCATGGCGCCGTCGATCAGCGTCGGGATGGCGAGGAAGGAGATGCTGGCCACCGCCAGGGCCAGCGTCACCACCGCGAAGGCCGCCCGGGCGCGCCGCCCCGTCAGGTCCCGGACCGACTTGTGTGCCGACGCGGACAGCACGGCGGCCTCAGTCGGCCACGACGAGACCGTCGCGGATCTCGACGACTCGTGGTGCTCGGGCCGCCAGCTCCCGGTCGTGGGTCACGAAGAGGATCGTCTTGCCCTCGCGGTTCAGCTCCTCGAGCAGCCCGAACATGTCGGCGGCGGTGACCGTGTCGAGGTTGCCGGTCGGCTCGTCGCCGACGATCAGCCTCGGTTCGGCAGCGAGCGACCGGGCGATGGCCACCCGCTGCTGCTCGCCGCCGGACAGCTCTGCCGGCAGGTGGTCGGCCTTGTCGCCGAGCCCCACCAGCTCGAGGTTCCGGCGCGCCCGTTCGAACCGCTCGCCCTTCGAGCCGCGCCGCAGGAAGTCGAGCGGCAGCACGGCGTTCTCCAGCGCCGACAGGGTCGGCAGCAACTGGAAGAACTGGAACACGATCCCGACGTTGGCCCCCCGCCACACGGCCAGCTCCTCCTCGCTCATCTCGTCGAGCCGCTGCCCGTCGAAGGTGACCCGGCCCGTCGTCGGCCGGTCGATCCCGGTGACCATGTTCAGCACCGTCGACTTGCCGCTCCCCGACGGCCCCACCAGGGCCACCATCTCCCCGCCGGCGATCGCCAGATCGACGTCCCGCAGCGCCCGGTACTCGACCCGCCCCGTCCGGTAGACCTTCTCGACCCCGGCGAGCTCGATGAGCGGCTGCTCCGTCACCGTCGAAGCATCCCAAAGTCCAGGGCACCTCCACCCGGGGCGAACGTCCCTTTGGCCCGCCGCCGGTTGGCCGACCCGAACGTCCTGCTCGAGGGATGGACCCGACCAGGTGTACCGCCGACCACGCGGGCGGGCGGTACGTGTGACGCGACGGGGCCTCTGGTCCTGCGGCCCATCCGGCTAGAACGGGCCGGTGAGCCAGGAGGGACGGGGTCGACTCCGGACGGTCTTCCGTTCCGTGTCGACCCTCCCGGGTTACCGGCTGGCGGGCCTCCGCCAGGACCTGCCCGCCGGGCTGGCGTTGACCGCCCTGCTCGTCCCCCAGGGCATGGCCTACGCCACCCTCGCCGGACTGCCCGCGGTGACCGGGCTCTACACGACCGTCGCCTGCCTGACCGCGTACGCCCTGGTCGGCCCGTCCCGGATCCTCGTCCTCGGCCCGGACTCGTCGGTGTCGCCGCTGATCTTCGCCGCGCTGGTGCCGCTGGGCGGCACCGACGATCCGGCGACCGCCGTCGCGCTGGCGGGGATGCTGGCGGTCCTGGTCGGGCTCATGGAGATCGCCCTGGGCGTCGCCCGTTTCGGGTTCGTCGCCTCCCTGCTCTCGAAGCCGGTGCAGATCGGCTACCTGAACGGCCTGGCCTTGGTCATCATCGC
This sequence comes from Acidimicrobiales bacterium, assembly GCA_036525535.1. Lineage (GTDB taxonomy): Bacteria > Actinomycetota > Acidimicrobiia > Acidimicrobiales > DATDAH01 > DATDAH01. The sequence goes on from DATDAH010000309.1 coordinate 2,757, forward strand.
CGGACAGTTGCCGATCCTCTTCGGCTTCTCGACCGACGCCAACAGCTTCGCCGGGGACGTCTCGGCGTTCGTCCAGGGCCTGGACGCGACCGACACCGAAGCGCTCCTGGTCGGCTTGGGGACGCTCGCGGTACTGATCGGCGCGACCTTCCTCCCGGCACGGGTCCCCGGCGTGCTCATCGCCGTGGTGGGCGCCACCGTCGTGGTCAACGTGTTCGACCTGGCCGCGCAGGGCGTCCCCGTGGTCGGCCGCCTACCCCAGGGGCTGCCGGGTCCGACCCTGCCCTGGACCGACGTCACCGATGTCGGTCCCCTCGCCCTCGCGGCCGTCGGCATCGTCCTGGTGTCCCTGGCCGACACCATCGCCGTCTCCACCGCCTTCGCGGCCCGGCGGGGGGAGCACGTCGACCCCGACCGCGAGATCGTGGCGGTGGGGACGGCCAACCTCGCCGCCGGGTTCTTCCGGGGCTTCGCCGTCTCGGCCAGCAGCTCCCGCACCGCAGTGGCGGAGGAATCGGGGGCGACCAGCCAGGTGGCGGGGTTGATCGGCGCCGCCGCGGTGGCAACCATGCTCGTCGCCGACGCCGGCCTGCTCCGGGACCTGCCCCTCAGCGCGCTGGCGGCCGTGGTCATCGTGGCCGCGTTCCACCTCGTCGACGTGAGGACCCTTCGCCGGCTGGCCCACGCCCGGCCCACGTCCGTCGTGCTCTCCGTGGCGGCGACGCTCGGGGTGGTCCTCCTCGGCGTCCTGGAAGGGGTGATCGTCGCCGTGGGCCTCTCGATCCTGTTCTTCTTCCGGCGCTTCTGGTGGCCCGAGGACGAGAGGCTCGGACGGGTGTACGGCCTCCGGGGATGGCACAGCGTGGACCGCTTCCCCCAGGCCCAGACCCTCCCCGGCATCCTGCTCTACCGGTTCGAGGCGCCGCTCTTCTTCGCCAACGCCGCCGTGTTCCAGGAGCGGATCCGCCAGCTGGTGCGGACGGCCGATCCGCCCCTCGAGTGCATCGTGCTGCAGTGCGAGGCCATCACCGACATCGACGTCACCGCCGCCGACGCGCTCGCCTCCCTGCACGACGAGCTCGAGGACCAGGACATCGAGATGGTCTTCGTCGAGCTGCGCGACCGCCTCCGGGACCTGCTGGTCGCCTACGACGTCTACGGCAAGGTGGACGAAGGGCCCTTCTACCGCTCGGTGAAGGAGGCCCTCACGGCGACCACCGGGCGAAGGTTCAAGGACCTGGGCCTCGATGACGACCCGGAGGAGACCTGAGCCCCGATTGGCCCACTGCGGGTATCAGAGTGATACCACTCGGCCACGAAGTTGTCAGGATGCCATCAGTTCGGCGGCGGCCTGGTCGACCGCATTCCGGGTGATCCGGGCGAAGGCCCGGCGGCCGGGGGCCGTCAGGTGCAGGTGGTCCGCCAGGAACGAGCCCGGAGGAGCGGAGCGGGCCCAGTCGGCGTAGGGGACGACCGACACATTGGGATAGCGGGAAGCGACCGCCCGAAGGCTGCGGTTGAACATCGCCGCATGACGGTCGACGCCCCGGTAGTAGCCGGTCGGGGTGTCCTTCTGGTCGTACCACCGCACCTCGGCGACGCGGGGCGACACCAGATCGAGCATCGCCCGGAGGTCCCGGTCAAAGCGCCGCGGTCCGTGGTGTTCGGCGTCGTTGGTGCCCAACTCGATCACCAGGATCTCCGGGCGGGAGGCGCTCTGGAGCAGTCGGGCGACGGCGGTGCGGTGGTCGGCGATGGTGGACCCGTCGACCGAGTCGTAGCTCGAGAGCCGGTACGGGTCGCCGAGCGCCTGACGGACCTGGGGCTCGGCGCTGTGGCCGATCGAGTCACCGACGAAGGCCACCCGGGGTCCCGCTCCCGCCGCCGGGGCGGGTGCGGTCTGTGCCGCCGCCTCACCGCTCGGCGGCACCGTGGTGGGGGCCGTGGTCGTCGTGGCCGGTTCGCTCTGGGCGGCGGTCGGGGCGACCAGGGCCAGCCCGGCCAGGAGGAGGGCCGCGGCTACGAGGGTCACAACCAGGATCGTCCGCGGGCGCGTTCGAACAGGGGTGGTGACCATGGTTCCCTCCTGGTCGGTGGGTCTCCGCCCAGTAACGCACGGCCCCGGTCCGGCGTCTGTCTCCTGGCGCACAGTCCTGTGCCACGATGA
>DATDAH010000310.1:0-29777 GCA_036525535.1 Acidimicrobiales bacterium
CATGGACACCGAGGACCTGCGCCTGGCCGTCTACCTCCACTTGGCCGACACCGGCCGGGCACCGGTCACCGGAGCGTTGGCGGCGGTGTTCGACGTCGACGAGGACGAGGTGGTCGAGGGCCTGGAGGCGCTGCACGACGCCCGCCACATCGTCCTGCGGGGCGGCATGGTCGTCATGGCTCACCCCTTCGCCACCATCCCGCTGGGCTTCTCGGTGATGGGGGCCGACACGCTCTGGTGGGGTGGCTGCGCCTGGGACAGCTTCGCTCTGCCCCACCTGCTGCCTGACGAGGACGAGGTCCTCGTGGCCACCACCTGCCCGGGCTGTGGGGCAGCCCTGTCCTGGGTCGTGGGCACCGACGCCCCGCCCGAGGGTGACGAGGTGGCCCACTTCCTGGTCCCGACCAGCCACATCTGGGACGACGTGGTCCACACCTGCGGCCACCAGCGCCTCTTCTGCTCGGCGGCCTGCGTCGACCAGTGGCTGGCCGCCTCTGGCAACGACCGGGGCTACGTCATGGACCTGCCGACGCTCTGGCGCCTCGCTCGCGGCTGGTACGCCGGCCGACTCGAGCGCGGTTACGTCCGCAGGGAGCCTGCCGACGCCCACGCCTACTTCGCCGAGGTCGGCCTCGAAGGGGAGTTCTGGGGCCTCTAGACCCCGGTCTCGAAGCCGGTGAGGGCACCGGTGGCGTTGGTGCCGATGGCTTCGACGGCGTAGCCGCCCTCCATCACGAAGAGGGTCGGGGCGCCGAGGTCGGCCAGGCGGGCGCCGAGGACGGGGTAGTCGGTGGTCTCCAGCTCGAAGCAGGAGATGGGGTCGTCCTTGTAGGTGTCGACGCCGAGGGACACGACGACGGCGTCAGGGGCGAAGGCCCGGACGTGGCCGAGGGCGTCGTCCAGGGCGGCGAACCACTCGGGGGCCCGGGTGCCCATGGGCAGCGGGTAGTTCCGGTTGGCGTCGACGCCGCCGTCGCTGCCCCGCTCGTCGGTGTAGCCGGTGAAGAAGGGGTATTCCTGGCGGGGATCACCGTGGAGGTTGGTCACCAGGACGTCGCCTCGCGACCAGAAGATGTCCTGGGTGCCGTTGCCGTGGTGGTAGTCGACGTCGATCACGGCGACCCGCTCCTTTCCGCCGTCGATCAGCGCCTGGGCGGCGGCGGCGGCGTTGTTGACGAAGCAGTAGCCGCCGTAGAGGTCGAGGGCGGCGTGGTGCCCCGGCGGACGGCAGAGCGAGAAGGCCGCCCTCTCGCCGCCCAGCACCAGGTCGGCCCCGGTGAGGGCCACGTCGGCGGAGGCCAGGACGGCCTCGGCGGTGCCGGCCATGATCGGCGACCCGGCGTCGAAGGAGAAGTAGGAGAGGCGCCCGTCGACGGCCTCGGGCTCCCGCTGCTGCATCCGCCGGGACGGCCAGGCCAGGGGCAGAGCGTCGGTCTCGTCACCGTGATCGGCCAGCCAGAGGCTCCACGCCTCCTGGAGGAAGGCCAGGAACCCCTCGTCGTGGACCCGGGCCAGGGGCTCGATGCCGTGGGCCGTCGGCTCGACGACCTCGCCCAGCTCGGCCGCACGCACCGCGGCCAGGATCAGGTCCGCCCGTTCCGGCCGCTCGTGCGGCGGCCGAAGGGCCCCGTCGATCAGCTCCCCGTGGGCGTGGTGGAGCCGGTGCTTGTCGGAATAGACGGTCTGCACGTTCCCGGGTGTAGCACGACGCGTCGACCGCTCCGGCCCGGCCCTGGTGCGGCCACCGTCAGCCGGTACCGTTCGGCGGTCCGCGAGGCGAGTTGGGGCGAGAGGCACGATGCGGATGTTCGGGGCGTTTCTGGCGGTTGCCGTAGCGGTGACGGTGACCTGGACTGGTGGTCAGGGCAGGGCCTCGGTCGCGTCCGAGGACCGGGCCAGCGTGGCCTTCGTCGGCGACTCCATCGGCCGCAACGCCGAGCCCGAGATCCGGGCCAACATCGAGCCGACCAACAGCGTGGCCTACTACCACGCCATCGGGGCCGGCTACACCGACTACCACCTGCCCTTGCTCGAGCCCGTCGTGGAGGAGCCCGACGGTCCCGACATCGTGGTGGCCGAGCTGGGCACGGGCGACGCGTTCTGGAGTCACGGGCCCCGCCGGTTCGAGGCCGACATGCGGGAGTTCCTCGATGCCGTGGGCCCCGAGGTCGACTGTGTCGTCTGGCTCGACCAGAAGCCGGGCGGCAACCGGGCCTACCCGATGATCAACGCCCGGGCCGAGGCCTTCAACGAGGTGGTCCATCGGGTGGTGCGGGACTACGCCAACGCCACTTACCTCCACTACGCAGCCTGGACCGAGCTGGCCGGTGCCCCCTCGCCCTACTTCTTGGGCGACTACCTGCATCTGACCCAGGCCGGGGAGCGCGAGCTGGGCCGGCTCGTGGGCAACGCCGTCCGGGGTTGTGATCCCGACCTGACGTCGGGCCCGTTCTGGGACGTGCAGGACGACTTCTGGGCCGCCGACGCCATCAACTGGGCCGCGGCGGAGGGGCTGGTCGGCGGCTTCGACAACGACACCTACCGGGCCGTCATCGGCCAGCTCCGCCCGTCGGTGACCCGGGGCCAAGCCGCCCAGATGGTCTGGCGGCTGGGCGGCGCCCTGGCGGAACCCCGGCCCCATGGATGGATCGACGGTCGCCCCGCCCTGCGTCGGGCGCTGCGGTGGGGTCGGGCCAGCCAGGTTCTCACGGGCTACTCGGACAACACTTTCCGACCAGATCTCCCGCTCACCCGTGGCGCAATGGTCACCATGCTCTGGAACCTGGCGGGTCGGCCCGTCGGCTTCCCGTCGTACCCGTTCACCGACGACACGCCCACCTGGATGGCTGACGCGTTGGACTGGGCCGCCGCCAACGGCGTGGTGACGGCCATCCAGGGTCAGTTCCGCCGTGATCGCCCGGTTGACCGAGCCGAGATCGCGGTGTCGCTGCAGGCCGCCGACGCCTTCCTCCATCCGCGGCCCCCAATCCCGCCGGCCCCGTCCACGTCGAGCCCGGCGCCGCCGACGACCCTGGTGCCGACGACTCCGGTCCCGACCACCGTGCCGCCCACCACGGTCACCCCCTAGGGTCAGGCCCATGGCGGACCAGGCCACCTTCAGCGAGCAGGCGATGCCGCTCATGGACGGTCTCTACGGCGCGGCTCTGCGCATGACCCGCAACCCGGCCGACGCCGAGGACCTGGTCCAGGAGACGTACCTCAAGGCCTACCGGGCCTTCCACACCTTCCAGCAGGGCACGAACCTCAAGGCGTGGCTCTACCGCATCCTGACCAACACCTACATCAACACCTACCGGGCCAAGAAGCGCCGGCCCGACGAGACGGACCTCGACGAGGTCGAGGATCTCTACCTCTACCGCCGCCTCGGCGGGTTGGAGGGGGCGACGGCCGGGCGCAGCGCCGAAGAGGAGCTGCTCGAGCACCTCACCTCCGACGAGGTGAAGGAGGCCCTGGAGGCCCTGCCCGAGCAGTTCCGCATGGCCGTGCTGCTGGCCGACGTCGAGGGCTTTGCCTACAAGGAGATCGCCGAGATCCTCGACATCCCGATCGGCACGGTGATGAGTCGGCTCCACCGGGGAAGAAAGGCCATGCAGAAGCAGTTGTACGAGTTCGGCAAGCAGCGCAACCTCGTCCCCCACGAGGTCGAACCGACCCCGACCGCCACCTGAGCCCATGTCCGACAAGTGCGACGAGACCCTCGCTGAGCTCTACACCTACCTCGACGGCGAACTGACCGACGAGGCCCGGGAGAAGATCCGCTTCCACCTCGACGACTGCCCGCCGTGTGGCGACATCGCCGGCTTCGAGTCCGACCTGCGCAAGGTCATCGCCTCGAAGTGCATCGACCGGGTCCCCGACGACCTCCGGGCCCGCATCGTCGCCGCCTGCTCCGAGGACCCCGCGCCGACCACCCCCTAGCCGTTCTGGCACCCGATCTGCCGGTCCTGACCGGAGGATCGGATGCCAGAACCGGTCGTCAGCCGGTCTCGGATTCGAGGGTGGCGAGGCTGGACGGGGTGATGGCGTCGACGATGCGCTGCTCGGCGCTCTCGTCGTCCTTCAGGTAGCGGTCCCAGAAGGCGATGGTGCTGGCCGTGACCAGCTCATCGGCGGGGTCGGGGTCGTTCTCGTAGGGCGAGGCGTGGGCGAACTCGTGCAGCGTCACCAGGTACTTCGGCGCGATGGCGTCGACGTAGGCCTCGGCGGCCTCGGCGTAGGGGAGGGCGAAGTCCTCGTCGGCGTGGATGATCATCAGCGGCAGGCCCGAGTCCATGTGGAACTCACCGCCGACGGCCAGGCGGGCGCCGTCCAGCACCATGGCGGCCATGGGCCGTTCGTCGGCGCAGCAGTCGTTGAACGCCACGCCGTAGGTCGTGGCGCCGCCGAGCGACAGCCCGGCCACGCCGATGCGGTCCGGGTCGACGACGCCGTAGAGGGGGTCGTCCTCGTCGTCGCTCATGGCCAGGAGCCGGTCGATGACGAAGCTGACGTCGCCGGGCTGGCTGGGCAGGTCGGCGAAGGTGGAGACGCCCGGCACCTCGTCGTTGGACAGCGGGAACGCCGGCGCGGCGACGGCGTAGCCCGCTTCGGCCCACTGTCCGAGGAGCTGGGTGAACTTGCGGGGGTGCCCGGCCAGGCCGTGGCTGAAGGCGATGAAGGGAAAAGGGCCGGTGCCGGCGGGCACGTAGACGTCGGTCACGAGCCGGCGGTCGTCGGCGTGGGGCAGACCGGCGCCGGCGGGAGTGGGCCGGGACGGGTCCACCAGGTCGAGGGTGAGGCGCTCCACCTTCGTACGGGTCGGCACCGGGGTCACCGCAGTGACCGTCGGCTCGGTGGTGTCGGCCGTGTCGGCGGCCCCGGCGTCGACTCCGTCGTCGTCGTGGCAGGCCCCGGCCAGAATGAAGACGACAACGGCGATCCCCCCGATCCGGCGCATCTGGGTGGGAGAACGTACCCGTTATGCTCCGCGCCCATGGTTCTCGGTGTCGTCTGGCATTTCTGGCTCGCACCAGTGCTCGTGCTGACGGTCCTCGCCATCGCGGTGATGACCGTCTTCGGCTACCTCCGCAAGGTCTCCGCCCCGCGCTACCCCAAGAACTGATCCGGTGACCGAGTCTCGATGACCGCCGTCATCGACTGGGACCTCGCCGAGCGGGTCGCCGTCCGCTTCTCGGGTCGGGAGCCCTTCGCCGACTCGTACCACTACGACGCGCTGGCCCCCGATTTCGCCGAGCTCACGGCCCTTGCCGAGGACCGAGTGGTCACGACCACCGGCCTGGTCTCCACCGCCGGCCCCGCTCGGGCCCGGGTGGTCGACCGACCGGCCTGGATCGCTGCCAACCTGGCCTCGTTCCAACGCCTGCTGCGGCCCCTGACCGACAAGTTGGGCGAGCGGATGGGGGCCAGTCCGTTGGCGCCGGTCACCCAGAAGATCGCCGGGGCCGAGGTCGGTGCCCTGCTGGGCTGGATGTCGACCCGGGTCCTCGGCCAGTACGACCTGCTGGTGGTCGAAGACGAGGACCTCGAGAACCAGGACATCGTCTACTACGTGGGCCCCAACGTCCTCGCCCTCGAGAAGCGCTTCGCCTTCCCGCCCCGAGAGTTCCGTCTCTGGCTGGCCCTGCACGAGGTGACCCACCGGGCCCAGTTCACCGGCATCCCATGGCTGCGCACCCACTACCTCGGGCTGGTGGACGAGGTCGTCGGCGCGGTCGACCCGGACCCCAAGCGCTTCATCGCCGCGATGGCCCGGGTGGCCGACGACCTCCGGGAAGGGCGCAAGCCCCTCGACGGCGGCGGCCTGGCTGCTGTGCTGGCCAATCCGGAGCAGCGCCTCGCCCTTGACCGCGTCGCGGGGCTCATGAGCCTGCTGGAGGGCCACGGCGACGTGACCATGGACCGGGCCGGGGCCGACCAGATCCCTTCGGCCGACCGCTTCGGACGGGTCCTGCGCCAACGGCGCCAGCAGACCAACGGCCTGGCCCGCCTGCTCCAGCGCCTGATGGGCCTCGAGGCCAAGCTGGCCCAGTACGAGCAGGGTGAGAAGTTCATCGAAGCCATCGAGGCCGTGGGCGGCCCGACGGCCCTGGACACGGTGTGGGAGGACCCGGCGCGTCTGCCGACCCTGGCCGAGATCCGGGACCCCGCCGGGTGGCTGGCCCGGATCGACCTGGCCGCTGCGTAGCGCCGCCATGGGCCTCCGGGACGACCTGCTGGCCCGCTGCCGGTTCCCGGAACCGGGGTCCGACGTGAGTTGCGCGGTCTCCGGCGGGGCTGACTCGCTCTCCCTGCTCCTGCTGGCCGTGGCCGCAGGTTGTCGAGCCACCGCCATTCACGTCGACCACGGCCTCCGGCACGACTCCGAACGGGAGGCCGACCGAGTGGCGGCCGCGGCCGCCCGCTACGGCGCTCGCTTCCGTTCCGAGCGGGTCACCGTGCTGCCCGGCGCGAACCTCCAGGCCCGGGCCCGGGCGGCCCGCTACGGGGTCCTGCCCGCCGACGTGCTCACGGGCCACACAGCCGACGACCAAGCCGAGACGATGGTGCTGAACCTCCTGCGGGGGGCCGGACGTCCGGGGCTGGCCGGCATGCGCCGCACCCAGCGCCGCCCGCTGCTCGACCTGCGCCGAGCCGAGACCGCGGCCCTCTGCGTGGCGGAGGGCCTGGATCCGCTGGTCGATCCCACCAACGACGACCCCACCCACCGCCGGACCCGGGTGCGCCACGAGGTGCTGCCCCTCCTCGACGACGTGGCCGGCCGATCCGTCGCTCCCATCCTGGCCCGCCAGGCCGAGATCCTGGGCGAGGAGACCGAGTACCTGGACCGCATGGCGGACGCCCTGGACCCCACGGACACCCGTGCCCTGCAGGCGGCCGAGCCGGCCTTGGTGCGCCGGGCCCTGCGGGCCTGGCTCTGGCGCAGCATGGGGGCCGACCACCCGGTCGACGCCGCGGCGATCGACCGGGTCCTGGCCGTCGTCCGCCACGACTCCCGGGCCGCCGACGTCCAGGGGGGCTGGCGGGTGGTGCGCACCGAAGGGCGCTTGACGCTGGACCGCGCGTAGATTCCCCGAGGTGAGCGACCCCACGGCTGGAGACGACGACGGGTCTGTGGTGCGGGTCGACGATCCGCATCTCGGGCGGATCCTGGTGCCCGCCGACGAGCTGGCGGCGCGGGTGGCCGAACTGGGGGTTCAGATCACCCAGGACTACCAGGGTCGACCACCGCTCCTGGTGGGGGTGCTGAAGGGGGCGTTCATGTTCATGAGCGACCTCTCCCGCCACATCGCCCTGCCCGTCGAGTTCGACTTCATGGCCGTGTCCTCCTACGGCGCCGCCACCCGCACCTCGGGGGTGGTCCGGATCGTGAAGGACCTCGACATCGACCTGTCGGGGCGCGACGTCCTGTTGGTCGAGGACATCGTGGACAGCGGCCTGACCCTGCGCTACCTCAAGCGCAACCTCGAGTCCCGCAACCCGGCCAGCCTCGAGGTGTGCGCCCTGCTCCTGCGGGAGGGGGCGGCCGACGGGGCCAGCCTCAAGTACGTGGGCTTCGAGATCCCGCCGGACTTCGTCATCGGCTACGGCCTCGACGTGGCCGAGAAGTACCGCAACCTGCCGTACATCTGCGCCTACAACGAAGAGCTCCCCCCGTGAGCGAGGAGGGGGGGAAGAACCACGCCGTCCCGCCAGTCGACAAACCCCGCATCGAGGCCGCCATGCGCGAGATCCTGGCCGCCATCGGCGAGGACCCCGACCGGGACGGCCTGCAGCAGACACCGGCTCGGGTGGCCCGCATGTACGAGGAGATCTTCGCCGGCCTCCGCGAGATGCCCGACCACCACCTCCAGGTCACCTTCGACGCCAGCCATGACGAGATGGTCATGGTCAGGGACATCGCCCTGGTGTCGACCTGTGAGCACCACCTCGTCCCCTTCATGGGCAAGGCCCACGTCGCCTACATCCCCAACGACGACGGCCGCATCACCGGCCTGTCCAAGCTGGCCCGCCTGGTCGACGCCTACGCCAAGCGACCACAGGTCCAGGAACGGCTGACCACCCAGATCGCCGACGAGATCGAGCGGACCCTGCAGCCCAGGGGCGTGCTCGTGGTCATCGAGGCCGAGCACCTGTGCATGTCCATGCGGGGCGTACGCAAGCCCGGGTCCTCGACGGTGACCTCCGCGGTGCGGGGGCTGTTCCGCGAGAGCGTGGCCACTCGCACGGAGGCCATGCGCTTCATCGGCCGTGACTGAGCCGTCCGCGGCCCGGGGGTGAGTCGGCGGCTGTTGCTTCTGGTCGGCGCGGCCGCCCTCGTGGCCGCGGGCACGGCCTACGCCTGGACCCAGGTGGTCGACGACGCCGGCCCTCGGGACGCGTCGGCCGCCCCGACGACGTCGACGGTGGTCCCGGCGACCACCGTCCCGCCCGTGACCACGACGACGACGCCACCCTTCCAGGGCTGGGTCGACCCCGCGTCCTCGGGCCAACCCTTTCCCCACGCCACCGTCGAGGGTCTGTTGACCTTCCGGGGCAATCCGACCCGCAGCTACTACGGGGAGGGCCCGATCCCCCGGGAGCCGAACGAGCAGTGGACGTACCCGGGCTCGGCCATGTGCTCGGAGTCCACCGACGGCGAGGGGACTCGGTCCTGGTGCGGCACAGGGTGGACGGGCGAGCCCGCCGTCTTCGAGCGGAACGGCCGGACGTGGGTGGTCTTCGGCGCCTACGACCGCGCCGTCCACTTCGTCGACGCCGCCACTGGCCAGGACATCATCCCGCCGTTTCCGACCGGCGACCTGATCAAGGGCTCGGTGTCGATCGACCCCAGGGGCTACCCGCTGGTCTACTTCGGCTCCCGGGACAACTACCTGCGGGTCGTGGCCTTCGACCGGCCCCAGCCGACCGAGCTCTGGAACCTGTCGGCCGACGCTGTGTCCCCGACGATGTGGAACGACGACTGGGACGGCTCGCCGATCATCATCGGCGACCACCTGGTCGAGGGGGGCGAGAACAGCCAGTTCCACATCGTCGAGCTGAACCGCAGCTACAGCGCCGACGGTCTGGCCCAGGTCGCCCCGCAGCTGGTCTTCAACGCTCCCGGCTGGGACGACCAGCTCCTGAGCGAGCTGGGCGACACCGACGTGTCGATCGAGAACTCGGTGGCCATCTCCGGCAGCACCGCCTTCTTCGCCAACTCCGGGGGCCTCGTCCAGGGCTGGGACCTGACGGGGGTTCGCCAGGGTCAGCCGGCGCGGCGGGTGTTCCGCTTCTGGACCGGCGATGACACCGACGCCAGCGTGGTGGTCGACGACGAGGGCTTCCTCTACGTGGCGTCGGAGTGGGAGCGGCACAACGCCCGGGCCGCTGAGGTCGGGCAGATCCTGAAGCTGAACCCCCGTCACCCCAACCGCCCGCTGGTGTGGTCGATCGACGACCAGGGGGCCGACGTCGCCGGCGTGTGGGGCACGCCCGCGATCCACCGGGACCTGGTGATCGTGGCCACCAACGGCGGGGCCGTCAAGGGCATCGACCGCCGCACCGGGGCCGTGCGCTGGGAGTTCTCGCTGCCCGGACCGACCTGGCAGTCGCCGGTGGTCGTGGACCAGGTCCTCATCCAGGGTGACTGCAACGGGGTCCTGCACGCCTACGACGTGTCCGACACGACCGTCCGGCCGCCGGAGCTCTGGCAGATCGAGCTCGGCGGGTGCATCGAGTCGACCCCCGCGGTCTGGCGAGGCCAGATCTTCGTCGGCACCCGGTCCGGCCTGTTCCACGCCATCACCGGACCCCCGCGCCGGGCCCCGGACGGCGTTTGAACCGACCGGTAGCCTGCAGGAGTGCGGGCCTTGGTGATGGGGGTGGTCAACGTCACGCCGGACTCGTTCTCCGACGGCGGTCGGTTCCTGGATCCCGACGCCGCCGTGGCCCACGGCCGCCGCCTGGTCGACGAGGGGGCCGACGTGATCGACGTCGGCGGTGAGTCGACGCGGCCGGGAGCGGCACCCGTGCCGATCGATGAGGAGATCCGGCGGGTGACCCCGGTGATCGCCGAGCTGGCGGGCACCGTGCGGGTCTCGGTCGACACCCGACACGCCGCGGTGGCCGAGGCGGCCGTGGCCGCCGGGGCCACGATGGTCAACGACGTGTCGGCCTCGCTCCACGAGACCGCGGCGCGCCTGGGCGCGGCCTGGGTGGCCATGCACATGCGGGGTGAGCCCGGCTCCATGCAGGCCGATCCCCGCTACGACGACGTGGTCACCGAGGTCCGGGACCACCTGGTCGCCCGGGCGGAGGCCGCGGCCGCCGTCGGGGTGGAGGAGATCTGGATCGATCCCGGAATCGGCTTCGGCAAGACCGTCGAACACAACCTCGACCTGCTGGCCCGATTGGACCGGTTGGTGGCCACCGGATGGCCCGTCGTGGTCGGCACCAGTCGGAAGTCCACCCTCGGTCGACTGCTGGCGGACAGCGACGGGACCCCCCGACCACCCCCGGTGGAGGACCGCCTCGAGGCCAGTTTGGCGACGGCCACGTGGGCGATGGCCCAGGGAGCGGGCATGATCCGTGCACACGACGTCCGGGCGACGGCCCAAGCCGCGCGCGTGGTGCAGGGAGAGATAACGAAATGAGTCGAAACACGTGACGCCGAAGGGCAAGTGGGCGCGGGGCATCGTCCCCCGCAACTTCCACTGGATCGTGAAGGACCAGCTCGCGGTGTGCGAGCGACCAGGCGGCTACGGCGCCAACCACCGCCGCGTCCGGCGCCAGGAGGAGATCATCTGGCTGCGCGAGTCCGGCTTCGGCTGCGTCATCTCGCTCATCCCCTCCCCGCACAACCTGCACAACTACGACGAGCTGGGCGTGGCCTGGCAGCACCGTCCTTTCACCGCCGAGGACGACGAGACCACCTACCTGTCCGATCTCTACCCTGAGCTGGACCGGCTGCGGGCCGAGGGCACGATGGTCCTGCTGCACCAGGACGAGCTCAGCGACCGCCTGGTCGGTGTCGTGGCCGGCTACGTCCTCTGGGCCGGGCTGCTCGACAACGGTCCACAGACCATCTCGGTGGTCGAGCGCATGGTCGACCGGCAGATGGGCCCCACCGGCCGAGGCCTGGTGACCTTGGCCATCGGCCTGCGGGACCAGCGCGCGGCGTCGACCTGAGCGGCGGGGACGGGAGGGACGCCACGATGCCGGACCGGATCGAGCTGCGAGGGCTGCGGGCCCTCGGCCTGTGCGGGATCCTGCCCGAGGAGGGCTCGCGGGCCCAGCCCCTCGAGGTCGACCTGGACATCGAAGCCGACCTGTCCGTTCCCGGGTCCAGCGACGAGCTGGGTGACACCATCGACTACTCGGCGGTCTGCGCCATGGTCGAGCGCATCATCACCGCCGAGCGCTTCCACCTCCTGGAGGCGCTGGCCACCCGCCTGGCCGAGGCCGCCCTCGTCGACGAGCGGGTCGTGACGGTGACGGTCGCCGTGCGGAAGCTGCGCCCGCCGGTGCCTCACCACCTCGACACCTGCGGCGTGCGCATCACCCGCACCCGCGCCCAGCTGGGGTGACCCGGGCCTTTCTCGGTCTCGGTTCCAACCTGGGGGACCGGCGGGCCCTCCTGCGGACCGCCGTCGACGCTCTGCCCGACGTGGTCGCCGTCTCCCCGCTCTATGAGACCGACCCGGTCGGCGGTCCGGACCAGGGCGCCTTCCTGAACCTGGTGGTCGAACTGTCCACCGAGCGGTCGGCCCGGGAGCTGCTGGCGGTCTGTGCCGAGCGGGAGGCCGCGGCCGAGCGGGTGCGCGTCGAGCGGTGGGGGCCGCGGACGCTCGACGTGGACGTGCTGTGGGTCGACGGCGAGACCGTCGACGAGCCCGACCTGGTCGTCCCCCACCCGAGGATGTGGGAGCGCCGCTTCATCCTCGCCCCCCTGCGGGACCTGGCCCCCGACCTGGTCAGTGCGGACGAGATCGAAGCCGCCGAAGGCGACGTCCGCCTCGTCGGCCTCCTGTAGCGACGTCGCCGCGACAGGATGAGCGGCATGCGCGCGATCGTCGTGAAGGAGTTCGGGCCGCCGGAGTCGTTGACCGTCGAGGACTGGCCGGAGCCCGAGCCGGGGCCGGGCCAGGTTCGGGTCCGGGTCGAGGCGGCCGGGGTCAACTACGTCGACGCCATCATGGCCAGCGGCGGCTACCAGATCACGCCCCGGCTGCCCTACGTGCCCGGGTCGGAGGTGGCGGGCACGGTCGACGCCGTGGGGAACGGTGTCGAGTCGCCGGCCGTGGGTGACCGGGTGCTCACGTCCTGCGGGTTCGGCGGCTTCGCCGAGGCCGTGGTGGTCAAGGCCGAGCAGGCGCTGCCCATCCCGGACGGAATCGACCCACCCACGGCGGCGACCGTCATCCAGAGTTACGCCACCGGCCTGTTCGCCCTGGAGCGCAGAGCCCTGCTGCAGGACGGTGAGTCCCTCCTCGTGCTCGGTGCGGGTGGGGGTGTCGGCCTGGCGGCGGTCGATCTCGGTCGGGCGCTCGGGGCCCGGGTCATCGGGGCGGCCTCGTCGGAGGCCAAGCGGGACGCCGCGTTCGCCGCCGGGGCGGAATCCGTCATCGACTACACCACCGAGGACCTCAAGGCCCGGGCCCGTGAGCTGGCCGGAGGCAGCGGCGTCGATGTGGTCTACGACCCGATCGGCGGCGATCTCGCCGAGCCCGCCATCCGGGCGCTGGGTGACTTCGGGCGCTACCTGGTCGTCGGCTTCGTGGGCGGGATACCCACGGTGCCGACCAACCAGGTCCTGCTCCGCAACCGGTCGGTGGTCGGCGTCGAGTGGGGCGGTTGGGCCATCTTCCACCCCGACGAGAACGCCGCGCTCGTCCAGCGCCTGCTCGATCTGCTCGGCGCGGGCACGCTGCACCCCGCCCGACCGTCGTCCTTCCCCCTGGAGGACGGCCCGCCGGTCCTGGCCGATCTCGTCGCCCGCAACCTCACCGGCAAGGCCGTCCTCGTCCCGTGACCCCGCCGCCCAGTCACCACGAACCTTCGGCAAAGGTCGACGGATCCGGTGGTTGGTGCCGACGGTTGGCCGCATGAGGGTCCGGGTCGTCGGGTCCGGACGGGCCGGGGGGGCTCTGGCGCTCGCGTTGCACCGCGTGGGCTGGACGGTCGAGGCGCCGCTGGGGCGAGATGACGACCTGTCCCCGGCGGCCCACGGCGTCGACCTGCTGGTCTTGGCGACGCCGGATCCGGTCATCGCCGATGTGGCCGGCACCGTCGAACCCGACCCCGACACCGTGGTGGCCCACCTGGCCGGTGCCTTGGGCCTCGACGTCCTCGCCGGCCACCCGAGGCCGGCGGCGTTGCACCCCCTCGTGGCCCTGCCCGATGCCGACACCGGGGCCACCCGCCTGGCCGACGGGGCCTGGTTCGCCGTAGCCGGTGATCCGCTGGTCGAGCGCGTCGTGGCCGAGCTCGGGGGCCAGGCCTTCGTGGTCGCCGACGAGGACCGCACGCGTTACCACGCCGCCGCCGTGATCGCCTCCAACCACCTGGTCGCCCTCCTCGGCCAGGTCGAGCGAGTGGCTCCGGAGGGCGTCCCGCTCGAGGCCTTTCTCGCCCTCGTCCGCGGCACCGTTGACAACGTTGCCGCTCTCGGTCCGGCGGCGGCCCTCACGGGCCCGGTGGCTCGGGGTGACTGGGCCACCGTCGAGGCGCACCTCGCCGCCCTCCCCGACGACGAACGCCCCGCGTACCAGGCCATGGTCGACCAGGCCCGCCGGCTGCTGGACTGAGCGCCGGACCGGCAGACTGGCGTCGTGAAGGCCAGCGGGAGCATCGCGGAGGTGCGGTGGGCGCTGGACGAGGTCCGGCGGGAGGGGGCCACGGTCGGCCTGGTGCCGACGATGGGCTACCTCCACGAGGGGCACCTGTCGCTGATGGCCGCGGCCCGGGCCGACACCGACTTCGTGATGGCCACCATCTTCGTCAACCCGCTGCAGTTCGCTCCGGGGGAGGACCTGGCGTCCTATCCCCGAGACCCCGATGGCGACCGGGCGAAGGCCGAGGCAGCCGATGTCGACCTCCTCTTCAGCCCCGAACACGACGAGATGTACTCCGATCAGGTCCTCACCACGGTCTCCGTGGGCGGGATCTCCCAGTCGATGGAAGGGGCGACCCGACCCACCCACTTCGCCGGGGTGGCCACGGTCGTGGCCAAGCTCTTCGCCATCGCCGGGCCTTGCCGGGCCTACTTCGGCGAGAAGGACTTCCAGCAGCTGGCGGTGATCCGGAAGATGGTGGCCGATCTGTCGTTCCCGGTCGAGGTCATCGGCTGTCCGATCGTGCGCGAGCCCGACGGCCTGGCCCTGTCCAGTCGCAACGCCTACCTGAGTCCGGACCAGCGAGAGGCGGCGCCGGTCCTCCAGCGGGCCCTGAAGGCGGGCGCGGCCTCGGTCCGGGCCGGCGAGCGGGACCCGTCCGCGGTCTGCACGCTGATCGGCGAGATCATCGCCGCCGAGCCGGAAGCCGAACTGGACTACGTCGCGCTGGTGGACCCCGCCACGCTCGAGCCCCCCGCCGGGATCCTCGAGCCGGGGACCTACCGACTGCTCACCGCCGCCCGTTTCGGCATCCCCCGCCTCCTGGACAACATCGCCCTCGAGGTCCCGGGCTGACCCGGCAAGGTTCCCGACAGGGACGGGCGTAGCGTCCTCGGACGGTGACGGCCGAGCTGGACCTCCTGGTCCTCGGGAGTGGAGTGGCAGGCCTGTCGGCCGCGGTACGGGCCGCCGGCCCCATGGGCCTCCGCGTGGGCCTGTTGACCAAGGGCGCCCTCGACCAAGCCACGACCCGTTGGGCGCAGGGGGGCGTGGCCGCCGTGCTCGACGAGGACCCCGACTCCCTCGACCTGCACATCTCCGACACCCTCGAGGCCGGGGCCGACCTCTGCGATGCGGCCGCCGTCCGGGTGCTGGTCGACGAGGGCCCCCGCCGGGTCCACGAGTTGATCGCCTTCGGTGCTGTCTTCGACCGAGAGGCCGGCGGCGAGCTGGCCCTCGCCCGGGAGGGCGGCCACTCCGAGCCCCGCATCGTCCACGCGGGAGGCGCCGCCACCGGGGCCGAGGTCGAGCGGGCCCTGGTCGCCGCCGCCCGCGCCACCGCGGCCGAGGTGTACGAGCACACCTTTGCCATCGATTTCGTGGTCGAGGGTGGACGGTGCCGGGGGGTGCGGGCCTACGGCATGGACGGCCAGCCGCTGGAGATCCGGGCGAAGCACACCCTGCTGGCCACGGGTGGCGCCGGCCAGGTCTTCGCCGTCACCACCAACCCGACGGAAGCGACGGGAGATGGCATCGCCATGGCCCGTCGTGCGGGGGCGGTCGTGGCCGACGTCGAGTTCATCCAGTTCCACCCGACGGCGCTGCACCACCCCAAGATGCCCAAGCCCCTGTTGTCCGAAGCCCTACGGGGCCACGGGGCGTTGTTGCGGGACATGGACGGGAACCGCTTCGTCGACGAGCTGCTGCCCCGGGACCAGGTCTCGCGGGCCATGACGGCGAAGATGATCGAGCAGGACGTGGACCACATGTGGCTGGACGCCACCGTCCTGGAGAACTTCGACGAACGCTTCCCGACGATTGCCGCCTCGTTGGAGGAGGTGGGCCTCGACCCGGCGACGGACTGGCTGCCCATCGCCCCCGCGGCCCACTACACGTGCGGTGGGATGGTGACCGACCTCGACGGCGCCTCGTCCCTGCCCGGCCTGTGGGGCGCCGGAGAGGTCACGTGCACCGGCGTTCACGGCGCCAACCGCCTGGCCTCCAACTCCCTGCTGGAGGGCATGGTCTTCGGGCCCAGGGTGGTCGAGGCCATCGAGCGCGGTCAGGACGGGCCCGAGGCCACGGGCGCCATGCGCTGCGTCCACGGCACCGACGCCCCCGGCGTCATCCCCGGCCTGCCGGTGACGAGCGAGGGAGTCAGCTTGCGCCGAGAGGTGGTCCCGCACCAGGCGGTCGGCGAGCCCGACGCGCCGACCACCGCCGCCGAGTGGCGGGCCCTCCTGCAGAAGGCGATGACGCTCGGCGCCGGCGTCCGTCGTGACGCCGACTCGCTGCGTCAGGCGGCTCGAGCGCTGGGACGGATCGGCCGAGCCGCCGAAGGTCGGGACGCGATCGACTGGTGCGAGGTACGCAACCTGGTCGATGTGGCCGCCATGATCGTGGCCGCGGCCACCGCCCGGACGGAGACCCGCGGCGCCCACACCCGAGAAGACTTCCCCGAGACGGACCCCGCGCTCCGCGCGAGGTTCCTCCACAGAACATGACCGTTACGCTTTCGCAACGATGACCGAGGCGCAGACGCCCGCCGCCAACTGGTATCCGGATCCGGGCGGGAAGCACGAGCACCGTTACTGGGACGGCTCCCAGTGGACCGACAACGTGGCTGACCACGGTCGGCAGGCCGTCGACCCCTTGGTGGCCAACCACGTCCCCACCACCCACCACACCGCCCAGAACGTCCAGCAGCAGGTCCAGCAGCGGGCCGGCCTCCAGGCCACCGCCGCCGGCGGGGGCACGTTGTTCACCGAGCCCGTCCTCGTGGTGAACCAGAAGCGCAAGCTCATCGAGCTCAACACCGAGTTCGCCGTCTTCGACCAGCACGGCACCCAGATCGGCGCCGTCCGCCAGGTCGGCCAGAGCTCGACCAAGAAGGCCCTGCGCTTCGTGGCCAACGTCGACCAGTTCCTGACCCACAAGTTCCAGATCGTCGACATCCAGGGCAACGTCGTGCTGGCCCTCACCCGCCCGGCCAAGCTCCTCAAGTCGAAGGTGCTGATCACCGACGGCCTGGGCCAACCCGTCGGCGACGTCGTGCAGCAGAACGCGATCGGCAAGATCCGCTTCGCCCTGGAGGCCGGGGGCCAGACCCTCGGTTCCATCAACGCCGAGAACTGGCGGGCGTGGAACTTCGCCATCCAAGACCACACGGGCGCCGAAGTGGCCCGTATCACCAAGACGTGGGAGGGCATGGCGACGACCCTCTTCACGACTGCCGACAACTTCGTCGTCCAGATCCACCGTCAGCTCGAGGAGCCACTTCGCTCCCTCGTCGTCGCCAGCGCGCTGTGCGTTGACGTCGCCCTGAAGCAGGACGACCGCGGCTTCAACTGACGCCCCTCCCCCCTGAAGGAATTCCCCATCTCATGTCCACCGTGTCTTCGGCTCTCCGCCGCGCCCCGCACCAACTCATGTTCTGGCTGGTCATCGCCGTCTTCGCCGTCGGTGCCCTGCGCGCCTTCTTCCCCATCGAGGGCTTCGACGAGGTCCGCACCGGGGAGGTCCCCCTCGAGGTCGCCGGCAGCGACGACGGGCTCTGGGTCCTCAACTACGCCGACCACACCGTCAGCCTCGTGCGCACCTCCGACCAGGAGGTCCTGCTGACCACCGAGGTCGGGGCCGACGTCGCCCCTGCGCTCAGCGCGAACGACGACGGGGCCTGGCTCATCCTCGACGCCGGCGCCACGATCGGCCGGGTCGACGCAAGCGGGGAGATCGTGGATCGCTTCGACGTGTCCGACACCATCGACGGGATCGCCCAGGACCTGGCGGCCGGCCCCGACTTCGTCTGGGTGACCACCGGCGAGGGTCAGCAGATGGTCCGCATCGACACGGGCACCGGCGAGATCGGCGACGTCATCGAGGTGGGCGAGGTCGTCGTGCAGCCACAGGTCCTCGGTGACTCGCTCTGGGTCTTCGAGACCGACGGCATCACCGAGTACGACAACACCACGGGTGAAGAGCTCAACAAGATCGACACGTCCGACATCCGGGTGCACGACTTCTACGCCACCGGGGACGAGGTCTACGTCCTCGCCAACGTGGACAACTTCGAGGAGACCGGGCTGGTCGTCCGCCTCGATCCCGAGACGAACAGGGAGAACGGTCGGTACCGCCTCACCGAGACGAAGCCTTCGCACATCACCGTGGCCGACGGCCAGGTCTTCGTCACGGGCAGCGGTGGCCTGCTCATGGAGCTGACCACCGATCCCGACCGCCCACCGACGCTCATCGCCACCGAGCAGGTGACGGTGTCGACGAAGGACCTGCGGGGCGTGACCGTGCTCGACGACATCGTCTGGGTGGCCGACGGCACCAACGGCATCGTCCACCAGCCCGTCACGGGCGTCGAAGGCGGCGACATCACCGACGTCACCGAGCCTCAGGTCGGCTAGACGGGGAGCGTGCGCCGATAGGCGGTCGCCAGCCACGAGGGGTTGGCGGCCAGGAGGGGCCCGCCGAGGGCGAGGATGAGCACGTAGCCCGCGGCGAACGGGGCCAGGCGCGGGTCCAGCCCGGCGGGGATGGCCAAGGCCACCAGGATGAGGGCGAACTCGCCCCGCGAGACCAGGGTGAGGGCCAGGTTGGCTGCGCCGCGGGGCGGGAGGTCGTTCACCTTGCCGACGCTGTAGCCGGCGACCACGGCCAGGACCAGGGTCAACGCCACGGCGGCCAGCACCGGGCCGGCCACGGAGGCGACGTCGCCCGGGTCGACGGTCAGCCCGAAGGTGAAGAAGAAGATGGCGGCGAAGGCGTCCCGCAGCGGCAGCACCAGCCGCTCGACCCGCTCGGCCACGGGGCTCTCGGCGATGA
Source organism: Acidimicrobiales bacterium (assembly GCA_036525535.1). GTDB lineage: Bacteria > Actinomycetota > Acidimicrobiia > Acidimicrobiales > DATDAH01 > DATDAH01. The sequence goes on from DATDAH010000310.1 coordinate 18,663, forward strand.
CCATCCCGATCATGAAGGCACCGATGGCCTCGGACACCCCCGCCTCCTCGGCCGCGCCGGCGGTGAGCAGGGCCAGGCCGAGGAAGGCCACGGTCAACAGCTCGTCGTCGCTGGAGCCGAGCAGCCGCCCGACGAGACCCCCGCCCCAGCGGGCGAAGGCGGTCAGGGCGAGGAGGAACAGCACGGCCTTGCTGAACGACCAGAGCGCGGCCCAGCCCGAGGTGTCGCTGAGCAGGGGCTGGAGGGCGGCCAGGTAGAGGGCCAGGAACACGTCCTCCACCACGATCACGCCGAGGATCAGTTTGGTCTCGGGGTTGGCCAACCGCTTCAGCTCGACCAGCAGCTTGGTCACGATCGCCGACGACGAGATGCCCACGACGCCCGCCACGACCAGGGCCTCGGCCCCGCCCCAGCCCAGGGCCAGGCCCAGGAGCAGCCCGCCGCCCACGTTGAGGGCGATGTAGAGGGCACCGCTGCCCAGGAGCCGGGTGCCACCCCCGATCAGGTCACCGAGAGAGAACTCCAGACCCAGGTAGAAGAGGAGGAGGACGAGGCCGATGACGGCGATGAGCTCGAACTCCTCGGGGTGGCTGACCAGTTCGAGGCCCGGCGTGTTGGGGCCCAGGAGCACGCCGGCCAGCATGAACAGGGGAATGGTGGGCAGGCCCAATCGGCGACCGAGGCGACCGAACACGAAGGCGGCGAGGAAGGCGCCTCCCAGCGCGATGAGCGTGTGGGCCACGGGTCAGTGGATGAACTGGTCGAGGAAGCCGGGGAGGTCCTCGGGTCGGCCCACGACCACGAGCTGGTCGCCGGGGCGCACCTCCTCCTCAGGCTCCGGCGCCACGATCGACTGGTCGCCCCGCACGATGGCGGCCACGGTGATGCGGCTGCGCTGGCGGATCCCGGCCTCGGCGATGGTGCGTCCGGCCACGGGCGAGGCCTCGCCGACCGTCACCCAGTCGATGAGCAGGCCGCCGATGACCGCCTCGACCCGCTGCGCCGCCGCCGGCGTGAAGTAGGACCCGGCGATGACGGCGCCGAGGCGGCGGGCCAGGTCGTCGTCGACCGACAGGACCTGGGCATCCCCGTCCGGTTCGGTGAAGTAGAGGTCTCGTCGGCCGGTGTGGTGGATGACCACGCAGATCTGCCCGTCGTCGGGCAGGGTGAAGGTGAACCGGCGCCCGATGCCGGGGAGGTCGTCCTCCTGAATCTGACCTTTTTCTGTCATGGTCCGCTCAAGGCTAGGGGGCGTCGGGACCGCTCTCCGGTGGAAGGGCCGGACAGGCGCTCGAGCACCGGCAAGTACGCTGAGGTCATGGTGACCTCCCGGCCGGCCGACCCGCCGCGCCATGCGGTCCAGGCCGCCGTCACCCTCGCCCTGGCCGAGGACCTCACCCCGCTGGGGGACCTCAGCGCGGCGCTGATCCCCCCGGGGACCCGGGGCCGGGCCGTGCTCGCCTCCCGCTCCGAAGGGGTGTTCGCGGGCCGGGCCTGCGTGGACGAGGCGTTCGCCCAGATCGATCCCACGGTGGTCGTGGCGTGGGACCTGGCCGACGGCGCCGACCTGGCGCCCGGCACTGTCGCCGCCCGGGTCAGCGGCCGCCTGGCCTCGATCCTCACCGCGGAGCGCACCGCGCTGAACTTCGCCCGCCACTTGTCCGGCGTGGCCACCCTGACCCGTCGGTTCGTCGAGGCGCTCGGTCCCGACGTGCTGGTGTGGGACACCCGCAAGACGATTCCGGGCCTCCGGGCGCTGGAGAAGGCGGCGGTGCGGGCCGGGGGCGGGGCCAACCACCGAGGCAACCTCTCGGATTGGGTGATGCTCAAGGACAACCACCTGGCCGTGCTCGACATCGCCCCGGCCGTGGCCCGGGCCCGCGAGGTCTGGCCCGGGCGAACCATCCACGTGGAGTGCGACACCATCGAGCGGGCGGTCGCGGCGGCCGAGGCCGGGGCCGACGCCCTCCTGCTCGACAACCTCGGTCCCGAGGACGCAGCCAAGGCCGTCGTCGCCGCCCGCGAGTCCCTTGGCGGCCGGCGCTGCCTCATCGAGGCCTCGGGCGGCATCACGCTCGAGACCGTGGGCACCTACGCCGGGATCGGGGTCGACGCCGTGTCGGCGGGGGCCCTCACCGATTCGGCCAAGGCCCTCGACCTGGGCCTCGACGTGGAGACGGAAGCGGGTTCGAGCTGATGCTGTTGGCGGTCGACGCGGGCAACACCGACACGGTGATCGGGCTGTTCGACACCAAGGTCACCGATCCCCACGCGGCCGACGACGGCCTCATCGACCACTGGCGCATCGCCACCCACGCCGAGCGCACCGCCGACGAGCACGCCGTCATGTTCATGGGCTTCCTGGCGGCGAAGCGGCTGAACTGGCTCGACGACATCGAGGGCCTGGTCGTCTCGTCCGGCGTGCCTCGGGTCATGTCCAGCTTGCGCAGCATGTCCGAGCGTTACCTGGGCGTGGAGGCCGTCGTGCTCGAGCCAGGGACCCGGACCGGGGTGGCCATCCGCACGGACAACCCCAAGGAGGTCGGGGCGGACCGCATCGCCAACGCCGTCGCCGCCTTCGACCTCTACGGCGGGCCCACGATCATGGTCGACTTCGGCACGGCCACGACGTGCGACGCGGTGTCGGCTGACGGTGAGTACCTCGGCGGCGCCATCGCCCCCGGGATCGAGATCAGCCTCGACGCCCTCGTCGGGCGGGCCGCCGCCCTGCGTCAGGTCGAGATCGCGGAGCCCCGTTCGGTGCTGGGTCGGACCACGGTCGAGTCGATCCAGTCGGGCATCGTCTACGGGTACGCCGCCCAGGTCGACGGGCTCTGTGCCCGCATCGAGGAGGAGCTGGGGGAGTGCACCGTGGTGGGCACGGGCGGCTTGGCCCCGCTCATCGCCCCCTTTGCCGAGAGCGTGCAGCACATCGAGCCCTGGCTCACCCTGCACGGCCTCCGCCTCGTCCACGCCATGAACGTCGAATGAGCGACGGCCCCGGGCCCCGCATCCCCTACCGGGTCGAGCCCACCCATCACGCCGCCCAGATCGTCGACCAGTACGCCGGCATCGCCGACGGCGACGAGACCGGCGTCGACGTGACCGTCGCCGGGCGCCTCATGCTCCAGCGGCCCCACGGGCGCCTGGCCTTCGCCGTGCTGAGGGACATGACCGGCGACGTCCAGCTCTTCTCGCTGGAGAAGGTGACGGCCGGCTACGCCGACCTCATCGCCCTGCCCCTCGGCACCTGGGTCAGCGCCACCGGCGAGGTGGTCAAGACCCGCAAGGGCGAGCTGTCGGTGAAGGTGGCCACGTGGGAGGTGCTGGCCAAGCCGCAGCGGCCCTTTCCCGACAAGTGGCACGGCCTCAACGACCCCGACACGCGCTACCGGCAGCGCTATGTCGACACCTGGGTCACGCCGGCGGCCCGCTCGACCCTGCTGGCCCGCTCCCAGCTCGTCTCGCTGTGCCGGCGCTGGTTGGAGGAGCGCGGCTTCATCGAGGTCGAGACCCCGATCTTCCACCCCATCCCCGGCGGGGCGCTGGCCAAGCCCTTCAGGACCCACCACAACGCGCTGGACGTCGAGCTCTTCCTGCGGATCGCCCCCGAGCTGTATCTGAAGCGCCTGGTCGTGGCGGGCTTCGAACGCGTCTTCGAGATCGGCCGGGTCTTCCGCAACGAGGGCCTCTCCCCCCGCCACAACCCCGAGTTCACGATGCTCGAGCTCTACCAGGCTTACGCCGACTACGGCGACATCATGGCCCTCACCGAGGAACTGGTGGCTTACTGCGCCACCGAGATCACCGGCGGGACGACGGTCATGGTCGGCGACAGGGAGCTCGACCTGTCCGCGCCCTGGCCCCGGGCCTCACTGACCGACCTGGTCGAGCAGGCCATCGGCGTCCGGGTCGAGGTCCGGATGCCGGTCGAGGACGTGCGGGCCATCGCCCTCGAGCACGGCCTGGAGCCCGAGCCGTCCTGGGGCTCGGGCAAGATCCTGCTCGAGCTCTACGAGAAGCACGTCGAGGTCACCCTCTGGGACCCCGTCTTCGTCATGGACTACCCGAAGGAGGTGTCCCCGCTGTCGCGGGACCACCGGGAGCTGCCGGAGATGGTCGAGCGCTTCGAGGCCATCGTGGCCGGCCGCGAGCTCGGCAACGCCTTCTCCGAGCTCGTCGACCCGGTGGAGCAGCGGGCCCGCTTCGAGGACCAGGTCCGCCAGGGCGAGGCCGGCGACGACGAGGCCATGGCCGTCGACGAGGACTACCTGCGGGCGCTGGAGTACGGGCTGCCGCCGACCGGGGGGTTGGGCCTCGGCATCGACCGTCTGGTCATGTTGCTGACCGGCTCGTCCGCCATTCGCGACGTGATCGCCTTCCCGACCCTCCGACCCGAACAGGAGAGCTGACGGGTGCGTGTCCTGCTCACCGGTATGGGAGGTGACTTCGGCGCCCGCACGGCGAACGCGGTGGAGGCCGACCACGCGGTCGACGCGGTGCTCGGGCTGGACGCCTACCCGCCCCGGCGCCGGCTGCACGGCAGCGAGTTCCGCCGCATCGACCCCCGGGACGAAACGCGCACCGCCGCCGCGGTCCGGGAGTTCGCCCCCACCGTCGTGCTCCACCTCGGCGTCTGGGAGCCCGACGCCCGGGCCGCACCGGCGTCCGCGCACCAGCGGACGATGGCCGGCACCCGGGCCGCCCTCGGCGCCGCGGTCTCCGCCGGCCGGCTGGAGCACATCCTCGTCCGGTCCGGCATCGAGGCCTACGGCCGGGGCCCGGGGACCCCTCGCCGGCCCGACGAGGCCGCCGAGCTGCGTCCCACCTCGCCCTACGGCCGGACCTTGCAGGCGGTCGAGCAGGAGGCGGTGGCCGCGGGCCGTACGGCCGATGTCCCCGTGGCCCTCCTCCGCTTCGCCCCGACCGTGGGCGTCCAGTACCCGAGCCCGCTCAGCCGGTTGCTGCGCCTGCCCATCGTCCCGGTCAACGCCTTGTCGCTCACCTGTGTGGCCCGGGCTGCGTTCAGCCTGCTCGACGTCGAGGACGCCGCCGCCGCCTTCCTGGCCGCGCTCCAACGCCGGGTCGACGGCCCGGTCAACGTGGTCCCGGAGGGCACCATCACCCCCCTCGCCGCCGCCCGCGTCGGGGGCCGGGTGCCGCTGCCGATCGTGGCCCCCGGGTGGATCCCCACCCGCCTGGTCAGCCGGGCCATCGGGGCGCCCATCCCGTCCCACCTGCACGAGCTGCTGCTGCGGGGCCGGGAGGCCGACGGCAGCCGGGCCGAGGAGGTTCTCGGCGTCACGCCCCGACGGACCACCGAGGACGTCGTCCGGGCCCTCTACGACTGGGCCCCGGTGGTGTACCTGCGCCCGGGCCAAGCCGTCGCCTAGACCGACCAGCGCGCTCGCGGTTGTTCACCGCGCGTTCGCGAGGATGTAATGTCGGCATCGCGTGCCGCACGCCACTGCTGCTGACGGGACCCGCATCGCCTACGAGCTGTGCGGCCGAGAGGACGGTGAGCCCCTCGTCCTCATCCAGGGCCTGGGCGCCGACCGCCGGGGCTGGCTGATGCAGCGGGGAGCGCTGGGTGAGCACTACCGGCTCCTGCTGGTGGACAACCGCGGCGTGGGCGAGTCCGAGCGTCCTCCCGCGCCGTACGACCTCAATCAGATGGCCGAGGACGTCCTGGCCGTCATGGACGAGGTGAGCTGGGGCTCTGCTCATGTCATGGGAGCGTCGATGGGCGGGGTCATCGCCCAGATCCTCGGGGTGCTGCACGGCGACCGGGTGCGCTCGCTGGTCCTGACCTGCACGGCCTGCCGGCACGAGCCGTGGCGCCGGGAGCTGCTGGCCACCTGGAAGGCCACCGCGCTGGAGAGCGGCATGCGCACCTTCGCCGAACGCAACGCCAAGTGGCTGGTCGGCCCCCGCTCCGTGCGTCGCTTCTGGCCGGTCCTGAACCTTTTCGGTGGCCTCGCCCTCAACGCCGAGCCCGAGGCGTTCGCCGCCCAGGTCGACGCCATCCTGCAGGCCGACGAGACCCTGCGCCACGCCCTCTCCGGCGTGACCGCGCCCACACTGGTGATCGTGGGCAGCCAGGACGTGCTCACCCCGATGGCCGACGCCGAGGAGGTGGCCGAAGCCATCCCGGGCGCGCTGCTGGCCGTCGTGCGGGGCGGCGCGCACGGCTTCATGTTCGAGCGGTCGAAGGTCTTCAACGCGACGGTCCGGTCCTTCCTGGACACGGTCACCGCCGAGGCCTCCGGCGCCGTGCGTCGCCTTCCCGCCGCCTGACCGGACCGGGGGGGCAGGCACCTCCCGACCGGTTCGTGCCTGTCGGGTTGTGTCGTGCCGGTCCGGTCGGCTCCACTGTGGCCGATGGGCGGCCTCGGACTCCTCGTGCGCGCCGAGACGCGCCGCCGCTGGCTCGCACTCGTCCTCATCGGCCTGCTGGTCGGCGGGGTGGGGGCGGCCGTCACGGCGTCGGTGGCGGGGGCCCGTCGGTCCGAGACCGCCTATGACCGACTGGCCGAACGCACCGGCCAGCCCGACGCCACCCTCGTCAGCTTCGTGGACCCCGGATTCCTCGAAGAGGTGATCTCGCTCCCCGAGGTGGAAACGGTCTGGCGCATGCGGGGCGTGGTCGGGCGGGGCTTGGACCTCCCGACGGTCAACTTCCTGTCCGTGGTCGCCGGTCCTCCTCGGCCCGACGGCCTGTTCGAGCCCCTGGTGGAGAAGGGGCGCCTGCCCGCCGATGACGCCGTCGGTGAGGTCGCGGTCTCCCAGGGCCTGGCCGATTCGGCCGACGTCAGCGTCGGGGACCGGGTCCGGCTCGGCCTGCTCACCCAGGAGGAGTTCGAGTCCTTCGACGAGGGCTTCGGGCTCCCCGATGGGCCGACCGTCGACCTCGAAGTCGTGGGCACGTTCACGGTCGGGGGCAACGACAGCCACGAGCAGGTCGGCATCCTCGGCTCGCCCGCCTTCGCCGAGGTGGCGACGGACGCGGGCGGCGGGGACGGCGCCATGTTCCTCCTCGAGGACGAGCCGGGCGCGGTCGAGCGCTTCGAGGCCGGGGTCCTGGCCGCGTCGGAGGACTTCGACCTGCCGCCCGACGCGGTGGAGCTCGGGGCCTACGACCTGCGGCTGGCCGCGGAAGACCGGGTGCGGAGCCAGGCGTCGGCACTGGTGGTCAGCCGGGGCCTGCTCCTGGTGGGGGTCGCCGGCCTCCTCATCGGCGTCCTGGGGGTGGCTCAGACGGTGCAGCGCCATCAGTCCCGCAGCCTCGGGGCCCAGTCGGTGCTCGGCGCCCTCGGGCTGGATCGGCGCCAGAGGGTCCTGGCCTCGCTGGCCCCCTTCGCTCTGGTCACGGCCCCGGTGGCGGCCGTGATCACCGTCGCCGGCGCCATCGCGCTCTCGCCGCTCCTGCCCATCGGCTCGGCCCGCAGCCTGGAGCCCTCCCCCGGCGTGGAGCTGAACCTCGCGGTCCTCGCCGTCGGGGCTGTGGCCACGGTTGCGCTGTCCCTCCTTGTCGTCGCCCTCGTCGCGGGGGTCATGGTGCGGCGCCCGGCGCTGCCGCCTCGTGGGGGTGTGTCACTGGCCGCCCGGGGCGCACGCGTCGGCCTCCCCCTCCCGGTCACGATCGGCGGGAGCCTGGCCCTCGACCGGGGCCGGAGCGGAACGGCCGTCCCGGTGCGGGCCGCACTTGCCGGGGGCGTGCTCGCGGTCGCGGCCGTGGTGGGCTCGGCCGCGTTCGCCACCAGCCTCGACCGACTGATCGACACCCCGGCCCGTTACGGGTCACCCAGCGACCTGCTCGTCGCCGACGCCCAGGACGAGCTGTTCGACCAGCTCCAGGACGATCCCGATGTCGAGGCGGTGCTCGAGACGCGGGGGTTCGACCTGGTCGTCGAGGGCACCCGCCGGGACGCGTCGAGCGCCGAGGTGCGGAAGGGGTCCATCGGCTTCAACTACATCTCGGGTCGGGCTCCGGTCGGCCCCGCGGAGATCGCCGTGGGCCCGGCCCTGGCCAGCCGCCTCGACGTCGGGATCGGCGACGAGGTGACCCTCGACGAGTCGGGCGACGCCGCCACGGTCGTGGGCGTCGTCCTCGCCCGGGGCGACGTGGGCAACAGCTACTCCGACAGCGTCATCGTCGACGACGAGGTCCGCGCAGCGTCGGCGGCGGGCGGCTCCTACCGCGAGGCCTTGATCCGCTATCGGGACGGCGTGGACGTGGACGCCGTGGGCGAGGCGCTCGGGGCGGACTGGGAGGTCGAGCGGATCGAGCCGCCGGTCCGCATCGTCGACCTGGCCCAGATCCGCAACCTGCCGCTGGTCTTGGCCGGCGCCGCCGCGGTGCTCGGCATCGGCCTGCTCGCCCACGCGTTGGTGGTGACGGTGCGCCGTCGCGGTCGCGACCTGGCCCTGGTCCGGGCGTTGGGGGCCCGGCCCCGGGAGGCCGTGGCCTCGGTGCTGGCGATGATGGCGATCATCATCGTGATCGGGGTCGCGGCGGGGATCCCCCTGGGGATCCTGGCCGGCAACCTGGCGTGGCGGGCCGTCGCCAACAGCCTGTACGTCGCCGAAGACCTGGCCGTGCCCGTCTTGCTGGTGCTGGCCTGCCTGCCGATCGCGCTCCTGGTCGGCCTGCTGACCGCGGTCCTCCCGGGTCGTCGGGCCAGCCGGCTCGAGGTGGCGGCCGAACTCCGGGAGGAGTAGCGCTCGGCGGAGGCCTCAGGCCAGGGTGACGACCTCGGCGTGGTCATCGAGGGGGAGGTCGCCGTCGGTCGTGGCGGTGACCTGGATGGCGAGCATCTCGGCGTCGCCGGCCAGGGTCGTGGCGAAGGCGGTGTCGGCCGCGTCGCGACCGGTGGCGATGCGGACCAGCGACGAGCGGGGGGCGAGACGGGTCGGGTCCAGGACCTGCCAGGCACCGTCGACCCGGGCTTCGACCACGGCGTGGAAGTCCATGGGGAACAGGCCCGGGGCGTACACCGCGACCAGGCGGGCGGGCACGCCCCGGGCCCGGCTCAGGGCGATCGCGAGGTGGGCGAAGTCCCGGCACGCTCCGGCGTTGGCCGCCAGGGTGTCGATGGCGGTGGTGAACGGGCCGCTCGTGTTCAGGTCGTAGATGAGGTGCTCGAACACCCACGAGGCGATGGCGCGGGACAGGTCCGGTCCCGCGGGGAGGTCCCGGAGCGCGTTGCCGGCGAAGCCCAGCAGTTCGTCGGACGGGCAGTACCGGCTCTGGCGCAGGTAGGTCAGGGCCTCGGCCTCGGAGCTGGCCGTCGGCGCCGGCGGGCTCGGTTTGACCGTGGCGGCGTAGGTGACCTTCAGGTGCCCGGCGTCGGCCCGGACGAGGTGCGTCCGACCGCCGTGCTCGCCCGGGACCTCCTCGGTCGCGACGGGCTTGTCGTCGAGGGTGACGTCGAGGTGTTCGCGGGTCAGCTCGCCCGCCGAGGACGCCGGCGCGACCTGCAGGGCCAGCACCGTCCCGGGCTCGACCCGGAAGCCGAGCTCGCAGGCGACATGGCGGTCCGGGGCGGCGATCAAGCCCTCAGCTTAGGGACGGTCCCTCTGGGGCGGGGGTGGCCTAGAGGGCGAAGTCGTCGATCTGGGCGACGAGGACGTCGCTGGCCTCGGCCATGGCGTCGATGACGGGGGACGAGCCGAGGCCGACGAGGGCCGCCCGGCCCTCCTCGACGTGGCTCCGGGCGACCACCAGGGCGGCGGCGACGGCGCCGTCGGCCCGGATGATGGCCAGCGCCTTGTCCACCTCCTCGGGCTCGACGGGGCGGCCCAGGAGGGCGGCCAGGTCCTCGCCGGCCGAGCCCTGCAGGGCCCGGATGGTGGGCAGGGTGTAGACGCCCTCGACCAGGTCGTGGCCGGCGGGCTTGCCCAGCTGCTCGGAGCTGGCCACCACGTCGAGCACGTCATCGATGACCTGGAAGGCCATGCCGTACGACCGTCCGAAGCGGGTGAGTGACTCGATGCGATCCCGCTCGAACCCGGCGACGAGGGCGCCGATCCGGCAGGAGGTGGCGAACAGGGCGGCGGTCTTGCCCTCGATGGAGGCGACGTAGGCGGCCTCGCTGCGGTCCACGTTGTAGGCGTCCTGCAGCTCGCGGACCTGACCCTCGCACAGACGGGCGATGGTGGCGGCCAGTAGCCCGGCCACCTCGGTGCCGAGGCCGGCGGCGATCTCCGACGCCCGGGCCAGGAGGAAGTCGCCGGCCAGGATGGCCTTGAGGTTCCCCCATCGGGCGTTGACGCTCTCGACCGTGCGCCGGGTGGTGGCGTCGTCCATGACGTCGTCGTGGTAGAGCGAGCCCAGGTGGACCAGCTCGACGGACACCCCACCGAGCACGGACGCCTCAGTGGCCTCGCCCAGCTCGCCGGCGGCGGAGAGGGCGGCGGAGATGGTCAGGGCCGGGCGCACCCGCTTGCCCCCCGCCGTGATGAGGTGGCTGGCCACCTCGGTCAGGAAGTCGTCGTCGGCCTTGACCGACTCCGCCAGGCGGACCTCGACCCGCTCGAGGTTCTCGGTCATGCCGGGGAGACGGGTGAGGGGGTTCCCGGCCACGGGGCGACGATAGGCGACGACCCCCCGAAGGGGGTAGCCGACCCGGCGTAGTGGCACCTGGCACACTCGTCAGGGAAGAGGGGTGGCGCCGTCCGGGTTGTACGCCCTGTCGGGTCCAATCCCTTGGGAGGACGGCCCCATCGACCGACGTGCGTAGGCAGAGGTCGTCGGTAGACTTCAGACCCAAACCAGGAGCCCCCAGTTCGGGAGGAGCAAGTCTTGTTCGAACGGTTCACAGACCGGGCTCGCCGAGTGGTCGTCCTCGCCCAAGAGGAGGCGCGGCTGCTCAACCACAACTACATCGGGACCGAGCACATCCTGCTCGGCCTCATCCACGAGGGCGAAGGCGTCGCGGCCAAGGCCCTCGAATCGCTCGGGATCAGCCTGGAGGCGGTTCGCTCCCAGGTCGAGGAGATCATCGGTCAGGGCGGCTCGTCGCCGTCCGGGCACATCCCCTTCACGCCCCGGGCCAAGAAGGTGCTGGAGCTCTCCCTGCGGGAGGCCCTGCAGCTCGGCCACAACTACATCGG
>DATDAH010000311.1:0-5527 GCA_036525535.1 Acidimicrobiales bacterium
ACGTAGTCGTGGTGGCGGAGCCACTGGAACGCCACCCAACCCCAGATCGGCGTCAGGTAGGTGGTGAACATGCGGGCCGTGAAGGTGGCGGCCACCGCCTCGGCCTGGGGGATGCCCGCGGCGGTGAACCCGGCGATCATGCCCGCCTCCACCACGCCCATGCCCCCGGGGATCGGGGCGGCCCCCCCGACGAAGGAGGCGAAGGAGTTGATGACCACGATCTGCAAAAGGGGCAGGGACTCCCCGTAGGCGTGCAGGGCGGCGCCGAGGACCATGGCGAACAGGAGCTGGGAGACCAGGTTGCCTCCGAACAGCTGGGCGGCCTTCTTCGGTGTCGAGATCACCCCCCTGACGTTCTCCCAGGCCTCCTTGACCTGGGTGGCCACGAGGTCGTGGACCCGGTGACGCAAGCGCGGGACCACGATGACGGCCACGAGGACGACGGCCACGACCACCACGACCGCCACGAGCCAGCCCGGGACGCTGTCCCCACTGGTGTTGATGTCGAAGGACGAGCCGGTGAGCACGAGGCCGGTGACCACCAGCACGATCTGCACGATGAAGCCGGCAACCGAGTTCAGGACGCCGGAGCTGACCGCCACGGTGGGGGGCAGGCCCTGCTTCTGGAAGAAGCGGATGGACAGCGTGGCGTTGGCCGCCGTGCCGCCGACCAGCCCGGTGAACGCCTGGGCGTACTGGACCACGGTCACGGGTCGGAGCGGAAGGGTCGTCGATACCGAGCCCAGCATGGCCACGGACTGGCTCAAGGGCGGGAGCTGGGCGAGCACGGCGGTGACCACGACCCACTCCCAGATGGCGCCCTTGAAGACGTCCCCCATGGCGGCCACGCCGGCGAGCTGCACGACGAGCAGGTAGACGCCGAGGGCGAAGGCGGCGGCGAGGACGATCTTGGCGAGCGAGAAGCGGCGGAGGGCGGCCAGCTCGGGCGGGTCGATGCCGGTGAGGGTCGCGCCCGCCTCGCGTAGGTCGCCCAGGAGGACCTTCAGGTCCTCGAAGGTGGAGCGGGAGCGCCCGGAAAGGGCCGCAGGCTCGAGATACGGGAGTACGGCGGCGAGGCCCTCGGTCCCTCGGCCCCGCTGGGCCGCGGCCAGGGCCCGGTCGACGCCCACGAGGTCGGCGGTCACCACGAGGAGCTGAGCGTCGTCGAGGGCAAGGTGATCCTGCGGGGCCGAGGTCTCGGCCCGGTCCATGCGCACCAAGCCGGTGTGGCCGTTGGCGTCGACGGTCACGCGCTGTCCCGTGATGTCCCCATGGGCGATCTCGGCCCCGTGGAGGCAGGCGAGGTTGGCCCAGGCGTCGTCGAGCACGGCGTCGTCGATCCGGTCGACATCGAGCTCGGCGAGGCGTTCCCCAGGGGGGTTGCGGACGACCAGCAGGGCGTCCTCTCGGGCCCCAGCGATCCCGACGGCGACCAGGCCCGGTACCCGAGCCCCGCTGCGCTCGGCCAGGAGCAGGACCAGAGCCTCGTGTTCGACCTGCTGGCCGCGGCGGAGGGACACCGTCGGGCCGGCGTCCTTGTACCAGACGAAGCGCCAGATCTTGGCGAACAGGCGGGCGTCGGTGCTGTCGCGACCGACGACCTCCACGGCCAGCGGGTCGTCGCCGTCGGTCACAAAGGCGGTGTGGCCCCAGGTCTGCTCAGGGTCCAGGCGGACGCCGTCGTTCGGTACGCCGAGGTCACGGAGTGAGCCGGCGACCTGGTGGAGGGCGGGTGTCCCCCCGGGTGAGCCGAAGGCGAAGTGGGCGACGGCGGCCGCTCCCCACGAGAGGACCATGGTGGCCAACACCGAGACGGGAAGGCCCTCGGCCAGGTAGACGGCGGCGAGGGCGGAGAGCCAGAACACGAGCTCGACCATCCGACGGGTGGGGCGGGTGAGAAAGGGCCGGGCGGCGAGGAGGACGGCGATGGACGCGGCCAGGGGCACGACCGGGAAGTCCGGGTTGAGCCCGGCGAAGTCGGTTCCGGCGTCCTTCAGGGCCTGGGTGATGTCGACCAGCTCCGAGAGGAGCGCAGCGATGCCCAGCCCGACGGCGAATGCCACGACCAGGGTGAGGAGCAGGCGGGTACGGCGGGCCACCAGGGCGCTGACCACCAACCCCCCCGCCACGATCGGACCCAGCCGGTAGAGGACCTCGCACACGCCGGTCAATCCGTCGGGCAGGGCGGCCACGACGGCGAACACCTTCGCCTCGATGGCGGTGATCGACGTGACGCTGGCGGAGATCGCGGCGATCAGCACGATGGCGGTGAGTATCCGGGCGACATCACTCGGCCGTCGGCGCACCGCGCCGGGGGCCACGATCCCGAAGACCGACGACGTCCAGCGTCGTTGGATCACCGAGGTCAGGACCGGCAGGAAACCCCCCGGCTCGGCGTCGCCTGCCGGGTCCGGGTCGAACTCGGTGGTCGGGGCGTCGGCGGTCATCGGCCCCGTCCCGTCACCGCGCCGATCTTAGGTTGAGCGTGCTGGGGCCCTGGGGGGACACCCTGGGGTCAGCAGATCTTGCCGCGGTGGTGGGGCTGGTGGCCCCGTCGGCCCGGGAGCTCGGCGGGGGTCGCGCCCAGCTCCTCCACGCAGCGCCGAAAGTCGGTCACGAGGATGTCCGCCATGTCCGAGCTCATGCCTTCCCGCACCACGACTCTGAGCACCGAGACATGGTCGGCGTCGGCCGCCAAGGTGTAGGCGGGCACGATCCAGCCTCGTTCCTTCATCTTGTCGCTCACGTCGTAGGCGGTGAACCCGGCGTCGTCCACGATCCGGAAGCAGACCAGCGGCAGTGCGTCGGGCTTGCTCATCAGCTCGGCGTAGGGACTGGCCGCAACCAGGTCGCTGAGGTAGGCGGCGGTGTCGGACAAGCGGGTCATCACGTCGGTGTACCCCTGCCGGCCCATACGGAGGAAGTTGTAGTACTGGGCGATGATCTGACTGGCCCCCCGGGAGAAGTTCAGGTCGAAGGTGGGCTGGTCGCCTCCGAGGTAGTTGGTGTGGAAGATCAGGTCCTCGGGCAGCTCGCTCTTGTCGCGCCAGAGGGCCCAGCCGACGCCGGGGTAGACGAGGCCGTACTTGTGGCCGGAGGCGTTGATCGACTTCACCCGGGGCAGGCGGAAGTCCCATTTGAGGCCGGGCTGGGTGAACGGGGCGACGAAGGCGCCGCTGGCCCCGTCCACGTGGAGAGGCACGTCGTTGCCCGTGCGCTCCTCAATGTCGTCGAGGGCCGCGGACAGCTCGCCGATGGGCTCGAACTCACCGGTGTAGGTCGAGCCGAGGATGCCGACGACGCCGATGGTGTTCTCGTCCACCTGGGCCATGGCCAGCTCCGGGTCGATGACGGTGCGCTCGGGGGTGATCGGGATCAGCCGGGGCTCGACATCGAAATAGCGGACGAACTTCTCCCAGCAGACCTGGACGGTCTCGCTCATCACCAGGTTGGGCTTTTCGATGGACTTGCCTGCTGCCTGCTGGCGGGTCCGCCAGCGCCACTTCATGGCCAGCCCCGCCAGGTGGATCGCCTCCGAGGACCCGACAGTTGCTGTCCCCATGGCGTGCTCCGCGTCGTCGGCGTGGAAGAGGTCGGCCAGGATGCTCACGCACCGGTTCTGGATCTCGGTGGTCTGGGGGTACTCGTCCTGGTCGATGCTGTTGACGTTGAGGCTCTCGGTCATCAGGGCTTCGGCCTCGGGCTCCATCCAGGTGGTCACGAAGGTGGCCAGGTTGAGGGCGGGGTTCCCGTCCAGGGCCAGCTCGTCGTGGATGATCTGGTACGCGAGCCGGGCCGGCATCTCGCCGTCCGGGAGCCGGTACTTGGGGATCGGTTCCGACAGGTAGCGGCTGCCGTAGGTGGGGGCGAGATCGTCGTTGCCGTCGTTTTTGCTGTGTTGGAACATGATGTCCTTCTGGTCGTCCACCACGATGATTCCACGACCGGGGCGAACCCTTCATCATTCGTCGGGGGTGATCTCGATCCGGGCGGCCACGAGGAAGCAGACGGCGCCCAGGAAGGTGCCGCTGTTGGCCACGCTCGCGTCCAGGAGGTCCCCGGTGTCGGGCACGACGTAGGCGGCGATGGCAGAGGCCATGAAGAAGACCGAGCCGAGCAGGTTGAGCGCGCTCACCCACCAGGGTCTACCGGCGTGCCATGGCGGCGAGCCGAGGCTCTTCACCGCCAGCCCGCTGGCCACGAGGAAGCACACCGAGCCGATGAAGTCAGGCGACCACACCCGCAAGTTCTCCTGCTGCGCGTCGAGCCCGCTCAGGCGGGCGGCGGCGGTGGTGATGTTGAACCAGAGCGTGCCGATGAGCTGGATCCCGGCAGCGGCCCAGGCCAGGTCGGACGGTCGCCAGGCCCGCAGGCGACCGTCGGTGGTCGCCAGGTACTGCAGCGTCGCCGCGCTGGTGAAGAAGAGCGAGCCGATGAAGAAGATGAGGACGACCGTGTTGGGCGCCACCAGCTTTGCGAACCCCGGGACGGATCCCAGAGCAAAGCAGAACGAGCCCACCATGAAGAGGGCGTCCATCCACCAGGCCTGTCCCCGGTGGGTCCCTGCGCTCACCGTCGATCCTGTCACGCCTGCACCGGCGGGCCGACCGACGTGGTCGGCCCGCCGGTACCGACGACGATGGTCAGCGCTCGGCGGCGATGTCCCGCCCGTGGGCGGTGAGGGCCCAGATCACGGCCACGCAGATGGCGATCATGATCGAGCTCCAGACGGGCTGGATCGGCAGCCACACGAAGTTGGCCACTGCGCTCAGGAGGGCGACGAACACCCCGACCGTGCGGGCCAGCACGTTGCCGGAGAAGATGCCGAGTCCCGCCAGGAAGACGAGGATCCCGATGATCAAGTGGATCCAACCCCATTGGGTCGTGTCCAGCTTGACCACGTAGTCCTCGGTCACGGCGAAGCGGTCGTCGTTGATGATGGCCCCGAGCCCGGCCAACCCCTGGAAGATGCCGATCATCATCAGCATGAACGCCGCGAACGCCGACCACCCGATCGCTGCGCCACTGACTTCCCTGTCCATGTTCTCCATGTGCTGTTCCCTTCTGGCTGGGACCATCTGGTCCTCGCCGTGAACAACCTAGGAGATGCGCCTACGCCGGAGCGTCACCCCGATCGGATGATCCGGCGCCCCGGCGCCTCCGGCGGCTACAAAGCACGGGTGATCACCGACGTCGAGGGTGTGGCGGTCGGGCACTGGACCGCCCCCGACGGGTCCACCGGGTGCACCGTGGTCCGCCTGCCCGAGGGGACCGTGGCCTCGGGGGAGTTCCGGGGCGGGGCCCCGGCGACCCGCGACGCCGTCCTGCTGGCCCCGGACAAGACCGTCGCCCGCTTGGACGCCGTGGTCCTCAGCGGTCGGTCGGTCTTCGGCCTGGCCGCGGTCGACGGTGCGTTGGAGGTCCTCGTGGAGGCCGGGGTCGGCCTGGACACGCCAGGGGGGAAGGTCCCCATCGTGGTCGGCCTCGGTCTGTTCGACCTGACCCAGGGGGACCCCGCGGTCCGTCC
>DATDAH010000312.1:0-3831 GCA_036525535.1 Acidimicrobiales bacterium
CCCGATCCCGACGACGTCGAGGCCGACCTCGACACCATTCTCAAGGACCGCATCGCCGCCAACGACGACGAAGAGGACGAGGAAGAAGAGGAGAAGCCCGGCCGGGTCACCAAGCCGACCGACGACGACGGGACGGAGGGCGGCAACCGGGTCGCGCCACGCAAGGCGGGCGAGTTCGTGTGCTCGTCCTGCTTCCTCGTCAAGCCGGACATGCAGCTGGCCGACGCCAAGAAGAAGCTCTGCCTCGATTGCGTGTGATCTTGCGTCGGTGACCTCGCGATGACCCCTGCGGACTCCAGCGGCAACGGCCGCAGTGCCCCCGAGCAACTGGCCGACTGGGTCCTCTTCGCCCCGCTCGGCCTCGCCCTGGAAGCCCGGCGACTGTTCCCGGAGATGGCGGCCCGGGGGCGGCGCCAGATCCTCTTCACCCGCACGGTGGGCAAGTACGCGCTGCGCCGGGGTCAGGCCCGGCTGGACGGCCTGGTCGGCACGGGCCTCGGACTGGTCAATGGCTTCCTGCCCACCGACGGGGCCGCCCCGCGGGCCGAGGCGACGAGCGAGACGGCCACCAACCTGGTTGCCGTCGACGACCTGCCGGCCGACATCGGCGGCCCCGACTCGGACCACCTGGCCATCCCGGACTACGACAACCTCTCCGCGTTCCAGGTGATGCCGCGGCTGGAGGCCCTCGACCCGACGGACCTGGACGCCGTCCGGGCCTACGAGGAGTCCACGCGGGGTCGGCGGACGATCCTGAACAAGATCGCCCAGCTGAGCTGACGCCGGCTGTGGAAGGAGTGCGTCCCGCCGTGGCTGCGGACCTCCCGCGCCTGACCGAGCTGGCCCGGGACGTCATCGCCGAGCTGGCCGACCAGAAGGGCGGGGTCGTGTGGCGCCGTCATGCCGCTCGGGCCGAGCCCGTCGACCGGGGGCTGGCCGCCGACCTGGACGATCCCGACACCCACGTCCTGGTGGGCACCATCGACGACACCGTCATCGGCTATGCCGTGACCACGGCCGAGACACTGCCCGACGACGGCACCCTGGCCATCGTGCGGGACCTCTACGTCGAGCCCGGCGCGCGGGGAGTCGGCGTGGGGGCGGCGATCATGGACGCCGTACTGGCCTGGGCGGGGGAGCGGGGCTGCATCGGCGTCGACGCGCTGGCCCTTCCCGGCAGCCGGGCCACCAAGAACTTCTTCGAGGGCTTCGGGCTGGTCGCCCGGGCCATCGTCGTGCACAAGGACCTGGCCCCGTGAGCAGCCCTCAAGTCTGCGTCGGCGCCGTCGTGGTGGACGCCGACCGCCTGCTGATGATCAGGCGGGGCCACGGACCGGCGGCGGGGCGGTGGTCCGTCCCCGGCGGTCGGGTGCAGGCGGGCGAGCTCCTGGCCGAGGCCGTGGTCCGGGAGCTCGGGGAGGAGACGGGCGTCGAGGGTGTCTGCGGAGAGCTGGTGGGCTGGGTCGAGCGCTTCGACGAGGACGAGCACTTCGTGATCCTGGACTTCCGGGTCGCGGTCCTGGAGGCGACGGCACCGGTGGCCGGCGACGACGCCGCCGAGGCCCGTTGGGTCCCCCTCGTCCACGTGGCCGACCTCAACCTGGTCGACGGCCTGGCCGAGTTCCTCCACGAGCACGGCATCCTCGCCACCATCGCCTGAGCCCACATCCGTTCTAGTTGCGTCTCCCCGCGACCCACCGCGGCTGGATGCAACCAGAACGAGGCTCAGCGGCCCTTCCAGACGGGGGGGCGCTTCTCGATGAAGGCCAGGGGGCCCTCGGCGAAGTCCTCGGTGGAGGCCAGGCCCATCATGGCGGCCCCGGACTGGCGAACGCCTTCACGGTCGTCGGTCACGTTGATGCTCTCCAGGACGAGGCGCCGGCTCTCGCGCACGGCGAGCGGGGCGTTGGCGCAGATCTGCTCGGCCAGCTCGATGGCGGCCCCGAGGACGGTGCCGGGCTCGACCAGGCGGTTCACCAGACCGAAGTGGTACGCCCGCTCGGCGCTGATGGGATCGCCGGTGAGGGCCAGCTCCATGGCGACGTTGAAGGGGATCTTGCGCGGGAGCCGGAACATGCCTCCGGCGGCGGCGACCAGGCTGCGCTTGGCCTCAGGGATGCCGAACCGGGCCTCGGTCGAGGCAACGACCAGGTCGCAGGCCAGAACGATCTCGGTCCCGCCGGCCAGCGCCGGACCGTCCACGGCGGCGATGATCGGCTTGGTCCGCTCGCGGACCACGATGCCCCCGAACCCGCCCCGCTCCGTCTGCAGGTCACCGACGCGGCCCGCCGAGATGGCTTTCAGATCTGCCCCGGCGCAGAACACCGGGCCGTTGCCCATGAGGATCCCGACCCAGACCTCGTCGTCCGCCTCGAGCTCGTCGATGGCGGCCTCCATCCCCTGGGCGACGTCGCCGTTGACGGCGTTACGGGCCTCGGGGCGGTCGATGGTGAGGAGGCCGATGTGGCCCCGCTTCTCGTAGTTGACCATGGCCGGGAGGGTAGTCAGGACCCCTCATCGGGCTCGCTACCGTGGCGCCCGGTGCATCTCAGCTGCCCGTTCTGCACGTCCTATGACGTCCGCCGGCTGTACCTGGCCGCCGTCGACCTGGACACCTGCGAGTGCGCCTCCTGCGGAGCCCGCTGGGACGAGGACCACGCCACCGGGGAGTACCGGGGACGGGCCAGCCACGCCACCGTGGTGACCCCGCCCGATCGCCCGTGACCCGCCCCATCGTGGCGGTGTTCGACTTCGACGGGACACTGGTCGACTCCGACGAGGCGTTGATCGCCCCCTTCCTCGCCCTGGGCATCGAGCGGTCGCGGGTTCGCCTGGGTCGCCTGCTGGCCGACGAGTGCGACGACCTCGGCGTGACCGTCGAGGACTACCTGGACCACTACGACCCGAGCGTGTCGGACCCGTTTCCTGGGATCGACGACCTGTTGGGGTCGTTGCCCCGTTGGGGGCTCTGCTCCAACAAGCACCCCGACTCCGGCGCCTCGGAGCTGGCTCGCCTCGGCTGGCATCCGACGGCGACGGCCTTCGCCCTGGGGGCACCGAAGTCCCTCCTGCCGGTGCTGACCGACCTCGGCGTCTGCGGCGCGGACGTCCTCTACGTCGGCGACACCGACCACGACCGCGAGTGCGCGGTGGACGTGGGCGCCACCTTCGCGCTGGCCGGCTGGAACCGTCGGGCCCAGCCCGAGCCCGGAGATGTCGTGCTGAGTGCTCCCGCCGAGGTGCTCGACCTCCTGGCCTGACACCTACCGGTCCGCGGCGCCCTTCAGCACAGCCCCCCCGTTCTGGCGCCCGATTGCGGCGCCACAGGCCCAGGATCAGGCGCCAGTTCGCCCAGCGCCGGCCTACGCCGAGGGGGGCGCGGTGTCCTCGGGCGCGGCGGACTCCTCCGCCGCGGGTCCGGGCGGAGCTTCGCTCTCAGCAGGCACCTCGACGGCGTCGACCTCGGGCGCAGCCTCGGCCTCGGGCGGCACCGGAGCATCGGCGGCAGGGGCCTCGACGGCTTCAGCCACCACCTCAAGCGCCTCGGGCTCGGCCACAGGGGCCTCAGCCACCGTCTCCAGAGCATCGGCGCCTTCGGCGGCAGCGGCCTCGACCACCTCAGCCACCACCTTGGGCGCCTCGGCCTCGGCCACAGGAGCCTCGGACTCCGCCGCGGGCGCCTCGGCGGCTGGTGCGCTGGTCCCGACGGGGGTGTCGGCGATGGGCGGGGGCGGCGGGATCCGGGGAGCCTTTGCCCGCGCCGGGGTCGGCGGGGCGCCCGGCTTCGGGCCGCCCGTTCGCGGCCGGGAGCGACTGCCGCGGGAGCGGGGC
>DATDAH010000313.1:0-4708 GCA_036525535.1 Acidimicrobiales bacterium
GGATCGAGGAAGCCGTCGAGCCGCTGACGGTGGCCGCTCGCACCCTGCGGGCGTCGGGGTTCGTGGACGGTGCCACCTACGCCGAGATCAACCTGGCTCGGGCCCGGCTGGCCCTCGGCGACGTCGGCGGGGCCATCGGGCTGCTCGACCAGGTGCTGGTCGATGTGGCCGACATGGGGCTCGAGAGCAGCACGCTGGAAGCCGCCATCTACCGAGCCGAGTGCGACATCGTGGCCGGTGACCCGGCGGCGGCGCTGGCCCGGCTCCACGAGGCCAAGCTGGCGGCGGGCGAGGAGACGGTGATGTTCGAGGCCACGCTGGCCCGGCTGGACGGTCTTGCCTTGGCCGCGTCGGGGTCGGTCGAAGCCGGGATCGAGCGCATCGACGAGGGCATCGCCACCGCGCGGCGCCAGGAGCTCGTCTACGACCTGGCGATGCTCCTCTCGGCCCGAGCCAGTGTGGTCGGGGACGATCCCGAGGCCGAGCAGGAGGCGGGTGAGCTGTTGTCCCGTCTAGGGGCACGCCCACCCGCCTCGCTGGTGCTCAGAGCATGAGGGCCTAGCGGGACGCGCGCGGGTCGTCGCTGAGCAGGAGCACCTCGGTGACCTGGGCCTGGCCGCCGACCAGGGTGGTCGTCTGGTAGGCGAGGCAGCCGCTCAACCCGGTGATGGGCACGACGTCGGCCATCCGCAGGTCGGCCGTGAGCCCGTCCGGGTCGTACGTGCCGCCGCACCATTGCAGCGGGTCGGCGCCGTCACCGAAGTCGAGCGTGGTCGTGTTGGCGATCGGATAGGTGGCGGGCTCGGGGTCCCACTCCAGGAGCCACTCGAATTCGGCCGTCTCCTGACCGGTCAGGCCCACGACGAAGTCCACCGTCTGCCGACCGGTCGTGGCGTCGAACCCGGCGTCGAGGGTGTAGGGAACGAGCGCGCAGTCGGCGTCGTCCTTGTTCTCCATACGGGCGACGGTGGAGCTCGTCGAGGGGCTCCCCGGATCGCTCGGCACCTCGACGGTGTCGGTGTCGCTGCAGTCGAGCGTCCCGTCGTAGGAGATCACTTCGTGGGTGATGACGTGGAAGAGCGAGTCGTTGCGGTTCACCGACAGGGTCGAGCCGACCGGTCCCGGTGCGGTGCCATCGGCCCCCCCTTCGAGGGAGAACGCCCCGTTGGACGCACCCGAAGCATCGAGCCGGAGGACGATGGTGTCGAACGGCCCCGGCGAGGCCTGACCGCCCGGCGGGTTCTTGGTGTCGAGCCGGAAGTTGTCGCCGTCGCCCGAGTCCGGGCCGCAGTCGCTGAGCGTCGGCGAGCAGCCGAGGAGCAGCTGGCCGACCGGCGTTCCCTGCGGGCCACCGGCGAAGAACTGGGCTCGGACGATGCCGTCGTACTTGCGTTCGAAATCGATCTCGGCCCAGTCCACGAGCGCTCCGTCGACCGCGGCGGCCGAGCCGAGGGAGAGGATCAGGCTCTGACCGTTCGGGCCGGTGTTGTTGACCTGGGCACACGGTTCGCCGTTGCCCTCGTTGAGCTGGACTCCGAGGCCGTCCCGTCGCTGCCCCAGCGTCGATCCGGACGGACCGGGGGTGAGCGTCACCAATCGGGGCGAGGTGGCCAGTGTCGCTTTGCAGCCGGAGGTGGTGATCGCCTGGGTGGTCGCTGCGCCTGCGACCGGCTCGAAGCGGAAGTAGTCGGAGGTGCCGAGGTGCAGACGCAACAGCCCCTGCTCCTCCGTGCAGCTGTAGACGACCCCGCCGGTCTCCGGACTGACGTCGGTGCATCCCTCCGGTGGTTGTGTGTCGCCTGGTGCCGCGCCGGCGTCGAACGCCGCGATCGTGGCCAGCCCGCCCGCAACCATTGTGATGACCGCCGCTAGGGCGGCCAAGCCTCGTAGCCGAGTACTCATGGTGTTCCCTCCCGCATCTTGGAAGCTCGACGGTACATCGCCCGGTCCGGAGGCAACGAGTCGTGTGACCGCTGACCGGGGCAAGCAGAGGTGGCGATGCGACACTGCCGCCGTGCGCGCCCTGCTCGTCTCCGATCTCCACTACGACCTGCGCAAGCTCGACTGGGTCCTGGAGCAGGCCGTCGACGTCGACCTCCTGGTCGTCGCGGGGGATCTGCTGAACATCGCGTCGAGCGTCCCCCTGGACGCCCAGATCACCGTCGTGCTGGAGTACGTGGCCCGGTTCGCCGATCAGACGGCCGCGGTCGTCTGTTCGGGCAACCACGACCTCGACCACCGGGACGACGCCGGCGAGAAGGCCACCGCCTGGCTCGCCGAGGCCCGTGATCGGGGTGCGCTGGTCGACGGCGACACCGCGGTGATGGGGGACTGGTTGGTGACGGCCTGCGCCTGGTGGGAGGGGCCTCAGACCCTGCGGCAGCTGGAGGACAACTTGGCCGAGGCGGGTCGGTCGAGGTCCGGCCGTTGGTTGTGGGCCTACCACGGCCCTCCGGAGGGCCCGCTGTCATGGACCGGCTCGCAGCACTACGGGGACCCGGAGCTCCCGAGGCTGCTCGAGCTCCACCATCCCGACGTCGTCCTCTGCGGTCACATCCATCAGGCGCCCTTCGTCGCCGATGGCGGCTGGATCGAGCAGCGGGGCGCCACGTGGCTCTTCAACAGCGGTTCCCAGCCGGGTCCGGTGCCCGCCCACACGTTCCTCGACCTCGACCGGGGCACGGCCAGCTGGTGGTCGCTCGCGGGCTCCGGTGATGCGTCGTTCGGCGACCGTGCCCGGATCGGCGATCAGTAGTCGGGGGACCGGTCGGAGCCGGGTTCGATGTCCAGAGGCGGGCGGGCGGCCAGCCGGCCGAGGACCGAGTCGATCATCGTGAGGTGTCCGTCGGCCCCCGCGTACTGACGCCGGAGGTCGGTCAGGTAGGCCAGGAGGCGGTGGAGGCGGCCGGCCAACTGGCGGGCGAGCTCGAGGCCGATCTCGGGGTGGCTGGCGAAGAACGCTTCCGGATCGCCGATCAGACGGACCGTCGACGGCTCCCCGGCCACGACCGTCGCGCTGCGGGCCGTCCCCAGCAGCGCCCCGACTTCCCCGACGAAGCTCCCGGGAATGGAGAGGTGGGCCAACAGGATGTCGTCGAGCTCGACCCGCAGGCCCCCCTCGAGGAGCACGGCGACCTCGGCGTTGCCCGCCCCACCCTTCCCGAACAAGACCTCACCGGTCTCGAGCCGGCGCTCCGGCAGATCACGGGTGAGGACCAGGACGTCCGAGGGGCTGCTCACCGCTTGACGATACTCAGCGCCAACCGATCGCCCGTGCTGCGGCCCATCATTGAACGGGTCCTTCGCCCGCCAGGACCCGGGCGTGACAAACTGGCGAGCCGCGTTGAACGATCAGCGCGGCGGGAGGTGGCAGCGATGGAGACGGTGATCGCCGGGGTCGACGGGAGCGAGACGGCGTTGGAGGCCGCTCGGTCGGCGGCCGACCTGGCCAAGCGACTGGGCGCCAACCTCCATCTCGTCATGGCGATCGGTCACCACAAGCAGCAGACGGTGCACGGTGCCGGCGGCGAGGCCTGGACGATCAACACCTTCGACACGGCGGAGCAGAAGCTGAGCGCCATCGCCGGACAGATCCGCGGCGGGCCGGGGGTCACGACCTCGGTCGTCGAGGGCGATCCCGCCAAGTGCCTCGTCGCCGAGGCCGAGCGACTCGACGCCGACGTGATCGTCGTGGGCAACAAACGCGTCCACGGCCCGGGCCGGGTCCTCGGGGCGGTGGGGCTCGAGGTGGTGCGGCGAGCCCCCTGCGCGGTCCACATCGTCAAGACCACGTGAGCGACGTGCGGACGCCGTCCGCCGGGCAACGAAGGGGCAAGTAGGGAGACCATGGCCAGGAAAAGCCAGAAGACGCCGAAGGCCTACCTCGATCGGCTGCGGGCCGTGCCGCTCTTCGCCGCGTGTGACGAGAAGGAGCTGGACGAGCTCGCCGCCATCGGCACAGAGGTGGCCGTGCCGAGCGGCGTGAGCCTGATGGCCGAGGGCGACCACTCGCGGGACGCCTATCTCGTCATGAGCGGGAGCGCCACCTGCCTGAAGGGCGGCGTGGAGATCGCTCACTTCGGGCCGGGTGACTTCTTCGGCGAGATGGCCCTGATCGGCGACCGTCCGCGTTCGGCGACCGTGGTGGCCGACGACGACCTCAGCGTCCGCGCCTTCCATGCCGGTGAGTTCCGGCAGCTGCTGACCGACGTTCCGGGAATCGCGGTGAAGGTGCTCTGGGCCACGGCCGAGCGGCTCATGGACGCCGAGGCGGCACCGACCCACTGACGCGAGGCGACTTCGGCGAAGGAACCTCGCCGGTTGCCTCGTGCGGCTTCGCCTAGCATCCAGCCGTGCGAGCCGGCGGAAGGGTCTGGCGCTGGTGGCGCCGCACCTGGGCGTCGTACCGCGGCATCACACCTCTCGTTCTCCTCCTCGTCGCCCTTGTTCTCGGGTATCTCGGCTACCGGGCGTACTTCGCTGCCGCGGGCGAGAGCCGGCCGTGGTACGACCTGGTGTACTTCGACCTGCAGCTGCTGACCTTCAACACCCGCAGCGTCTCTGACCCGACGACGACCCTTCGGCCCTCCGCCCGCAAGGAACGGACGAAGGCGAGCCCCGTGGCACCGGCGCCCGCCACCACCGCGTGGTTACGACTGAACCGGGCACGGGATTGGTCGAATCGGTCCCGGAACAGCCGCATCATCCC
>DATDAH010000314.1:0-7877 GCA_036525535.1 Acidimicrobiales bacterium
CCCAATCAGGCGCCAGAACGAGGGTGGTCAGACGGCCACGCCGAGCAGGGCGACTGCGTTGTCCCGGGCGATCCGCTGGACCTCCTCGGCGGGCAGGCCGGCCAGGGTGTCGGTGACGAACTCGAGGGGCTCACGGGTGCCTTCGGCGTGGGGCCAGTCCGAGCCCAGCAGCAGCCGGTCGGTTCGGAAATCGCCGGCGATGCTGGGGACGTCGTCCTCCCAGAAGGGGGTCGCCCAGACGTGCTCGCCGAACGTCTCGGACGGATGCTGGGCGAAGTAGCCGGGGTTGCGGTTGGCGGCGTCGGCGAGGCGGTGCAGGAGGTCGGGGATCCACGAGGCGCCGTTCTCCACGCTGGCCAGGCGCAGACCGGGGAAGCGTTCGAAGATGCGGTGGCAGACCGCCGTGGCGTAGAAGTCGGACACGGCCCGGTTCTTGGTCACGACGTTGCGCAGGGGGGAGCGGAACAGCGAGCTCTCGGCGCCGCCGGGCTCCCACATCCCGATGAGGGCGTCATACCCGTCGTTGCCCGCGTGGGTGGCCACGACGACCCGCGACTCGGCCGCCAGGCCCCAGAACGGGTCGTAGGCGGGGTCGAACGGGGAGCGGTGGCCGCCGGGGGCGGGGACGGGCGCGTTGCGCACGTTCACCACGATCGCGCCCCGGTCGAGGACGGCCCGCAGCTCGTCCGCCGCCGCCTCCGGATCGAGCATCTGGATGTAGGGCACGGCGAAGATGCGGCCCTCGTAGCGGTACCCCCAGTCCTCCTCGAGCCAGAGGTTGAACGCGTGGAACGCCTCGGCGGCGGCCTCGGGGTCGTCCCGCAGCGCGTCCTCGACGCCGACGCCGAGGGTCGGGAACAGCAGCGTCGCCCCGACGTGCTGCTGGTCCATCACGGCCAGGCGGGCGGCGGGGTCCCGGTACTCGGGCCGGATCGGCTCGAGCTCGCCGAACGCCTCGACGATCGTCTTCTGCTCGGGGTTCCCCCGGTACCACTCGAAGAGCGAGCCGGGCTTGGCCACCGGGTCGAAGGTGGGGTTGGCGACGTAGCTGTTCACCTTGCCGCCAATGACCAGCCGGCGGCGACCGTCGATCTCGGCCCACCGGACCCCCCGGCTGCGCAGGCGCTTGTCCTGGTACCGGGTGAAGGCGTCCTCGGCCTCGTAGTAGTGGTTGTCGAAGTCGAAGATCGGTGCCATCTCGGCCATGCTCCACCTTATGAACCGCGTCGAGATCCCCGATCGCCCGGAGGCGGTCACCGCCGCCTGGCTGACCGAGGCCCTTGCTCCCTCGCTGCCCGATCTCGACGTGACAGGGATCGAGGTCCTCGACCAGCACTCGGGTACGACCGGTCGACTCCGACTCGGCCTCGAGCACGCGCCGGGGCACGACGGCCCCGAGTCGGTGTTCGTCAAGCTGGCCCCGTTCGACGAGAGCCAGCGGCGTCTGGTCGCGGCCACTGACATGGGCCGCCGGGAGGCCCGGTTCTACGAGGGCCCGGCGCACGAGGCACCGCTGCGCATCCCGCAGTGCTACTTCGCCGCCCACGGCGAGGACCGGTCCGAGTACGTCATGGTGCTCGAGGACCTGGAGGCGGCGGGGTGCACGTTCAGCAGCCGCCTCGAAACGGGGGCCGCCGAGCACGGCCGGCAGGTCGTCGAAGCCCTCGCCCGCCTCCACGCCCGGTTCTGGGAGGACCCGCGCTTCGAGGACGAGCTGGCCTGGGTCCAGCCGGCGATGCGAGGCAGGCGCGGTGCCGAGTTCGTCGGCCAGGCCCTCGAGGTGCTCGGAGACGGACAGCCGCCGGTGTTCACCGAGCTCGGTGAGCTCTACATCGCCCACGACCAGGCCATCACCGAGCTGTGGGACGACGGCGAGCAGACGCTCATCCATGGCGACACCCACGCCGGCAACCAGTTCGTCGACGGCGACCGGGTCGGCCTCTACGACTGGGCGGTGATCAGCCGCTCGCCGGGCATCCGCGACGTGGCCATCTACCTCGGCAACTCGTGCCCCACGGAGGTCCGGCAGGCCGAAGAGGAGGGCTGGGTGCGCTCGTACCGCCTGGCGCTCGTCGACGCCGGCGTGGACGCGCCCACCTTCGAGACCCTGTGGGACCGCTACCGGCGCTGCGTCCTCTACGCCTGGGTGGCGGCCAGCACGACGGCCGCGATGGGTAGCCGGTGGCAGCCCGTCGAGGTCGGGATGCTCGGAACGGCGCGAGCCACGCAGGCCTGCGCCGACCTCGACACGCTCGGCGCCTTCCGAGACGTCCTCTGACCCAGGGTCAGGGCCAACCCGCGCCCGGGACGTCGACCTCGACGGCCTCGACCTTGCCGAGGCCCTTGCCCGCGCAGAGGGCCTCGCCGAAGGCCGGCGCCGTCACCAGATGGAGGGTCCGCCGCTGAGGTCCGCCGAGCGCGCAGGCGAAGACGGGCTGGCTGGCCACGACGTGGTCGAGGACCTCACCTCCCTCAGCCAGCCGAAAGCACCCGCCGCCGAAGGCGTCGGCCATCCAGATCGCCCCCTCGGCGTCGAGCGCGCAACCATCCGGGCCCCGGTCGGGTACCTCGGCCCAGACCCGGCGGTCGGCGAGCGTCCCGTCGTCCCGGATCGCGAACGCCGTGTAACGCCCGCCCATCGACTCGCCCACGATCAGGGTGCCGCCGTCCGGCGTGACGACCGCGCCGTTCGGGAACCGGAGCTCGACGGCCGCGACCACGGCGGTGCCGTCGGGCCGCACCAGGGCCAGGTCGGCCGCCCTCGGTCCCTCGCCGGCGTCCGTGTCGAAGCCGAAGTTGCCCACGTAGGCGTTGCCCCGTCCGTCCACAACCATGTCGTTCGCCTGTCCGGTGGCGATGGCCGACAGGTCGGCGTGGAGGTGGACCTCCCCGTCGCCATCGACGCGTCGCACCTGTCGTGTCGTCATGGCGACCACGAGCAGGTCACCGGTCGGGAGCCACCCCAGGCCACTGGGCTGGTCGTCCAGCTCCAGCTCGACCCGCGCCTCGCCCGTCGGGCCGAACGACAGCACCCGGTGGGCGAAGAAGTCCGACACCCAGAGCCGGCCGTCATGCCACCGAGGCCCCTCCCCGAAGTCCAGGCCCTCGTAGAGGACCTCGATGCCGGCGTTCACCGACGGGGTGCTCAGAGCACGCCGAAGCCGGCCGCCTCGTTCTGCTTCTTCCAGTCGGCTCGGGACATCCGGGTGACGTCGACGTGGGCCTCGTCGGCCAGGGCGCGAAGGGCGCCGACCGTGGCGTCCTCCTTCGCGGTGTGGGCGAAGGGGTCCCAGTCGAAGAAGCGGCAGGCGTTCTCCCACGTGATCTTGTGGATCTCGTCGTCGGTGCAGCCGGCGTCCTGGAGCTCCTTCCAGGCGAACTCGGGCGACTCCGGCCACGTCGTGTCGGTGTGCGGGTAGTCGCACTCCCAGGCGATGATGTCCAGGCCGATCCGGTCCCGCAGCAGCAGGCCGGAAGGATCGGTGATGAAGCAGGCCAGGATGTGCTCGCGGAACACTTCGGACGGCAGCTTGCCCCCGAAGTCGTCGCCGTCGTGCAGCCACTTCTGGTTCTCGAAGTGGCGGTCGATGCGGTCGAAGTAGAAGGGGATCCAGCCGATGCCCCCCTCGGACAGCGCCACCTTGAGGTCAGGGAACTTCCGGAGCGTCGGTCCGAACAGCAGGTCCTGGGCCGTGATGGCGCTGATCTGGCAGGCCAGCACCATGAGGTGGTCGACCGGTGCCTCCTTGGGACGCTGGATCACCTCGAAGCCGGCCCCGATGTGCAGCGACAGGATCATGTTCTCGTCGCACAGGGCCTGCATCATCGGGTCCCAGTACCCGGACAGGAAGCTCGGGAACCCCTGCACGTGCGGCGTCTCGAGGAAGCTGATGGAACGGCAACCCTTCTTCGCCAGCCGGTGCACCTCCTCGACGGCGAGGTCGATGTCCCACATCGGGACGAGGCCGAGGGGGATGAACCGGCCCGGATAGCTGCCGGCCCACTCCTCGATGGCCCAGTCGTTGTAGGCCCGCAGCATGACGAGGGCGATCTCCTTGTCGCCGGCCTCGGTGAAGGTCCGGGCGTTGAAGCCGGCCATGGTCGGGAAGTTCATCGACGCCAGGATCCCGTTGGCGTTCATGTCCTTGACCCGCTCGTGCACGTCGAAGCAGCCGGGTCGGAGCTCGCTGTAGGCACCGGGGTTGAAGCCCCACTCCTCGCGGGGCCAACCCACGGTCGCGGCCATGCCGAACGGGGTGGAGGTCTTCTCCCCCTGGAACTCCCACTCGTCGACGCCGGCCTCGTTGCGGACGACCTTGGGCACGACGTCCTTCCACTTCGCGGGGACGTGGTGGTCGTACATGTCGGGGGGCTCGACCATGTGGTCGTCGATGCTCACCAGGATCATGTCGTCCATCTGCATGGGTCCCAGCCTCGCGCGACCCCGGTTTAGGGTCCACCTATGGCGGAGGCTCTCTTCCGGCCCGACGGGCCGACGACGTTCGTGCCGACCTCCGCGGCAGTCGGTCCGTGGGACCAGGGCATCGTCCACGGCGCCGCGGTCGGCGCCCTCTTCGCCGGCCGGCTGGCGCCCGCCGGGTTCACGCCCGCCCGCTTGGCCATCGAGTTCCTGACCGCGGTCCCCATGGCCCCGTTGACCCTCGACTGCAGCGAGCCCCGCGGGGGTCGGCGGGTGCAACGCCAGGAGGCCGTGCTGTCCTGCGACAGTCGCGAGGTGGCCGCGGCCCGGTCGGTCCTCGTCCGCCAGGGCGAGCTCGACCTCCCCGAGAAGACCCGCGACCACCCCAGCCCGTTCGACCCGGCGGAGGCGCCTGCCCTCGACGAGCCCAACCGGGACGCAGCCAAGGCCGTGGGTTGGGACAGCTTCGACAGCACCAGCCTGATCTGGGCGCCGACGCGGGTCGAGGGCGATCGTCGGATCCACGCCTGGATCCGCCTCGCCGTCCCCGTCGTCGAGGGCACCGATGTCCGCGGCGTCGAGCTCGCCGTCGTCGCCGCCGACTACGCCCAAGCCGCCGTCAACCGCCAGCTCTCCATGGGTGACTGGTCGTTTCGCAACGCCGAGCAGACACTGCACCTCTCCCGGGAACCCGTCGGCCCGTGGATCGGCATGCGCTGCGAGAGCGTGGTGCAGCCCGTCGGGGCGGGCTTCAACGCGGCCGACCTCTTCGACACCGACGGTCGAGTCGGCCGCTCGGCCGCCGCCCTCGTCGTCGAGCACCGCTGACGAGCGTCAGCCCGGGTACGTTCGACCCCCATTGCGAACCGGTCGGGAGAGGCAGACACTGGGTCGAGGCTCGGTGGTCGCCGTGGCCCCAGGGGGTGCAGGGAACATGACCACTCGCGCCCACGAGCGCCAAGCCGGCCAGGGTCACGGTCTCTGCATCCTGTTGGCGCTCGTTGTCCTGGCCAGCGCCGGGTTGGTGGGCGAGCCAGCCGAGGCGGGCACAACCGGCGATGCGGGCGACGGCAGCAATCGCGTCGCGGCCGCTGAAGGCTCGTCGGATTCAGTCGAGGTCGGGACCGCCGACTGGCGGCAGGTCAGTGCCGGCGGTGAGCACACGTGCGGCGTCCGCACGTCGGGACGTCTCTACTGCTGGGGCGGCGACCGCCACGGTCAACTCGGCAACGGGGGCACCAATGCCGACCAGTCCACCCCCACCGAAGTGGCCGGCGGGGCGGCCGACTGGGCGGCCGTGACCGCCGGCTTCGGCTTCACGTGCGCCCGCAAGACCACTGGCCGGCTCTACTGCTGGGGCGATGACAGCTCCGGGCAGCTCGGCGACGGTGGCTCGATTCCCGGCAGCGATCACGCCAGTCCCATCGAGGTGGCGGGCGGCGCCACCGACTGGGCGGGCGTCGACGCCGGCACCTACCACGTCTGTGCCCGCACGACCACCGGCCGCCTGTATTGCTGGGGCGATGACAGCTACCACCAGCTCGGCGACGGGAGCACGGACATCCCGCGGTCCGTCCCCACGGCGGTGGCGGGCGGCGCCACCAACTGGGCCAACGTGTCCGCCGGCAGCTGGCACACGTGCGCCCGCCGAACCACCGGCCGGCTCTACTGCTGGGGTGCCAACTTCACCGGGCAGCTCGGCAACGGCAGTCAGACCGGCGCCGACCGGGCCGTTCCCACCGAGGTGGCGGGAAACGCGTCCAACTGGGCCGCCGTGACCACCGGTGGCTGGTACACGTGCGCCCGCAAGAGGAGCGGTCGCCTGTTCTGCTGGGGAACCGGCGGCGCCGGTCAACTCGGCAACGGGGGCAC
This sequence comes from Acidimicrobiales bacterium, assembly GCA_036525535.1. Classification (GTDB taxonomy): domain Bacteria; phylum Actinomycetota; class Acidimicrobiia; order Acidimicrobiales; family DATDAH01; genus DATDAH01. The sequence goes on from DATDAH010000314.1 coordinate 6,293, forward strand.
GAACACCTACGTGTCCATCCCCATCGAGGTCGCTGGCGGCTCCACCGACTGGGCCACCGTGACCACCGGCTACCGCCACACCTGCGCCCGCAGGACCTCCGGTCGGCTCTTCTGCTGGGGCCACGACGGCAATGGGCAGCTGGGCAACGGAGGCACGGCCACCAACGTGTCCGTCCCTGTGGAGGTGGCCGGTGGCGCCACGAACTGGGCGACGCTCACCGCCGGCGACGGCCACACCTGCGCCCGTCGGACCTCCGGTCGGCTCTTCTGCTGGGGGCGCGACGGCCAGAGTCAGCTCGGCGATGGCGGCACCGACAGCCCCCGGTCTACCCCGACCGAGGTCGCCGCCTGACCCGGATACGCCTGGTGTCAGGGGGGGTATGGCTGCTCCAACAGGGAAACGCCGCGCTGGAGCTCGGCGAGGGCGAAGCCGGCCGTGCGGCGGTAGCCGTCGGTCACCTCGAGGATCTCCTCCGGCGAGATGACGTCGGCGATGTCGGCGAAGCCGTCGGGCGCCCGCTGTTCCACGAGTTGCATCGGCAGCTCCGGGCCGAAGCCCCGATTCGCCTGCACGATCGCCGCCGTGACCGGACGGCGGGCTGCCTCGTAGCGGGCCAAGGCCTCGTCGACGTCGTCGGGGTGGCGGCGGACGCAGCCGGCCAGCACCCGGGCATCGAGGATCGCCTGGGACGCCCCGTTCGAGCCGATCGGGTACATCGGGTGAGCGGCGTCGCCGAGCAACGTGGTGCGCCCGAACGTCCACTGCGGGACCGGATCCCGGTCGACCATCGGGAACAGGAACGTCTCCGACGCCGCCCGGATGACGGACGGCGCGTCCAACCAGCCGAACGTCCAGTCCTCGAACTCGGGCAGGAAGTCCTCCAGGGACCCGGCCCGGTTCCAGCTCTCGGCCCGGCCCAGCTCCGAGCCCGGCCGGCGGAGCTCGGCGATGAAGTTGAGGGCCTGGCGGCCGTCGGGCAGGTCGGCGATGGGGTAGGCCACGAACTTCTGGTCCGGGTGGCCGGCCCACACCATCGTCCGCCCGTCGAGCAGCGGCTCCACCTCGGCGATGCCCCGCCAGAGCAGGGAGCCGTTCCACAGCGGCGGGCCCTCGTCCGGGTAGCGCTGGGCGCGCAGCACGCTGTGGATGCCCTCCGCGGCGACGAGGACATCGGCCTCGGCCCGCGCGCCACCGTCGAAGCGGGCGACCGGCCGGGCCCCCCGCTCGTCGACCTCGACCAGGCGGTGCCCGAGGTGGAGGTGGTCCGTGCCGAGCCGGTCGACGAGCGCGTCCAGCAGCACCTCCTGGAGGACGCCGCGGTGGACGGAGAGCTGCGGCCACGGATAGCCGGCGGCGGCGCCGCGCGGTTCCCGCCAGATCTCCTGGCCCCGCCGCGTGCAGTACACGAGCAGCTCCGGCGCGATCGACCGGACGCGGAGCTGGTCGAGCAGGCCGAGGGTGTCGAGCTCGCGCACGGCGTGGGGCAGCAGGTTGATCCCGACCCCCAGGGCGCGCAACTCGCCCACCGCCTCGAACACGTCGACCTCGACCCCGATCTCGTGCAGGCTCAGGGCGGCGGCGGCC
>DATDAH010000315.1:0-19670 GCA_036525535.1 Acidimicrobiales bacterium
CCCGATGAGCGCCAGCACCCACCACTTGGACTCGAAGGTGCGGTTGAGGGCGTCCTCGAACGGCAGGATCGGGTTGTCCGCCATGTCGGACCAGACGAAGAACCAGAACAGGGCGACCAGCAGGAGCAGGAACTTCACCCGGTCCCACAGCGCCATGGGCTTGCGCGTCGCGCGGTCGGCGTCCCGCACCCGGGACAGCACCCCGGGCTCGGGCAAGCCGTCCTTGCGGGCCGGGGCGGAGCGGGGCGGGGCTGGGGGTCCGGCAGGGATCTCCGGGGTCACGGCCTCAGTCCTCCTGGTCGATGGTCCACGAGTCGACGATGTCGTCGATCTCGGCGCGACGGTCGGCGTAGCAGTGAGCTTCGCACTTGATGAGCAACCGGTAGACCTCGGTGGTCTCGGGGTCGACCAGTGCCGTCTGGTCGATGGTCACGACCTCGCCGGACTCGATCTCGAGCTCGAACACGATGCGCTGGCCGTGGAAGCCACCGTCGAGGTTGATGTCGTACCCGTTGATCATCTCCAGGGGGCCGTCGGCCTCCTGGTTCAGGACGAGCGGGTCCACCGGGGCGTCCGCATCGGCCACGTAGCCGGACAGGGCGTAGGTGCGGAGCATCTCCAGGCTGAGGCCGTCGCGCTGACTGGCGGTCTCCACCGGCTCCACGACGGCGATGCCGACCGGATCGGTCGGTACCGGCGTGCGGTAGTTGGTCACGGTCGGCACCGGCGAGCTGTCCACCACCCGGACCCAGTCCAAGGGCACCCCCGGGCGCCCGAGCGTGCCGTCGTCGGTGTCGACGTCGATCACCGCCCAGTCGTCGGGCACCTTGAAGAAGATCCCCGCCTCGTCGTTGGACACGTACTCGTAACCCGAGCCCCCACAGGCGGCCAAGGCCAGGCCGAGGACGAGCGCGACCCCGAGGATCCCCACACCCCTCCGCCTGAGCGACATGGATGTCCAGTGTGCCGGTAATCGCCCGACGGCGACAGTCGCGACCGAATCCGCTCGACGGTGGGTCAACCCTTGGGCGGGCCTTGGACGTACTCCCAGCCGAAGCGGCCCTTGATGCAGAGGTGGCCGCTGGTGACCTCGTGGTCGACGGGACTGGTGACCTTGACGATGCGCTCGTCCTGGACGTGCAGCTCCAGGTTGCAACCGACGCCGCAGTAGGAGCACACGGTCGTGGTGACGGTCTGCTCCTCCGGGCGCCAGTCCTCGGCGTTCCGCAGGTCGAACTCGCTCTTGAACTGCAGCGCGTTGGTGGGGCAGACGCCGATGCAGTTACCGCAGTAGACGCAGGCCGAGTCGGGGAGCTCGACGTCGTACTCGGTGGAGATGCGGGCGTCGAAGCCCCGGCCGCTGACGGCGATGGCGTAGGTGTGCTGGGCATCATCGCCGCAGGCCTGGACGCACTTGTAGCAGAGCACGCACTTCTCGTAGTCCCGGATGTAGAGCCCGTCCTGGACCTTGACCGCGTCCTCGACCCGCTCGACCGGATGGTCCTCGGTGCCGTACCGGGACGGGTCGGCGTCGTAGTGCTCGATCCAGCGCCCCAGCCCGTCGGCCTGGGACAGGTCGACCCCCGACCCGAGGAACTCCAGGACGATCTTGCGGCTGTGACGGACCCGGTCCGAATCCGTGTGGACGACCATGCCGTCCTCGACGGGGCGGGAGCAGGCCGGCACCAGCGCCCGGGACCCCTCGACCTCGACCACGCAGACCCGGCACACGTTGACCGGGGTCAGGTTGGGCGCCCAGCAGATGGTCGGCGTGTCGATGGCGGCCTCGGTGCAGGCCCCGAGGAGCGTCGTGCCCTCTTCGATCTCCAGCTCGTGGCCGTCGACGGTGAGCCGGATCATGATCCCACCAGCCCCAGGTCCAGGGCCGAGCGGACGGCGCCGACGGCGGTGTGGCCCAGGCCGCAGATGGAGGCGTCGGTCATGGCCGTCGCCATCTCATCCAGGAGCTGTCGCCTTTCGTCGGTCAAGCCACCACGCTCCCGCATCTGCACCATCGTCTCGTGGACGCGCACCGTACCGACGCGACACGGCACGCACTGGCCACAGGACTCGCTGCGAAAGAACTCGGCGATGCGCACGACGACATCGGTCAGGTCGACCGTCGTGTCGAAGACCATCACCACCCCCGAGCCGAGGGTGGCCCCCGCCGCCCGCGTGTCCTCCAGGGTCAGCGACAGGTCGAGGGAGTCGGGCCCGACGAACACCCCGGCGGCGCCGCCGAGGAGGACGGCCGCCAGCTCGCCCTCGACGCCGCCGGCGAGGTCGAGCAGGTCCCCCAACGTGATGCCGAACGGGGCCTCGTAGACCCCGGGACGCCCGATCCGGCCCGACAGGCAGAACAGACGGGTGCCCGGCGACTGCTCGGTGCCCACGGCGCGGTAGGCCTCGGGTCCCTCCAGGACGATGGGCAGGACGTTCAGGAGGGTCTCGGGGTTGTTGACGGCGGTCGGTTGGTCGAAGAGGCCGTTCGTCGTGGGGAAGGGGGGCTTGTTGCGGGGCTCGCCCCGGAAGCCCTCGATGGAGTTGAAGAGGGCGGTCTCCTCGCCGCAGATGTAGGCCCCACCGCCTCGCCGGACCTCGATGCGGAGGCCGCCGCGCAGCCAGCCGGCCGCGTCGACCTGGGCGATGGCGGCTTCGACCCGGCTCGTCGCCTCGGGGTACTCCCCGCGGATGTAGACCCAGGCCTCGCCCGCCCCCACCGTCTCGGCGGCGATCACCGTGGCCTCGACCAGGGCGAACGGGTCCTGCTCGAGCAGGGTCCGGTCCTTGAAGGTGCCCGGCTCGGACTCGTCGCCGTTGACGACGACGTGCCGGCGCTCGCCCGCCGCGTCCCGTACCGCCCGCCACTTCACACCGGTTGGGAACGCGGCGCCGCCCCGACCCGACAGGCCGGCGTCGGTCAGCCGCGCGATGACGGCGTCCGGGCCCAGCTCGCGGGCGCGGACCAACGCCTCGCCCCCGCCGTGGGCGAGGTAGGAGTCGAGGCTGGTCGGATCGACCCGGCCGACCCGGCGGAGCAGGCGCAGGTCGGGATCGCCGGCCTGGGGCAGGGTGAACGGGACAGGTTCCGGCACGGCCTCCGCGGGTCCCCGGCGCTGGACGAACGCGGCGGGCGCCTGCTCACAGCGACCGAGGCAGGGCGCGTCGTGCCGCACCGTCCCGTCGGCCACCGGCGCGACGTCCGACATGATGCGGCAGGCCGCGTCGACACAGACCCAGGTCGTCGGGCCGTCGCCGTCGGGCTCGGTCGTGCGGAGCAGCTCGTAGAACGTGGCCACCCCGTAGATCTCGGCCGGGGGCACGGCCAGCTGGCGGCCGACGTGGTTCGTGGCGCCGGGGCTGATCCAGCCCACCTCCTCCTGGAGGGCGATCAAGGTGGGCAGGAGCAGGTGGCGCCGCTCCCGCTGGCGGGCCCGGCCCCCCCGGACCAGGCGCTCGCTCTCGACCTCGGTGGCCGGGCCCAGGTCCCCGAGGACGGCGTCCACCGCCGCTCGCTCCGACGCCGTGGGCTCGGCGTCGGTGAAATGCAGGTCGCTCACACCGTGATCTTGTCAACTCTGATGGCCGCGGCCTTGAACTCGGAGGTGCCCGAGCGAGGATCCCAGGCGTCGTTGGTCAGCAGGTTGGCGTCGACCAGGTCCGGGAAGTGGAAGGTGGTGAAGGTCAGGCCCACGGGGATGTCGGGCTGGATGCGCACCGCCATCTCCACCGCCCCGCGGGGCGAGGTGACGAGGACGCGTTCGCCGTCGACCACGCCCAGGCGAGCGGCGTCGACCGGGTTCACGTCCAGGGCCTCGCCGTAGCGGATGGGGGAGTCGAAGCCGCCGGACTGCACGCCGGTGTTGAACGAGTCGAGGGCGCGGCCCGTGGTCAGGCGCAGCGGGAACTCCTCGCTCAGCTCCTCGACCGGCCCGGCGTGCTCGACCACGCTGAAGGGGGCCGGCTCCCGGCCACCGAGATCCGGCTCCCAGAGCCAGCCGTGGAGGAAGGGGCTGCCGGGGTGGTCCTCGGTCGGGCAGGGCCACTGCAGCCCGCCCTCGGACTCCAGCCGGGCGTAGGTCATGCCCTGGTGCAGGGGGGAGAGCGAGCGCAGCTCGTCCCAGAGGTCCTCGGGCGTCGGGTCACCCCAGGGGTAGCCCATCCGCCGGGCCAGCTCGCCGATGATCTCGTGGTCGTGGCGGGCTTCGCCCGGTGGCGGGACGGCGGCCCGGACCCGCTGGACGCGGCGTTCGCTGGAGGTGACCGTGCCCTCGCACTCGGCCCACGCCACCGAGGCCGGGAGGACGACGTCGGCCAACTCGGCCGTGCGGGTCAGGAAGATGTCCTGGACGACCAGGTGGTCGAGCCCGGCCAGTAGGGACCGGGCGTGCTCGACGTCGGCCTCGGAGTCGGCCGGGTTCTCGCCGATCACGTACAGGCCGGTGAGCTCGCCCCGGCCCATGGCCTCGAACATCAGGGTCAGGTGGAGGCCGGGCTCGGGGTTGAGGGGCACGCCCCAGACGGCCTCGAAACGGGCGCGGGCCGCCGGATCCTCGATGTCCTGGAACCCCGGGAGCTTGTTGGGGAGGGCGCCCATGTCCCCGCCGCCCTGCACGTTGTTCTGGCCCCGCAACGGGACCAGGCCCGAGCCCCACCGGCCGACGTGGCCGGTGAGCAGGGCCAGGTTGCAGAGCGCCACCACGTTGTCGACCGCGTTGTGGTGCTCGGTGATGCCCAGCGTCCAGAGGATCTGAGCCTTGTCGGCCCGGGCGTAGGCGTGGGCCATGTCCCGGATGGCGTCGGCGGGCAGCCCGGTCAGGGCCGCGGCCGCCTCGAGCGTGTACGGCTCGACGGCGGCGGCGTAGGCGTCGTAGCCCTGGGTCGAGTGGGCGATGAAGGCGTCGTCGGTCAGGCCGGCGGTGATGATCTCGCGGCCGAGGGCGTTGGCCAGGGCGATGTCCGAGCCCACCTCCAGGCCCAGCCACACGTCGGCGAACTTGGCCGACGACGTACGGCGGGGGTCCACGCAGTAGAGCCGGGCCCCGTTCTCGATCCCCTTCAGCAGGTGGTGGAAGTAGATCGGGTGCGCCTCACGGGCGTTGCTGCCCCAGAGGAGGACGACGTCGGCCTCCTCCACCTCCTCGTACGAGCAGGTCCCACCACCGGCACCGAAGACTGTCGCCAGACCGACGACGGATGGCGCGTGTCAGGTTCTGTTGCAGGAATCGATGTAGTTGGAGCCCAGGGCGGTACGGGCGAACTTCTGCGCCGCGAAGTTGACCTCGTTGGTGGCCTTCGAGCAGCTGAACAGGCCGATGCCGGTGGGGCCCTGGGTGTCCAACACCCGGCGAAAGCCTTCGGTGGCCCGGTCCAGAGCCTCCTCCCAGGTGGCGGGGCGGAGCACACCGTCCTCGCGGACCAGGGGCCGTTCGAGGCGGGGCCCGGGAGCCCGTCGATCGCGTCGGTTCCGTCCGGGCATCGGAGCCAAGGCTAGGCCATGTCCTCGGGGGCATACAGGTTGATCTGGCCGTCCCGGGCGAACCCCGCGAGCTGCAGACCGGCGGCCCGCGCGGTGTCGACGGCGAGGGCGGAGGGGGCACTCACGGCGACCACGGCGGCGAACCCAGCCGCCCAGGCCTTCGCCACGATCTCGAAGGAGGCCCGTCCGCTGACGAACAGGCCGAGGTCCACGGCCGGCAGGGCCCCGTCCAGGAGCAGCCGGCCGACCACCTTGTCCACGGCGTTGTGACGACCGATGTCCTCCCGGAGCAGGAACGGGCTGCCGTCTCGACCGAAGGCGGCGGCGGCGTGGACGGCCCCGGTGGCGGCGAAGAGATCCTGGTCGACGGCCGCCTTGTCGGTGACCTCCAGGAGGACCTCCGGCGGGAAGGGCTCGACCGCGGGCAGCGGGTCGAGGCGGTCGACCAGTTCGTCGAGGGTGGCCGATCCGCAGAGGCCACAGCTGGAGGTGGTGGCCGTCAGGCGGGGGGTCGGCGCCGGCGCCTTTCCCCCCGTCTCGACGGACACGGCGTTGAACTCGGTCTCCACCGCCGAGCCCGTCCCGCAGTACCGGGTGCGCAGGACCGGAGCTCCGGCGAGGAGGCCGTCGGTGAAGCAGAAGCCGACCGCCAGCTCGAAGTCGTGGCCCGGCGTGCGCATGGTCGTGGCCACCAGCGTCCCGTCGAGGTCGATGGCCAGCGGCTCCTCGACGATGAGGGCGTCAGGGACCCGGGCCACGGCCCCGTCGCGGAAGCGGTGCGTCAGCCCCGTGACCGTCCGTCCCCTCACAAGACGCGAGGGTAGTCACGGGAAAACGACGAAGGACCGGCCCGAAGGCCGGTCCTTCCTCCTGTACTGCGGGCTGGGCCCTCAGAAATCCATGTCCCCGCCGCCGGGCATGGCCGGCTCCTCCTCGGGCTTGTCGGCGATGACCGCTTCGGTGGTCAGGAAGAGCGCCGCGATGGACGCCGCGTTCTGCAGGGCCGACCGGGTCACCTTCGCGGCATCGATGATGCCGAGCTTCATGAGGTCGCCGTACTCGCCGGTGGCCGCGTTCAGGCCCTCGGTCGGATTCGCGAGGTCCCGCACCTTCTCGACCACGACGCCGCCTTCCAGGCCGGCGTTGACCGCGATCTGGCGGAGGGGCTCGGACATGGCCCGCTGGACCAATCGGGCACCCGTGGCCTCGTCGTGCTCGGACTTCTCGAGCTTCTTGACGACCTTGTCGACGGCGTCGGAGGCTCGAATGAGGGTCACCCCACCACCGGTGACGACACCCTCCTCGATGGCCGCCTTCGTCGTGCTGACGGCGTCCTCGATGCGGTGCTTCTTCTCCTTGAGCTCGACCTCCGTGGCGGCGCCGACCTTCAGGACGGCCACCCCACCGGACAGCTTGGCGAGTCGCTCCTGGAGCTTCTCGCGGTCGTAATCGCTGTCGGTGTTGTCGATCTCGTTCTTGATCTGCTGGATGCGGGCCTGGATGTCCTTGTCGTCACCGCCACCCTCGACGATGGTGGCCTCGTCCTTGGTCACCACGACCTTGCGGGCCGTGCCCAGCAGGTCCAGCGTGGTGTTGTCGAGCTTGAGCCCGACCTCCTCGGAGATGACCTGGCCACCGGAGAGGATGGCGAGGTCCTGCAGCATCGCCTTTCGACGGTCACCGAAGCCAGGGGCCTTGATGGCCACCGACTTGAAGGTGCCGCGGATCTTGTTGACCACGAGGGTGGCCAGGGCCTCGCCCTCGACGTCCTCGGCGATGATGACCAGCGGCTTACCGGCCTGCATGACCTTCTCGAGCACGGCCAGCATGTCCTTGACGGCCGAGATCTTGGAGGAGACCAGGAGGATGTAGGGATCCTCCAGCTCGACCTCCATGCGATCGGGGTCGGTCACGAAGTAGGGGGAGATGTAGCCCTTGTCGAAGCGCATGCCCTCGACCAGGTCCATGTCCATGCCGAAGGTCTGGGACTCCTCGACGGTGATGACGCCGTCCTTGCCCACCTTGTCGATGGCGTCGGCGATCATCTTGCCGATCTCCTCGTCGGCGGCGGAGATGGAGGCCACCTGGGCGACCTGACCCTTGTCGTCGACCTCGACGGAGAGGTCGGCGATCTTGGCCACGGCGGCCTCGACGGCGGCCTCGATGCCCTTCTTGAGGCTCATCGGGTTGGCCCCGGCGGCCACGTTGCGCAGGCCCTCGCGGACCATGGCCCACGCCAGCACCGTGGCGGTGGTGGTGCCGTCACCGGCGACGTCGTCGGTCTTCTTGGCCACTTCCTTGACCAGCTCGGCGCCGATCTTCTCGAAGGGGTCCTCGAGATCGATCTCCTTGGCGATGGACACGCCGTCGTTGGTGATCGTGGGGGCGCCCCACTTCTTCTCCAACACGACGTTCCGGCCCTTGGGGCCGAGGGTGACGCGCACGGCGTCCGCCAGCTTGTTCATGCCGTCTTCGAGGCCACGTCGGGCCTGCTCGTCGAAGGCGATGGTCTTTGCCATTCGGGGGTCCTCCCTTGAGGATGTTGCGTTAGCACTCTCGCATCGAGACTGCTAACAGCAAACCACGGAGGACCCCGGAATCGCAACACGACGCGGGGGAAATCGTCAGAGACCGACGTACTCCCGGGCCATCAGCACGTGGTCGACGGCCGCCAGCACGCCCTCGACGTCCAGGGGCTTGACCAGCTCGGCCTCGGCGTGCAGCAGCATCGCCTCGGCCGACGCGGCCGGATCGTCGGACGGGGAGAGGGTGACGATGGCCGGGTGGGGGCCGGGGACCTCGTCCCGCAGCGTTCTCAAGAGGGCCATGCCGCGATAACCCTCGCTGACGTCGAGGAGGATCACATCGGGGCGCCGGGTGCCCATGAGGCGGACGGCGTCACGGACCGAGCCGGCGTCGACCACGACGTGGCCCGCGGCGGCCAGCGCCACGCCGAGCCGCGCCCGCAGGCGGAGGTCGCCGTCCGCTATGAGCACCCGTCCGTTCGCCATGCTGCAGGTGTCGACCCCCCGGCAGGCGGGGTTGACCCGAATGAGCCGAATGACCCAGGGCGGAGCGCTCCGCGCCGCGGCGCAGCGTCGATTCAGCCGCCGGCGACGGCGGGGACGATGCTGACGGTCTCGCCGTCGGGCACCGGGGTGGCCAGGCCGTCCAGGAAGCGGACGTCGTCGTCGGCCACGAACACGTTGACGAAGCGGCGCAGCTTGCCGTCCTCGTCCAGCAGGCGGTCCTTGAAGCCGGGATGGGACCCCTCGAGGGCGTCCAGGACGTCGGCCAGGGTGGCGCCGTCGACCGCGACGGTGGACTCGCCCCCGGTGAGGGTGCGGAGGGTGGTGGGCACCCGGACGGTGACGCTCATGAGAAAGGCTCCTGTTCCACGGCGTCCCGCAGGGCCGCCAACGACGGGTCGATCGTAACGGCGCGCCCCGGAGCGGCCACCGGGCGGTCCGGCCAGCGGGCCGGGCCTCCGGTGAGCACGACCACCGTCCGGGCCGCGGGGTCCAGCACACCCGAGCCCACCCCCTCCCGAGCGGCTCCCACCGTCACGGCCGAGGCCAGGTCGACGGCTATGCCCGCCCGGTCGGCCACGAGGGCGACCAACGCGTCGACGTCGTCCTCCTCCACCGCGAACACGGCCCCGGCCGAGGCCCGGGCGGCGGCGAGGACGTCGTGACCATCCGGCGGGTCGCCCATGGCCAGCACGCCGACTCGGGTCGCGGGCCGGACCGGCTCGACGTCGTCGGCGCCGGCCGCCCAGGCCGCCGCGACCGGGGCGCACCCCGCGGGCTGGCCCACGACGAGCCGGGGCCGGGCCCCGTGGGCGGCGAAGGCCCGCGCCACCTGAAAGGCCAGCGCGCCCGAGGCCATGGGCAGGACGACCTGGTCGGGTGGACCGGCCTGCTCGCCGATCTCGTCGGCGACCGCGCCCGCGCCGGCGCCGTACCAGGGCCGCAGGTTGGCGTTGACCCAGCCCCAGTGGCCCAGCTCCTCCGAGCCCTCCACCGCGACCCGGTTGGCGGCGTCGTAGTCGCCCCGGACGACGACCACGGTCGCCCCCTGGGCCACCAACGCGTCCCGCTCACCCGGCGACAGGGCCTCGGGCACGACGACCACCGAACGAAGCCCGGCATCGGCGGCGCCGACGGCAACCGCGCGGGCGAGGTTCCCGGTCGACGAGCAGGCCAGGACGGCGACGCCGGTGGCGCGGGCCCGGACGGCCGTGGCCGCTACGACCCGGTCCTTGAACGAGCCGGTGGGGTTGACGGTCTCGTCCTTGAGCCAGAGGTCCTCGAGCCCGAACGCCGCGCCCAACTCCGGGGCGGCCACCAGCGGGGTCGGGGCACGATCAGGCCGCTCCGGTGGCGCGACCAGGTCCAGGGGCCCGAAGCAGCGGTCGCAGTACTGGACGCCGAGGTAGTCGGTCTCGTGGCCACAGGCCCGGCAGGCCAGCCGCGGAGAGGAGGTCACTGGCCCATTGTCGGGGGCAGGGCCGTACCGTGCGACATCGTGGCTGCGCTGCGCACCTTCCACCACGCCCACTTCGCCCCGGCCGATCTTGTCGCGGCGAAGGAGGGGCGACGGGTCTCGGTGTGCCTCCCCGCCCGCGACGAGGCCGAGACGGTGGGCCCGATCGTGGCCGCGGTCCGCAAGGAGCTGATCGAGGCTGTGGCGCTCGTCGACGAGATCCTGGTCCTGGACGACCACTCCGCTGACGCCACCGCGACGACGGCGGCCGACGCCGGGGCGCGCGTCGTTCCCGCCGGCGACGTCGCCCCCGAGTTCGGTGACGAGCCGGGCAAGGGCCAGGCCCTGTGGAAGACCGTCCTGGTCAGCCAGGGCGACCTCATCGTCTGGTGTGACGCCGACGTCCGGGACTTCGACCCGGCCTTCGTGACGGGGCTGCTCGGGCCGCTGCTCACCGAGCCGGACCTCGCGTTCGTCAAGGGCTTCTACGAGCGCCCCGAGACCGGTGGCCAGCCGGGCGGTGGTCGGGTCACCGAGTTGCTGGCCCGGCCCGCGCTGGCCCTGCTCCATCCGACGCTCGCGGCCATGGTGCAGCCCCTGTCCGGGGAGTACGCGGCCCGTCGATCGCTGGTCGAGGCCCTGCCGTTCGTCGAGGGCTACGGCGTCGACATCGGCCTGCTCCTCGATGCCGAGGCCGCGGTCGGGATCCGGGGCCTGGCCCAGGTCGATCTCGGGGAGCGTCGGCACCGCAACCGGAGCCTCGCCGAGCTGTCGGTGCAGGCCACCGAGGTGCTGCACACGATCCTCGACCGGGCCGATGTCGCCGACCTCCCGGCATCGGTCGTGCTCGACCGGCCCGCGGAGGGCCCGGCCCGGGTCCGGACGGGCGAGCGCCCCGCCCCGCGGACCGTCGCCGGGTACGAGCGCCGCACCGCCTGACGGTCGGTCCGGCGCCGGGCACCAGAATGGGCCCATGAGCACCCCAGACCTCTTCTCCCTCGACGGCCGCACCGCGCTCGTCACCGGCGGCACCAGCGGGATCGGGCGCATGATCGCCGACGGGCTGATCGACGCCGGGGTCCGCGTCTACGTCGCCTCGCGCAAGGCGGAAGCCTGCGCCCGCGTGGGGGCCGAGTTGTCCGAGCGGGGGACCTGCATCGGCATCGCCGCTGACCTGTCGACCGAGGCGGGCTGCCTGGCCCTCGCCGCGGCGATCGCCGAGCGCGAGGACCGCATCCACCTCCTGGTCAACAACGCCGGGGCCACCTGGGGGGCGCCGCTGGAGGAGTACCCCGACGCCGCCTTCGACAAGACGTTCGCCATCAACGTGAAGGGGGTGTTCCACCTCACCCGCGCCCTCCTCCCCCAGCTGCGGGCCGCAGCGACCGAGGAGGACCCGGCCCGGGTGGTGAACATCGGCTCGATCGACGGCATCCGCGTGCCCATCACCGAGAACTACGCCTACTCGGCGACCAAGGCCGCGGTCCACATGCTCACCCGCCACCTGGCGGCGACCCTGGTGAAGGACCACATCACGGTCAACGCCATCGCACCCGGCCCCTTCGACAGCAGGATGATGGCCTTCGTGCTCGACGATCCCGCCGGGCGCCAGGCCGTGTCCGCCTCGGTGCCGATCGGGCGGGTCGGACAACCGAGCGACGTGGCCGGCACGGTGATCTTCCTGGCCTCGAAGGCGGGCAGCTACCTGACCGGCGCCGTGATCCCCGTCGACGGCGGGGTGAGCACGAGGTAGCTACGCCGTGTCCACCACGAGCACGTCACAAGGGGCGTGGTGGAGGACCGTGGTGGCCACGCTGCCGAGGAGCACGCGCCGGGCCCCGACCAGGCCGACCGACCCGACCACCAGCAGGTCGGCGTCGTGCAGCCGGGCGGCGTCCAGCAGGACCTCGCCCGGGTCGCCGTCGTCGCTCTGGAGCACGATCCCCTCCACACCGATCGCGCGGGCGATGGCGCGGGCGCGTTGGGCTGCGCTCTCGGCCCGACCGCGCTCGGTCAGCATCCAGCGGAGGTCGGGAGGTGCGCCCCCGTTGCGGCTCGGCGCCGGGTCCGTGCCCGCCAGCTGCTCCATCGCCGTGCGCGGGCGACTCTCGAACGCGGTGACCACGACCATGCGGGCCCGTTCCGAGACCGCCAGCTCGGCCCCCTGGCGCACCGCTCGTTCGGCCGTGGCCGAACCGTCGGTGCCGACCACCACGCAGCCGTACGTCATAGCGACCTCCCGGGGCGGTCCTGTTCCATCAGAAGGCCAAGACCGCGCCGACCAACCGGCGTGACGTAGGAGGCGACGATGATCGGGAAGATGCTGGTGGGAACCGACGGGTCGGCCACGGCCGAACGAGCCGTCGACCGCGCCGTGGCCATGGCCGCCGAGCGTCGCGCCTCCCTGACCATCCTCTCGGCCGGGCCCGACGGCGCCCGCATCGCCCAGGAGGCCGCCGACCGTCACGATGAGCAGGGGATCGAGGTCCGAGCCGTCGGGGCGGCCGGCGAGCCGGCCCGCGCGCTGGTCGACGAGGCCCGGCGGGGGGGCTACGACCTCCTGGTGACCGGCAACAAGGGACTCTCGGGCGTGTATCGACTGGCCCCCGTGGGCAAGGTGCCGGCCAAGGTGGCCCACCACCTGCCCTGCAGCCTCCTGGTCGTGAAGACGACCTGAGGCAATCGGTCGCTCAGCCCGCGAAGATCGGCGGGGTGCGGTCGGCCCAAGGAGCGGCCGCTTCGAGTTGGGCCGCCACCCGAAGAAGCAGGTCCTCCCGTCCGTAGGCCGCCACCAGCTGGACGCCGACGGGCAGGCCGTCCTCGGTCCAGTGGAGGGGCAGGGAGATGGCGGGCTGGCCCGAGATGTTGAACGGGGCCGTGAAGAGCACCACGGTGGTGGACAGGGCCAGGCCCTCGAGGGGATTGTCGGGCGTCCCGGCGAAGGCCCCGAGCAGCGTGGGCAGGACCGGCATGGTGGGCAGGACCAGGACGTCGTGGGTCTCCCACCAGCTGGTCAGACCCCGGGTCCAGGTGTGCAGGGCGTCGAGGGCGTCGAGGTACTCCACCGCGGTCACCGTCCGGCCGAGCTCGGCGATGGCCGCCGTGCCCGGCTCCACGTCGCCGTCGACCATCGGCTGACCGACGAGGGCCTCGAGCTGACCCAGCTCCTGCAGCGTCCAGGCCCCGAAGCAGGCGGTGAAGTGGCCGATCACCTGATCGCTCTGCAGGCCCTCAGGCGCCGAGTCCTCGACCCGGTGCCCGGCCGCCTCCAGCAGGGCGAGCGTGGCCTGGACCGCCTCGGCGCACGCGGGCTCGGTCGGTAGGCCGCCCGTGGGGTCGTCGACGATCCACCCGACCCGGAGAGCGCCGGCATCGGCCCCGACCTCCGCCCGGAACGGCCCGGCCGGGGGCGGCGCCTGGTAGGGATCGCCCGACATCGGCCCGGAGATGACGTCGAGCGCGGCGGCGGTGTCCCGGACGGAGTGGCTGACCACGTTGCGGGCCACGAGGCCGGCCCAGGCCTCGTTCTCCGGGGCGTTGGTGTGCCGACCCTTGCTCGGTTTCAGGCCCACCAGGCCGCAGGCACTGGCCGGGATGCGGATGGAGCCCCCACCGTCACCGGCGTGGGCCATGGGCACCAGGCCGGCGGCGACGGCCGCGGCCGAGCCCCCGCTGGAGCCGCCGGGCGACCGGGTCGGGTCCCACGGGTTGTGGGTGGCACCCCGGGTCAGGGGCTCGGTCGTGGGCTGAAGGCCCAGCTCGGGGCAGTTGGTGCGGCCGGTGATGACCAGGCCGGCGGCCTTGTACCGGCGGATGAGCTCGGAGTCGGCGGCGGGCCGGTAGTCGTGCTTCTGCAGGTAGCGCGTGCCCCCGTGGTACGGCCGGCCCGCCTCGTAGCTGTTGTCGAGGTCCTTGACCAGGAAGGGCACGCCGCGGAACGGCCCGTCGGGCAGATCGCCGGCCGCCAGGGCCCGGGCCTCGTCGAACTGAGGGTGGATCACGGCGTTGAGCTGGGGATCCACCGCCTCGATACGGGCGATGGCGGCGTCGACGAGCTCGGTCGGGGTGACCTGGCCCGTGCGGACGAGGTCGGCCTGGGCCGTGGCGTCGAGGCGGGCGAGCTCGGCGGGGGTGGGTCCGGTCACGGCTGAGACCGTATCCTTGGCCCCGTGCCCGATCCGGAGACGGCCGACCCGCCCCGCATCTCCTGGCCGATGCTGGTCGTCGGTGGCCTGGCCCTGTTCGGGGCCATCACCCTCGTCCAGTGGGTGCTCGGCTTCGCCTTCACCTTGGCCAAGCTGCTGATCGTGGTCGGCATCGTGGCCGTCGTCGTCCTCTTCACCCGCGGTCCACCGGATGGGAAGAGCTAGGACGACGCCAGGTGGTCGGCGACGACCGCCTCGATGCAGGCCAGCGCGTCCAGCCGGGAGCGCTCGCCACCGAAGCGCTCGGTGAGCGACACCGCTTCGACCGCCTGGGGCAGCGGGTCCATGACGTCGCCGGCCACCACCAGCACCGGCACACACAGCGCGGCGGCCAGGGCCGCCACCCCGCCGACCACCTTCCCGTCAAAGGACTGCTCGTCCAGGAAACCCTCGCCGGTGACGACGAGGTCGCAGCCCTCCATCCGCTCGTCGAGGTCGATGGCGTCGGCGACCAGATCGAAGCCCGGCTCGAGGTGGGCGCCGATCGCGGCCAAGCCGCCGGCCAGGCCGCCCGCCGCCCCCGCCCCCGCCAACCCGGTGACGTCGACGCCGTACTCCTCCTCGTAGATCTGGGCCAGGCGTTCGAGGCGGCGGCGCAGCAGCTCCACCTGAGCCGGGCTGGCCCCTTTCTGGGGGCCGTAGACCTCGGCCGCGTCGACGAACGGCAGGCGGACGTCGCAGGCCACCCGGATCTCGATCCCGCGGAGCCGTTGGGACGGCTCCAGCGCCCGCAGCGCCCCCAGTCCGCCGTCCGTGGTCGCCGATCCGCCCACGGCCACGACGATCTCGCGGGCGCCCCGCTCGACGGCAGCCGCGATCAGCTCGCCGGTGCCGTAGGTCGAGGCGGCAACGGCGTCGTTGCCCTCGGGGCCGCCGACCACGTCGAGGCCGGAGGCCCGGGCCATCTCGATGACCGCGGCCCGACGGTCGAGGCGCCACACGGCCTCGACCGGGTCCCCGAGGGGACCGCTCACCGTCGTGGTGCGGTTGGCCCCGCCCAGCGCCTCCAGGGTCCCCTCGCCACCATCGGCCAGTGGGGCCTCGTCGGCGGTGCCACCGGCGTCCACCACCGCCCGGGCCATGGCGGCGGCCACCTCGGGTGCGGTCGCGGTGCCACGGAACTTGTCGGGCGCGGCCAGGACTCGCACCCTCCTATGGTGCCCCGCATGGTCGACCGACCCTCGGCGGGTTCCGCGGCGCGCCCGCTGGTGATGGTCTCGAATCGAGGTCCGGTGTCGTTCCGTCACGACGAGGCCGGCGAGATCGTGGCCCGCCGGGGCGCCGGGGGGCTGGTGTCGGGCATAGGCCCCCTGATGGCGGGCACCGGGGCCGTCTGGGTCGCCGCCGCCATGTCCGACGCCGACCGCGAGGTGGCGGCGACCGGGGTCACCGACGTGGAGGGCTTCCGGTTCCGGGCCCTCGCCGTCGACCCGGACGACTACCGGGCCTTCTACGACGTCATGGCCAACGCCGCCCTCTGGTTCGTCCACCACGGCCTCTACGACCGGGCCCGGCGGCCGGTCATCGACCGGCAGTGGTGGGCGGCGTGGGCCGCCTACGGCACCGTGAACCAGGCCTTCGCCGAGGGCGTGGCCGAGGTGGCGCCGGAGGGGGCCGTGGTCCTCGTCCAGGACCTCCACCTCTGCCTGCTGGCGGAGCCCCTCGCCGTCAGCCGCCCCGATCTCGACCTGGTGCACTTCAGCCACACGCCCTTTGCCGGCCCGGACGACCTACGGGTCCTCCCGGACGACGCCCGCACGGCGCTGCTGCGGGGCATGGCCGGGCACCGGGCCTGTGGCTTCCACACCGCCCGCTGGCGGGACGCCTTCGTGGCCTCGTGCCGGGCCGACGGTGTCGAGCCCCCGGCCACCTTCGTCTCCCCCCTTGGCCCCGATGTGGACGACATCGGCGGCGTGGCCGCGGGGCCGGCGGGCGCGGCGGCGCTGGCCGACATCGAGGAGACGGTGGGGGACCGCCGCTTCATCGCCCGGGTCGACCGCATCGAGCTGTCGAAGAACCTGATCCGGGGGTTCCTGGCCTACGAGGACCTGCTCGACCGACGACCCGAGTGGCGGGAGGGGGTCGTCTTCGGGGCCTACGTGTACCCGTCCCGCGAGGGCCTGCCCGAGTACCTGGCCTACCGGACCGAGGTCGAGGGGACCGTCGCCCGGATCAACGACCGCTTCGCCACGGCCGACTGGACCCCGGTCCTCTACGACGCCACCGACGACTTCCCGCGGTCCGTGGCCGCCCTGCGGCGGGCCGACGTGGTGCTGGTCAACCCGATCCGCGACGGCCTGAACCTGGTGGCCAAGGAGGCCGCGGTCGTGAACGAACGCGACGGCGTGCTCGTCCTGTCCCCGGAGGCCGGGGTGTGGGACGAGCTGGCCGACGCCGTGATCCCCTGCCACCCCTTCGACATCACGGGCACGGCCGACGCCCTGCACGAGGCTCTCGCCCTGGAGGGCGAACCCCGTCAGGCGCTGTCCGCCCGCTGGCGGAAGCTTTCCACGGCCCGCAACCCCGCCGACTGGCTGGCCGACAACCTGGCCGCCGCCGACTGACCCCCGCGGGGTACGAGGTCAGGCCAGGGATTCGAGGAGGGTGACGAGGCCCTGGGGGCCGTCGACCACGATGTCGGCTCGCTCCAGCAACTCGGGGGGCGCTTCGGGGCTGTCCACCGCGATGCGGAGCGTGGCCACGCCCCGGTCGGCCAGCTCGTCGAGGGCGTCGAAGCCGGGGAGGTCCCCTAGGTCGTCGCCGGCAAAGGCCACGGCGGCGAAGTCGTCGGCCAGGTCGAGCACCGCGGTCCCCTTGTCCACCTCGATCGGCGGGTGCAGCTCCCAGGACATGCGGGCCGGGCGGGCGACCAGCCCCGACCGGTGGGCCTCCTCGGCGGCGTACGCGGCCGTCGCCGCCTCCTGGTCGGGCACGGTGCGGTAGTGGAGGGTGAGGGACAGGCCCTTGCGCTCGACCCCGACTCCGGCCGGCCCCCGGATCTCGGCCCGGCCGGCCACGTCGTCGATCACCTCTCGCCAGTTGCCCGACTGCGGGTGGTCGATGCGCTGGTCGTCCACCGCCAGCTCGAGGCCGTAGAGGCCCGCCAGGACGAGGCCGGGCGGCAGGAGCGGGGCCAGGAAGTCGATGGGGCGACCCGAGACGACGGCGACCAGGCCGACGCGGTCGCGCAGGCGGGCCAGCAGGTCGGGGACCCCCTCCTGAGGCAGAGCGTCGGCGGCGTCGGCCACGATCGGGGAGAGGGTGCCGTCGTAGTCGAGCACCACCGCGACCGCGGCAGGGT
Organism: Acidimicrobiales bacterium; assembly: GCA_036525535.1. Lineage (GTDB taxonomy): Bacteria > Actinomycetota > Acidimicrobiia > Acidimicrobiales > DATDAH01 > DATDAH01. Next base: position 17,471 of record DATDAH010000315.1, read on the forward strand.
CGGCGCGGAACGGGGTCAGGCGCTCGGCGACGGTGGTCACGGACCGGTCAGCAGGAGGACGCGCCCGACGGCGGCGTCAGCCCGCGGGAACGGTGGTGGGGACGGTCGTAGCCGTCCCGCTGGTGGCGATCTCGGCCAGGCCGGCGGGCTGGCTGCCCAGGACCACGAGCACACCGGCGAGCCCGATCTCGGCCGGCGGCGGCACCGGCATGGCCATGACCGCGTCGGGGCCGAGGCCGAGGTCCGCGGCCACCTTCAGGGCCTGAGCCTCGAAGCTGGTCGGCGCGGTGATGTAGTAGACGGTGTCGAGCAGGGTCTCGCCCGCGTCGGCGGAGACGTCCACGGCGGAGCCCGGGTCGTAGCCGAGGCCGGCGAGCTGCTCGGTCACGGCCCCGGCCGCCCCTTCGAGCCCGCTGCCGTTGGCCACCACGACGGGCACGTCGGCCGGGTTGACGTCCTCGGCGTTGGGCACCGTTTCGACCGTGGACTCGTCGTCGTCGTCGGCGGCGGTGTTGCTGTCGCCGGTGTCGTCGGCGGCCCTGACCGTCACCGATCCTGAGTCGTCCAGACCCGCGGCCAGCAGGATCATGCCGATGACCACGGCCACCGCGACCAGGATCAGGCCGCGACCGGCTCCCTCGTTCATCGGACCGGGTGGCTCATCGAGCCACCTTCGTAGCGGGCCCGGCGGCGGCGGTCGCGCAGGCGGCGCAGGCGGCGGACCACGAGGGGGTCGTACTGGAGGGCAGAGTCATCGTCGAGGAGCTCATTCAGGATCTGGTAGTAGCGGGTCGTCGAGAGGTCGAACTGTGCACGGATCGCGCTCTCCTTGGGTCCCGGCGTCTGCCACCAGGATCGCTCGAAGTCGAGGATAGACCGCTCGCGCTCCCCCAGGCCCATCGCCTGAGTTTGACCGGCCGGTCCCCGTCGACCGCGGATAGGCCTCAGTAGCCTCAGACCGGCTCGCCCGAGTAGCTCAGTTGGTCCAGAGCACCGCTCTTGTAAAGCGGGGGTCGTGGGTTCGAATCCCACCTCGGGCTCTCCGTAGATCTCAAGGTCAGAGCGTGATTCAGCCGCCTACGGCCCGGAGCTCTGTTGGGTCTGGTCCGCGGCTGGTCCGCGCTGAGTCCGCAACAGCGGCCCGCCAGGCCGTGTCGATGCCCTCTGCGACCCGCTCGTCGAGTGCCGGGAACAGGGGCCACCGGCACGAAGGTGGCGACCGACAGCGCCGAATCGATCCGGACGACCCCTCTGGGGGGAGAGATGCAGGCAACTGGCCCGCAACGCGCGGGCGGCTGCGGTCGGGCGAATCCTGGTGCCCAGTGCCCAATGCCCGGACATCGGGGCACCGGGATCCTCTCTTGGCGCTGTTCCGTGCGAGTTTGGGATTGGGGTTCTCGGTGTGGCGTCACAGAGAAGGGGGTTTTCGGTCACCCACCACAAGGAGGCGGTTCGATGAAGAGAATCATTGCTGGTCTCGGGCTCACCCTTGGGCTGATGTTCGTGGTATCGCACCGGTTGGCGCCGCCGCGTCCGTCCGTGGTCCTGGCCGATGACCAACGAAGGCGACAGCATCGACGACAAGCGACTGTGGGGCCTCGCAGGTCTCTTCGGCCTCGCTGGCCTGAGCATGACCGTGAGCGACTGCCGACGACCCCGTACACCCCTATCCGCAGGACGACGCCCCGCTGAAATGTCAGGAGCCCCGTCCAGGAGCGAACGTCGAGCCCAGGCGGAGGAACCGATGGGATCGCACAGGGCCAAGGGGAGACGGGCAGGATGGCTGCTCGGGGTCTTGGTCGGCATCGTTTCGATTCTCGTCACTCCGGTAGTGGGGGGTGGTGTGGCGGGGGCGTTGCCCGTCACGAGCGAGCCCCAGCTCACCCTCAGTCGCCTGATTCGGACCTCGCCGTTCCCGAGCTCGACGACCACCCTGCGGGACAACGAGGGCAGCGCGTTCGTCCCCGGTGACAACGGGTTGTGGCTGGCGTCGGACAACGACAACGCCCTGTTCGAGGTCGATCGCACGACCGGGGCGCTGCGCCGGACGATCGGACAGGCGGCTTTCATGAACGCGCGCCGCTTCGGCGGCGGGCCCCGCGCCGGTGACGCCCGCACCCAGGACTTCGAGGCGCTGGCCTACGACGCCCGCGCCGACGTCCTCTACGCCTTCTCCGGCAGCACGAGCGCGACCCCGACC
>DATDAH010000316.1:0-2942 GCA_036525535.1 Acidimicrobiales bacterium
ACGTCCGATTTCGAGTTCGCGGTCCGCGGTGGCTTCCACGCCGTTCGCGTCCTGCGCCACCACCTTGCGGCCTGGATGCACGAGGTCGGTGTCGAGCCCAGCGTCATCGACGACGTGCAACTCGCGGTGAGCGAGCTGGCCGCCAACGCCATCGAGGCGTCACCCCTGGGTGAGGCCGACATCGAGGGCACCGCCGACGCCGAGATCCTTCGCCTCACCGTCACCAACCGGGCGCGGCACGCGTTCTGCTGGTCGCGGGGCCACGACGGGGTCGGACCGGACCCAGAGTCGGCGCGAGGCCGCGGCCTGCAGATCGCGTCAGCCATCACCGACACCCTCGACATCAGCACGCAGCGGGGTTGCACGAGGGCCGTCCTGACCAAGCACCTCGTCGGTGAGCCGGCGATGGCGGAGCGGACCGCCCGAGGCCGGCCGGAGCGGTTGCGGGGTAGGAGAGCGACATGGCACGAGCCCTCTGGTCCGGGTCGGTGAGCTTCGGGTTGGTCAACGTCCCGGTGCGCCTGATGAGCGGGACCGTCGACAAGGACATCCACTTCCACCAGGTCGACGAGAAGAACGGCGACCGGATCCGCCACAAGCGGGTGTCGGAGCGGACGGGCCGAGAGGTGGACAGCGACCGGATCGCCAACGGCTTCGAGCGGTCGTCGGGGTCGTGGGTGATCGTCACCAGCGAAGAGCTCTCGGCGGCCGATCCGGAGCGCACCCACACGATCGACGTCGATGCCTTCGTCCCCCTGGCCGAGATCGACCCGCTCCAGTTCGACCGGGCGTACTGGGTCGTGCCCGAGGACCAGGAGGGGGCGAAGAAGGCCTACGCCCTCCTGCGCACGGCAATGGAGGAGACGGACCGGGTCGCCATCGGTCGCTTCGTCCTGCGCACCCGCGAGCGCCTCGTCGCCCTGCGGCCGTTGCAGGGGGCGCTGGCGCTGCACACCATGCGCTTCGCCGACGAGCTGGTGAAGGCGTCCTCGGTCGAAGGGCTGCCGGTGCGGACCAAGGCGCCGAAGAAGGAGCTGGCGGCCGCCGAGCAGCTGATCGACTCGCTGAGCACCCGCTGGGATCCCGAGGCCTACAAGGACCGGCACCGGGCCCGGTTGCGCAAGATCATCGACCGAAAGGCCAAGGGTGAGGAGATCGCCGTGGAGCCTGCGCCCGAGCGGGCGGAGGTCGTCGACCTCATGGCGGCACTGGAGGAGAGCGTGAAGGCCGCCAAGGCGGGCAAGCGTCGCCCGCGCACCCGGAAGAGTGCCTGAAGTCCCCCTGCGGGGGGGACATGACCACCGCGGCGCATGGGCAGAGAAGGGCCAGCCCGACCAGCCGAGGAGGACACCGTGCCTGACGAGCGGGAGCCCATCACCATCGAGCCCCCTGATCCCCTGGCCGGGGCCGAGTCGTCGGTGGCCAAGGTGGGCGAGCGCCTCCAGGAGGAGGCCGATGACGAGGACCATGAGGATGCCGACGACGACTGATTCCCCCGTCGGCATGGCGGTCTAGCGGCATGGCGATCATGGACGTCCGCCCCGACCCCCGCGACGATGATCTTGGGCAGGCCGCCCTCGACCGGCTCCTGGTGTTGCGGGAGACGGTCGCGGAGGTCCTCGACCTCCCGACCGTCGCCCGTACGCGGGCGATGCTGAGCCAGGCCCGCGACGTGCTGTCCGACGGCCTCGCCGCCGGGGACGAGGCCGTCGACGAGAGCAGGCGTCTGCTGGCCGAGGACCTCAACATCGTGTCGTGGCTGACGCCGGGCTCGCGGGGGTTCATCGACGCGGTCGGCGCCTTCCGTCACCGGCTCTTCGCCCACCTCGGGCTCCTCCAGAAGGCCCGTCGCTGACCGCTCGGCCCCTTCGCCCATGAGCGCCGAAGGTCGCCCGGGTGCCGTGCGCGTGGGTTGCTCCGGGTGGTCCTACGCCGACTGGCGGGGGGTGGTGTACCCGGCTGGCGCGCCGCCCCGGGAGTGGTTCGCCCGCTACGCCCGGCGCTTCGACACCGTCGAGCTCAACGCCACGTTCTACCGGCTGCCCGATCCCCGTACGGTCGAGGGATGGGCGGCCCAGGCCCCGTCCGGGTTCCTCTACGCGGTGAAGATGGGCGCCTACGGGTCGCACCGGCGCAAGCTCCGCGAGCCCGGGGCCTGGCTGGCCAACCACGTCGACCGGGTCGAGCGCCTGGGGGCGACGTTGGGCCCCAACCTGGTCCAGCTCCCACCCCGCTGGCGCCGGGACGCCGCTCGCCTCGACGCCTTCCTGGCGTCGGCGCCGACGACCATGCGGTGGGCCGTCGAGGTCCGGGACTCCTCGTGGCTCCACGACGACGTCTTCACGGTGCTGGCCCGCCACGGCGCCGCGTTGTGCGTACACGACCTCCTGCCCGATCACCCGTGGATCCGGACGACCGGCTGGACCTACGTCCGCTTCCATGGGCCGCGGGCGCTCGACGAGCCGTACCACGGGCGGTACACCGGCCGACGGCTGCGCTTCGTGGCGGACCGACTGGCGACCTGGCGGGACGAGGGTGCGGATGTCTACGCCTACTTCAACAACGACTGGCACGGGGCGGCCGTGGTCGACGCGGAATGGCTGCGGGACCGCCTTCTGCGGACGGCCGCCCGCTGACGGCCCCGCCGTCAGTCGATGGCGGGCTGCTCGTCGGCGAGGTCGCGGAGCTTGTTCTTCAGCAGCTTGTCCAGGGTGCCGAGCGGGAACTCGTCGACCACGTAGACGGCCCGCGGGACCTTGAAACCAGCCAGCTGGCCGGCGCAGTGCGCGATGACCTGGCGCTCCAGCTCGTCGTGCTCCGGGGCGTCGGGCGTGGCGATGACGAACGCCACGACCACCTGGTCCAGCCACTCGTGCTTCTTGCCCACGATGGCGACCTGGGCGACGCCGGGCAGCCCGGTGATGGCGTCCTCGACCTCACGG
>DATDAH010000317.1:0-4489 GCA_036525535.1 Acidimicrobiales bacterium
GACCATCCAGGCCGCGGTGGACAGCGCCACGGAAGGCAGCCTGATCCTCGTCGCGCCGGGCACGTACGAGGAGGAGGTCAACGTCGCCACCGACAACCTGGTGATCCGGGGCCTGGACCGCAACGAGACCATCCTCGAGGGGAACTTCGAGCTGGAGAACGGCATCCGCGTGCTCGAGGCCGACGGCGTCGCCGTCGAGAACATGACCGCTCAGAACTACACGGGCAACGGCTTCTTCTGGACCGGGGTCGACGGCTACCGAGGTTCGTATCTGACCGCCATCCGCAACGGCGACTACGGGATCTACGCCTTCGGCTCGGTCAACGGGACCTTCGAGCACTCCTACGGCTCCGGCAGCCCGGACGCCGGCTTCTACATCGGCCAGTGCTACCCGTGCGACGCCTTGATCGACGACGTGACCGCGGAGTGGAACGGCTTGGGCTACTCAGGCACGAACTCCGGGGGGAACCTCCTCATCGTGAACTCGGTCTTCACCCAGAACCGGGCGGGCATCGTGCCCAACAGCCAGACCAGCGAGGGGTGTGGCCCCCAGAACGAGACGACGGTCGTCGGCAACCTCGTGGTCGACAACAACAACGCCGACACCGACGCCATAGGGGCCGCGGTGCAGGGCATCTACAACGGGATCCTGGTCACCGGCGGCAACAACAACATCATCGAGCGCAATCGGGTCGACAACCATGACGTGACGGGCATCGCGGTCGTGCCGCGCCCCGAGGACGACCCGATCTCCCCGCTACCGGAGGCGTTCCCGTCCGACTGCGTCGCCGACGCCGTGGCCGCCCCTGACGACGTCATGGCCGACGTGGACAACCCGCTGCTCTGGGAGGCTGTCGGCAACCGGGTCGCCGGCAACGTCGTGACCAACTCGGGGGAGTGGGACCTCGTCCTGCTGACCCTGGACGGTCAGGGCAACGGCAACTGCTTCACCGACAACGAGGTGGACGGGATCACGGCCCCGCCCGACATCGACGCCACCGTGCCCTGCGACGGTCCCCAGCAGACGTTCACACCGGAGCTCGCCCGCTTCCTCGAACTGGCCGACGCCAGCGACAACCCCGAGGCCGTGCCGTACGCCGACGTCGACCTGCCCGACCCCGGTGATCAGGAGCAGATGCCCGACGCGGCCACCGCTCCCGCCGAGCCCGCCGGCCCACCGCGCACCGTCGACATCGCCGCCATCACGGTCCCCGACCTGCCGTGACCCGACGCCCCGGCGTCCTGCTGGGGGCGGGGGCGGTGTTCCTCTTCGCGCTCGCGGGCGTCGCGGTTTGGGCAGCCCGCTCCGGAGATGACGCGGCGGCGGGCGAGCCACCACCCCACAACGGCCGCTTTCACGTCGAGTGCGCCTACAGCCACAGCGCGCCGGACGACCCCATCGTGTTCCCCGGTGAGCCGGGGGCGTCACACATGCACAACTTCTTCGGGGCGACGTCGACCGACGCCTACTCCGACGTCGAGGCCCTCCTCGCCGGCGACACGACCTGCTCGACCCATCAGGACACTGCCGCCTACTGGGCCCCGGCGCTGTTCGACGGTGAGGAGCAGATCGACCCGATCTCCTCGGTGGCCTACTACCGGGCGGCACCCGGGGTCGATCCCGAGGACGTGGTGCCGTTCCCGACGGGGCTGATGATGATCGGCGGTGACGCCACCAGCACCGAACCACAGCCCACGGAGCAGGTGGGATGGGCCTGCACGGTGGAGGGTCGGCCCCAGGTGTCGCCACCGCCGTGCACCGGCGGCGTCCTGCTGCAGGTCGTCTTCCCCGATTGTTGGGACGGCGAGCACCTCGACTCGCCCGACCACCGGGCCCATGTCGCGCGCTCGACCGACTCGGGCTGTCCTGGCTCCCACCCCGTGGCCCTGCCCCAGTTGGAGTTCCACGTGAAGTACCCGCTTCCCGCGGACATGAGCGACCTGCACCTGGCCTCGGGCTCGCTGCTCACCGGCCACGCTGACTTCTTCAACGCCTGGGACCCCGACAAGCTGGCCTCCGAGGTCGAGTACTGCATCGGCCAGGACGCCTATTGCTGATCGTCAGACCTCGTCGAGCCAGACGGGGGCGGCCTCGAGCAGGAACTGGCTCACGGCCAGGCAGCGGTCAAGGGTCTCGCACAGCAGCTCCTGGCCCACGAAGACCTTGGCCAGGCTGAGCTGGAGCTTGGCCACGATGGCCAGACTCCGCTCGGGGGCATCGGTCACCGCGGCGAAGGAGTCGATGGCGGAGACCTCGAGAGGGAGGTCGGGCCCGCCCACCCCGGCCAGGTCGGTGGCCAGGACCAGGAGGTCGGGCGGGTGGGGAAGGGGCGGCAGGGCCCAGTTGAACAAGAGGGGGAAGTGGTAGTCGTCGGGTGGGTCGTCGCCCTCGGGGATCTCCAGGACCTTGTCCTCGAAGGCCAGCAGCACCCGGGGGTCGACCTCCAGGGAAAGGTGAAGGTCCAGGGGGCCGCCGCAGGCCTCCTCGGGGTGGAGATCCACCTCCCACGCCTGGCGGAGGGAGTAGGACTCGACGAAGTGCCGCTCGTCGTGCACATGGAACCCGTGGTCCACCGCGTGGTCCTTGAGGTCCGCGATGAACCCCGCGACATCGATGACGGCCAAGGCCCACAGCCTGCCACGCGTCGCCGACACCTACGCACTCGGCGTGACCTCGGTCGGTACGGTCGGCGGTCATGACCGAGGACCAGCTGCTGGCCGTCCTCCACGACGCTGCCTCGGCCGCGATCGAGGCCACGATGCTTTCCGGGGACTACGCCATGGTCGACCAGGGCAGGGGCCAGCACGCGGCCGACGTCGCCGCCGACGATGCCGCGGTGGCCGTCCTCGTAGGGGCCGGTCTCGGTGTGCTCAGCGAGGAGTCGGGACGGCACCACGCCGACCGACCGGTCACTGCGGTGCTGGATCCACTGGACGGCTCCAGCAACGCGGCCCGCGGCCTGCCCTGGTACGCCACCAGCGTCTGTGCCGTCGACGATGAAGGGCCGCTGGCGGCCGTGGTGGTGAACCAGGTCAGTGGGACGCGCTACGAGGCCGTCCGGGGCGGTGGAGCCCGCCGGGACGGCGAGGTGATCACGCCGTCTGCAGTCACCGAACTGGGCGACGCCCTGGTCGGCCTGTCCGGGCTGCCGCCGGGATGGCTGGGTTGGCACCAGTTTCGGGCTCTGGGGGCCGTCGCCTTGGACCTGTGCGCCGTGGCCGAGGGGCGTTTCGACGGCTACCTCGACTGCAGCCCTTCGGCCCACGGGCCGTGGGACTACCTCGGTGGGATGCTCGTGTGCCAGGAGGCCGGTGCGGTCGTGGAGGACGCCATCGGCCGCGACTTGGTGGTGTTGGACCACGGGGCCCGGCGCACGCCGATCGCCGCGGGCACATCGGCCCTGCTGGCCGAGGCGCTGGCCGCCCGGCGGACCTTCCCCGTCTGACTCGTACCCTGGGCCGATGCGGCGCAGGATCATGCGCCTCCTGCTGGGGGTCTACCGGAGGTTGCCCGTTCTCGGGCGGCGGTGGGTCGTGCGCACGATCGCGCCGAGTTTCACGGTCGGGGCCATGGCCATCATCGAGCGCCAGGACGGCGCCGTGTTGCTCGTCCGCCACAGCTACCGGAAGCGGTGGGGCGTGCCCGGTGGCCTGATGAAGCGGCGCGAGCACCCCGAGGTCGGCCTGCGGCGGGAGATCCAGGAGGAGGTCGGCGTCGAGGTCGATCTGCTGGGCGAGCCGGCGGTGGTGGTCGACCCTGATCCCCAGCGCGTCGACCTCGTCTTCCGGGGTCGCCTGCGGGACGAGACGGCCGACGCCCGGCCGATGTCGCCGGAGATCGTCGAGGTGGCCTGGTTCCTGCCCGACGAGCTCCCGGAGCTCCAGTTCGAGACCAGCGGGGCCCTGATGGCGCTCGCCCGGGCGTCGAGGAACCCCCAGAGCCCGCCGCTGCCGTCGCTGGGCCTGCTGGACCGCCACCGTCGCGAAGCCGGATGACCCGCCGAACCCTAACCTGAGCGCCCCGGGCGCTTAGCTCAGCTGGCTAGAGCACCTCCCTTACAAGGAGGGGGTCGGGGGTTCGAGTCCCTCAGCGCCCACAGAATCCACTATTCCCCCAGGTCAGACGCCATAACCGACGGTGTCATGCTGGAGGTCCATCCGTTCCTGGACCAGCTGCAGCCGGCTCAGCGGGTTGGCGTCCGCAAGCTGGACGCAATGATGTCCAGACGCTTCTGAATCGACTCGGGCGTTCGCTTGCGGCCGCGCTTCGGTCGATGCATCTCCAGGGCCTCCAAGTAGTCCCGAACTGATCGGGACTGCTGTCGTCCCTCGGCCAGGGCTGCCTTGTGATCTGGGGACATCGGCTTCATGGCCATCAGTATCGCCGACTACTTAGCGATCGAACTTGCGAGTGCGCCGTCGACGACCTTCCGCAGTGCCTGCCACAGATCCTGGCTCGCGCTTTGTCCCACCCTCCCCGCTCGACCCC
>DATDAH010000318.1:0-2693 GCA_036525535.1 Acidimicrobiales bacterium
CGATGGCGACCGAGGTCGAGCGCATTGGCTGTTGGACGGCATCTCGCCCGACGTCGCGCTGGGCGAAGCGGCGCCCGATGCGGCAAGGGTAGGTGGCCGTCGACGGGGGTGTCGAGGTCCGGGTCAGGCTCGCCGCCAGCGCGGCGACGCTCAAGGTCGAGCCAGGACGCGGCACCTCCGCATCGAAGGCGCCGAGGACGAGCGGATCCTGACTGACGCCATCCGGACCGGGTGCGGCATCCGTGTAGATCTTGAGGAGCAGTTCGGCGGCATGGGTCGCGTCAGCCCGCTGGCTCATGGAGGCGGCGGTCAGGTGCCTTCGCGACGAGGGGCCCGCCGAAACCCCGGACGATCAACAAGACCGCCAGCACCATCTCGTTGAGGGCGATGGGTGCGGTCAGCACTGCCTGCACGAACACAGGCAGGTCGAGCTGGTACATCTCCACTACGCCCTCGACCAAGATCAGGGCAGCTCCCGCGAGGCCCCACGCCGCCAACCAGGCAGGAACGAGCGCGGACCGGAGGAGCAGGCTGTAGAGGATGAGCCCGCCCACCCCGAGCAGGACCATCGACCCGATCAGAAGGGTCCAGTCTCGGGCGGCCAGTACGAGGTCGCTGGTCGGTTGCACCCTGGTTCCGTCCCCACCGTGGTCCTGGCTCACGGAGAGGAGCAGCAGCGCGCTGATCGACGCGGTGATCAGCAGGACCGCCTCGAGCATCCTCACCCCGACATAGCCGAGAGCGAGGCCCTCGTCGCGCCGCTTGAGCACCGGGTAGATCATCACCGCGATCCCCGCGACCGAGAGGGCCAGGACCATCTCGAGGAGTGCTCCCGTCACGATCTGGCCCTTCGAGCCGGCCACATCGACCACAGCGTCGGGCTCCGTGATCGAATCCACGAGCGCACCACCGACGATGGCCGTGACGGTGCCGACGATGAACAGGACTCCCACGATGCGCGCCGTGACGCGGTCGGTGCACATCAGATCACCGCGGTGGCGAGTAGCAGGACGGCGCGGGATCGCGCTGGTCGGGCGTAGCCGTGGCGGAGCGGTCGACGCGCCGGACCCGAATGCACTGCTGTACCGCGAACCGGTGGAGGTTCCGTTGGTCGGCGGGCGGGAACCAGGAGAGCTCGGAGGCCAGTGGCCGCACTTCTGGCCGGTCGACCTCGTAGGTCTCGCCCTCGTTCACGATGGTGGCCGTGCCGCTGGCCAGCAGGTTCTTCAGCCAGTCCGTGGTCGTCCCGTAGGGGAGGGCGATCACGAACCCGTCGTCGGTGGCCTCGGCTCCGACCGGGGTTTCGTGGAGGCGACCCGACACGCGGCCACGGTGGCGGATGATCGCGGCGTAAGCGCCGACCTGGCCGGCCGACCTCATCTGCATGGGGTTGAGGACCGCCCGGTTCACCCGCCGGACGACGCGGAGAGCCCTGGGGGACTTCGTCCGCATCCCGACCATGACGACGGCCGCGTACGCCACCAGCCCCACGACCAGGGCGCCAACCAGGCACGCAGCCCGCTGCAGCATGGGAGTTCTCCTCGTCGTCCGTGCTGTGCCTCAGTATCCGCCGCGGTCGAGGTCCAGCCCTAGGGCCGAAGGTCACGGGAACGTCGGTGCCACCCACGCCGGCATCGGTGACCCGATCGGTGCGGGTCAGGCCCGTCCCCGTAGCCGGACTCGTGACGGCGGGTCGGGTCCGGGTCGAGGCCGGCCCCGAAACGTTGAGTTTCCGGGCCTTCTGCGTTCTCCGGAAGGGCCGCTCGTCTATCGGCGGGAGCCGGACGCAGCTGTGGCCGTCTTCGCCGCAGTGCGCTTGGCCGTTGCCGCCGTCCTCTTCGTTGCCGAGCGTGCGGTGCGGCCGGTCGTCGTGGCGGCACGCTTGGCCGTCGTCGCCGTCGTGCGGGTGGACTTCCTCGCCGAGGTGGCAGTGCCCCTGGCGCCGGCCTTGGCCGCCTTCGCGGTTGAGGTTGCGCCGGACTTGGCGCTGCGAGCCGTCTCCCGCACGCCGTCGGCCGCCGTCGAGGCGCCCGAACGGACCCCGATCGCCCGCTTGCGGGTCGTCGAGGAGCCGGTCGGAGAGACCTTTGGTCGGTCCGAGCCGGTGAAGCGAGCGATGAGGTCCTGGACGGCGGTGACGCTGCCCTGGGCGATGCCGCTGAGGTTGCCACCGACCCGATCGACGACGCCGGTGATCGTTCCTGCGACCACGTTGGCGGGGCCGGCATCCGGCATGCGGGGGTGCGGTCGCGTCGGGGCCAACGTCTTCGCGTCGGCCAGCGCCTCGCCGAGATCGGCGAGCTCGTTGCGGCCGAGTTGCTTGCGCACCTTGGGGAAGAAATCGCTCTCCTCCTCCTCGACGTGATGACGCACGCTCTCGATCAGCACGGTGACCTTCGCGTCGAACCGCTCATGAGCGGGGTCCAGGTCGACGAGCTCCGACAGCAACCACTTGACGACGTGGTGCTCCTCGAGGCTCTCGAGGGCCATGTCCTCGGTGTCCGGAACGGTCGCTCGGGCGACGGGGTAGAAGACCTGCTCCTCGATGGCCGCGTGCACCGAGAGCTCCTCGATGATGCGGTCGACGATCTGGCGCTTCTGCACGTGCGCTCGCTCACCGGCCTGCTCGAACCGCTTGAACAGCTGCTCGACGGTGCGATGGTCATCTTTGAGAAGGGTGATTGCGTCCATAG
>DATDAH010000319.1:0-8965 GCA_036525535.1 Acidimicrobiales bacterium
CCGTACCAGCCGTCCATGCTGTAGCCGGGGACCGCGATCGCCCCCTCGTTGAGCGACTTGCTGTCGTCGTACAGCTCAGACAGGTCGAAGTCGGACACCGAGCCCATGCCCTCACAGCGCGGGCACATGCCACCGGCCCGCGTGAACGAGCGCTTCTCCCTCGTCGTCTTGCCGCCCTTCTCGAACGTGACCGCCCCGGCCCCGCTGATCGTCGCGGTGTTGAAGGAGAATGCGTTGGGCGAGCCGATGTAGGGCTGCCCGATCCTGCTGAAGACGATCCGCAGCATCGCGTTGGCGTCGGTGACCGTGCCGACGGTGGAGCGGGGGTTCGCTCCCATCCGTTCCTGGTCGACGAGGATCGCGGTCGTCAGACCCTCCAGCACATCGACCTCGGGCCGCGCCAGCGTCGGCATGAAACCCTGCACGAAGGCGCTGTAGGTCTCGTTGATCAGCCGCTGGGACTCCGCGGCGATCGTGCCGAACACCAGCGAGCTCTTGCCCGAACCGGAGACGCCGGTGAACACCGTCAGCCGGCGCTTCGCGATCTCGACGCTGACGTCCTTGAGGTTGTTCACGCGGGCACCGTGCACGCGGATCAGGTCGTGGCTGTCGGCCTCCGTCGACGCGGGCGCCTTCGTGTCGGTCGTCTTGGCCTTGCTCATCGTGTCTCCATCTGTCGGGCGGGCCGCCGTAGGCGTCGCCGAAGCCCTCGGGTACAGGTACCGGGTGCACATGGGGGAAGCCGTTCAGGCCGGACGGTGTAGACGTAGCAGGGCCGCCGGGTCAACGGACGCCGCGCGTGCCCGGCGACGGTCAGGCCTGCGCGATGCGGACGAGGTTGCCCGAGGGGTCGCGGAACGCGCAGTCGCGTGCGCCCCAGGGCTGGGACACCGGCTCCTGGAGCACCTCGGCGCCCGAGGCCCGGACCTTCTCGAACGTGGCATCGAGGTCGTCGGCGCGGAAGATCGCCGCCTGGAGCGACCCCTGGGTCACGAGCGTCAGGAGGGCGTCGCCCTCGGCCTGCGGAAGGCCCCCGTGGGGCTGGAACAGGACGATGTCGACCTCCTGTCCCGGGGCGCCGACGGTGACCCAGCGGAAGCCGTCGGACTCGACGTCGTTGCGGACCTCGAAGTCGAGCGCGTCGCGATAGAAGCCGAGCGCGGCGTCCGGGTCGTGGACGGGGATGAACGTTGCGGAGAGGTTGACTGCCATGCGCCGACCGTAGGAGCACCGATGCCGTGAACGCTTCTCCGATCCTGCTCGGTGTGAGGAGGGTCGGTCGACCGCGAGTCAGACGGTGGCCGGGGTCCGCTGCGGTCGCGTCGCGATCATGCTCACGCACGACGGAACGACCTCGAGGTGGCGGTGGTCGCGGGCGCGGTACTGCGATGGCGGCTCGCCGACGATCTCGGTGAAGCGCGAGCTGAACGAGCCGAGCGACGTACAACCGACGGTGACGCAGGTGTCGGTGACCGACATCCCCTGACGGAGGAGCGCCTTCGCCCGCTCGATGCGTCGCGTCATGAGATAGGAGTAGGGCGTCTCGCCGTACGCCGCTCGGAACTTGCGCGAGAAGTGTGCGGGCGACATGAGCGCGGCACGAGCCATGGCTGGGACGTCGAGGGGCAGCGCGTGGTCGCGATCGATGAGGTCGCGCGCCCGACGCAGGTGGACGAGGTCGGCCATCTCCTCCGGCGTCATGCCGACGACGGTAGCCACGGTCGCGCCAGGAGGGCCTGAGCGCCGGCCGAGGCCAGCCCTTTCCACCAACGGTTGCGGGTCACGTGAAGTCCGAGCCGCCGTCGACGTTGATGTTGGCGCCGGTCATGTAGGTGTTCCGGGCCGACGCCGCGAAGGCGATCACGGGGCCGATCTCGGCGGGATCGGCTGCCCGGTCGAGGAACACGTGGTGGCCGAACCCCTCGCCGATGAAGCGCATGATGTCGTGGAGGTCGTTCTCGTCGACCCCGGGCATCTCGGCCAGCGCGGCCTTGAACGACGCGGAGGCGAAGGTCCCCGGGCTCACGGTGTTGACCAGGATCCCCTCGGGGGCGAGCGTCTGGGCCAGGTTCTTGGTGAGGCTGGTGAGGGCCGACTTGGCCGCCGTGTAGGCGATGAGCGGGGGCGACTGCCGCTTGGTCGACATGGCCGACAGGTTGACGATCCGGGCCCACTCGGCCTTGCGGAGGTACGGCAGCGCGGCCCGGATGGTGCGCACCGAGCTGAGGGCCAGGCCGTCGAAGACGTTGCGCCAGTCCTCGTCCGTGTAGGTCTCGAAGCTCTTGAGGCCGCCGGCCATGGGGCCGGCGGCGTTGACGACGGCGTTGAGGTGGCCCCACCGCTCGCCCACCTCGGCGATGGCGGCGTCGACGGAGGCGCCGTCGAAGAGGTCGGTGGTGACGCCGATCGCATCGGGCGAACCGAGCTCGGTGAGCGCCGCGGCGGTCTCGTCGAGGTCGGTGCGGGAGCGGGCGAGCACCGCGACGCGGGCGCCGTCCGCGGCGAAGCAGTCGGCGGCGGCTCGGCCCATGCCGGTGGTGCCTCCGGCGATGACGACGGCGGCGCCGGCGAGTCCTAGGTCCATGGTGCAGTGCTCCTCTGGGCTTGGTGAGTCATGACGGTCCGCTCGTGGGGGCGGAGGACGTGAATCGGTCGTTGTAGAAGGTGAACTGGGACCGGAGGTCGTCGAGGTCGATGCCGTACTGCTCCGGGCTGTAGTCGTGGATGCCCTGCTTCTCGGCCGGGTTGGCCTCCCACCAGGCCTGCATGCGGGCGGCGACCTCGGCGGTGAGCTCGATGTCGAGCCACTGGTAGAAGCGCTCGATGGCGGGGAGGGGGTCGGGTCGCATCTCGGCGAAGCCGATGTCGTAGAACCGGTCCCCGTTGCCGGCGTCGCGGTAGGCCAGCGTCTTGCGCAGGGACCGCTCCCAGTACGCGGCCTGGTTGGCGGCGAAGTCCGGGGCGAGGGGTCCGGTTCGGAGGTACTCCGAGGTGGCGTCGAGGAGGCTGACGACCGAAGGGATGACCTGGGCGATGTCGCGGTGGGTCATCACGAAACGGGCGTCGGGATACACCTCGAGGAGGGCGTCGATGGTGTCCATGTGGGCCGGCGACTTCAGCCGCCATGGCTTGGTCGGGAACTTCCACTGGAGGAGCTTGAGGACCCGCTCGTGGTACCGGTAGGCCGAGACCATGTCGCAGTCCGCCATCCAGGCCTCGTAGTGCCGGTTGTCGCCGAGGGCCCCGAACATCGCGGAGCGGAAGTCGAGGGCCATGATCTGCAGGCATTCGGTCGGGCCTGTCGGTGAGGTCGGCAGCATGGACTTGAACTTCGGGGCCATCTCGTCGATCAAGGCCATGTTCGCGGCGGCCGCCGCGATCCGCGGGTCGGTGTCGACAGTCGTGGGGTCCGGCGGCGGGGTCGGCGCGCCGCTCTCCCAGGCCAGCAAGGACCGAGCGCGGGGATCCTCGGCCAGCAGGAAGCTCAGCGCCGTCGAGCCGGTGCGCGGCAGCCCCAGCCCGAACAACGGCGCGGCGATCTCCTGCTCGTCGATCTCGGGATGACGGCGGTACCAGTCCTCGACTTCGAGGCGGGTCACCAGCATGCCGGTCGCCTGGTCGCGGAGCACCGCCAGGCCGAGCTCGTTGAAGGTCCCGGCGGCCTCGGCGCCGGTGAGAAGGGCCTCGAGGCCCTCGTGGAACGACTCCTCGCCGAGGTCGGTCAGCCCGGCGCGGGACCGCGCGTCGGCGATCACCTCGTCGACCATCCCCATCCGTTCCCCCTCGCGTTCTCGTTGTCCGACGGCGTCGGTCAGCCCGCGGCGCTGGTCGAGCGTCGCGGGAGCCCGGCGAAGCTGCGCATGTCGGCCAGCAGGACCTCCGGGTCCGGGTGCGGGACCAGGTAGTGCGAGTAGGCCAACCGCAGGAACATCTCCGCCGCCGCCTCCCGGCTGAGCCGACCCCGCCGCACCGCGGGCACCGTCTCGAACGCGTCGCCGAGCCGACGGACGAATGATGCGGTCTGCGGCTCCAACGAGCGCGCCAGGGACTGGATGGCGAAGCCCGGATCGGCCCCGATCGGGTCCGGGCCCATCAAGCCGTCGAGGTAGGTCACCAGGCACCGAAGGGCGGCGTCGAGCCGCCGGGCCGGGATCCGCTGCGCCTCGATCACCGCTTGGAGGCGGGCGTCGAACAGCTCCTCCTCGTACGCGGTGAGGGCCTCGAGGAGCGCGTCCTTGGTCGGGAACCACTTGTAGAGCGTCGGTCGGGACACGCCCGCAGCGGCCGCGATCGCCGACATCGTGAACTTCCCGGGACCCCGCTCGGCGATCACCCGGCGCGTGGCCGTCAGGATCGCCTCCGCGCTCGTGGAGCCCGTGGCCGGCGTGTCCCCCATGGCCCTGACCATTACACGTTGGCGAGAAACTGTAAAGCGTGCGCGCCTTTACAGAAGATCGGAAGAGTGTCACGCTGACGGACCGATCGATCAGGAGCCAGCTTGAGCACCGTCTTCGTCACTGGTGGCACCGGCCTCACCGGGGCCAACGTCTGCGAGCAACTGATCGGACGGGGCGACGCCGTCAAGGCGCTCGTCCGCCGGCCTGAGGAAGCGGCCGTGCTCGCCGAGATCGGGGTGGAGCTCGTCCAGGGCGACCTCGTCGAGGCCCAGGACGTCAAGCGGGCGGCCGAAGGCTGTGAGGCGGCGATCCACTGTGCCGCCCTGCTCGGTGGCGCCAGCCAGGACCTCGACGACTTCTACGCCGTGAACGTGACCGGCACGACCAACGCCCTCGATGCCGGCCGGGCGCACGGCATGCGGCGGGTCGTGGCCCTGAGCACCGGCACCTTCTTCGACCTCGCGGCCCCCGGCTTCCGGGAGGACGCCCCCGTGCTCGACGACCCGCCCGACGATCCCTACACCGTCACCAAGCTGGCGGCCTTCCGTGAGGTGCACCGCCGGGCTGAAGACGGCGAGGATGTGCTGACCTGCCATCCCGGTGCCATCTACGGCCCCGGCCTCGTGGCCCAACGCGCCCTGCACCGCACCAGCTTCAACCGGGTGCTGCTGGCCGCCATGCGGGGCAAGCTCACGGCCTACCTGGCCTTCCCGGTGACCTGGGTCGCGGCGACCGATGTCGCCTCGGGCTCCATCGCCGCCCTGGACCGGGGGGTCCCGGGCTCCCGGTACTGGCTGATGGGCCGGCCCGAGGACGAGATCAGCACCGCCGCCGGCTGCAACCGGGCCTGCGAGCTCGCCGGCGTCGAGCACCGGGTCGAAGACCTCGACCATCGCACCGCTCCCCAGGAGGTGCTCGACATGTTCGGCCCCACGCTCTACGCCATCGCCGAAGCGGCCGCCGACGCGGATCGGCCGCTCCGCACCGCGGCCAACCCGACCCACGACCAACTCGGCTACGACCCGATGAGCCTCGACGAGGGCCTCGGTCTCCTGATCCCCTGGCTCCGGGACCTCGGTCGCCTCTGATGGACGACGACATCACCCCGAAGGTCGTCGACGGCACCGCGTGGCGCGAGTTCTGTGATCTCCTCGCCGAGGCCGGTGAGGCGGTGCTGGCGGAGGGCAACCCGGAGGATCCCCTCGACCGGGCCGAGGGCTTCCGCATGCTCACCCGCCTGCTGCGAGGCAGGTTGGAGAGCGTCCTGGAGTACGGGCGCCCCGAACAGCCCGTGCTCGTCCGCGCCTGTCACGAGACCGTCAAGATCGTCGGCGAGAACCCCGACAACCACTACCTCGGGGCGAGCCTCGACGGGCGGTACGACTATCGGATCTGGGGCACGAGGGGCGAGGCCAAGTGGATCAGCTTCAACCTCTTCTCCGGGGCCGGCTTCGGCGGCGGCGGTCCCGGGACCGGGGCCACCCTGCACGAGGAGCAGATGCAGATCGAGCCCGACGGCACCTTCGAGGTGGTGATCTCCCAGCGCGAGCATGAGGGCAACTGGCTGCGCTCGGAGGCCGACACCCGATCCTTGGCGATCCGCCAGACCTTCCTCGACCGGCGCCACCAGGAGCACGCCGACCTCCACATCGAACGGATCGGCGACGACGGCTCGCCTCCCGCTCCCCTGACCCCGGAGGAGCTCTACAACGCGCTGGTCTACGCCGGTCTCTACGTGAAGGGGGTGGCGGAGATCGGCGCCCGCTGGGCGGTACGCCAGGCCCAGTGGCCGAATCAGTTCACCGACGAGGCCGAGGACGACCTCACCGACAAGTTCAAGGACCCGCAGATCAAGTGGCATCAGGCCTACTTCGACATCGACGAGGACGAGGCCCTCGTCGTGGAGGTCATGCCGCCGGACTGCGAGTACTGGATGATCGCCCTCCACAACCACTGGATGGAGACCCTCGACTACGTCCACCACCAAGCCACCCTGAACTGCCATTCCGCACAGCTCGAGGCCGACGGCAGTGTCCGCTTCGTGGTCGCCCACCGTGACCCGGGGATCCCCAACTGGCTGGACACCGCCGGCCACCGGCACGGCACGGTCGGGGTCCGGTGGGTCGGCCCCGACGTCATCGACGTCCTGCCGACGACCAGGGTCGTCGAGCTGGCCTCGCTGGTCCGCGAGGCCGTGCCGGAGGCATCGACGGCCGACTAGGTGTCCGCCAGGTGTTTGGCGAGGAAGCGGCGCACCTCGGCGGCGAGCTGCTCGTCCTCGGGAGCACCGAAGAAGCCACCGTGGGGCATTGCCTCGAAGACGTGGAGGTCGGCCTCCACCCCGGCCTCGCGGAGCCTCCGGTGCAGGCGGACCGTGTTCGACAGGAACAGGTCTCGCGTCCCGGTCTGCAGGAAGGTCGGTGGGAACGGCGGGGTGAAGTCACCGAAGAGCGGTGAGAGGTACGGATCGGTGAGGTCGTGGTCACCGGCGTAGAGCGCGATGGACTCGGTGAGCTTCGAACGGAGGACGGCATCGATACCGAGGTTCGTGGCGAACGAATCGCCCGATTCGGTGAGGTCGGCCTCGGGGGTCAGGAGCACCAGCGCCTGCGGGAGCGGCAGGCCCTCGTCGCGGGCCCGCAGCATCAGGGCGGCGGCGAGGTTGCCGCCGGCGGAGCCGCCGCCGACCACGATGCGCTCGGGCGCGTGGACCTGCAGGAGGTGGCGGTAGACCGCCAGGCAGTCGTCGAGGGCGGCGGGATACGGGTGGTCGGGCGGCATGCGGTAGTCCACCGACCAAGTCGTCATCCGCACCATCGCCGTGGACTTCCCGGCCATCACCCGGCACGCCTCGCCGCCGCCCATGATCAGCCCGCCACCGTGGATGTCGAAGTAGACGGGCTGGTCGGGATCGTCGGTCACACCGTCCGGTGTCAGGACGAACACCGGGACGTCGCCGACCGCGATCTCCTCGACGGTGGACGACGGCACGGGCGGTTGCGACCCGAGCACGGCGATCAGCATCTCGTTGGCGGTCGTGATCATGGCTCGCCAAGCTTCGGTGTCGGCGCGGTCTGGCTCCTGCCCGCCGGCCTCCCCGAAGAGGTCGCCCATGCCGAGGAACG
This sequence comes from Acidimicrobiales bacterium, assembly GCA_036525535.1. Classification (GTDB taxonomy): domain Bacteria; phylum Actinomycetota; class Acidimicrobiia; order Acidimicrobiales; family DATDAH01; genus DATDAH01. The sequence goes on from DATDAH010000319.1 coordinate 7,523, forward strand.
CCTGGGCCTCCGCGCTCACCGACGTGGGGACGGGGACGAAGCGTGTGACTTCGAAGCCGGCCGGGCCGCTCTCGTCGTGTTCGTCGGTCATGGTGTGGCTCCGTTGCTCAGTCGGTCGGTCCCAGCGAGTACTCGCCGGTCTGGGGATGGTGGTACCAGCCGCCGGCCGCGTGGGTGCCGCCGTCGACGTGGATGGTCTGCCCGGTGATGTAGCTCGCCATGTCCGACGCCAGGAACACCGCGGCGCGGGCCATCTCGTCGACGTGGCCCGGCCGCCCCATGGGGACGGTCTTGCCGAAGCGGGCCTCCGAGCCCGGCGGGGCGATGGCCGCAATGCCCTCGGTGAGGGTGATGTCCGGCGCCAGCGCGTTGACCCGTATGCCGTGAGGCGCAAGCTCGAGCGCCGCCGTCTTGGTGTAGTTGATGACGCCGGCCTTGGCCGCGGCGTAGGCGGCGTACCCCGGGGCCGCCCGTACCCCCTCAATGGAGGTGACCGTCGTGACGCTGCCGCCGGTCCCGGCGGCGACCATGCCTCGGGCGACCCGCTGGGTGCAGAGCAGCACGTGGCGGAGGTTGGCTCGGTAGAGCGCGTCCCAACCGTTCTCCGTCGTGTCGAGGAGGGGTGAGGCGAACACCCCACCGGCGTTGTTGACCAGGATCGACACCGGGCCGAGCTCTTCGGTGGTACGGGCCAGCGCGGCATCGACCGCGTCGCTGTCCCGGACGTCGGTGGCCAAGCCGAGCGCGCCGATCTGCGCCGCGGCCGCCTCGCAGGTCTCGGGGTTCTGCTCCCAGATGGCGACCGAGGCGCCGAACGCGGCGAAGCCGGTGGCGATGCCACGACCGATCCCGGCGCCACCGCCGGTCACGACCGCGACGCGACCGTCCAGCAGGACGTCAGCGGGGGTGATCGCCATGGCCGCGACTCTAAACCGACCGCCGACCCGCCTTTACAGAACTCCCGAAAAGTGTTGTCTACGGCTTGCGCTGACGCGGGGAGGAGACCGGTTAAGGGGTGATCGTGGGCTGGACGACGAGGGCGTCAGTTCGCCGTCCGACGGCGAACGACCGGTCGCCCGCCGTGTCGCCACCGTCCAGCAGGGCGTCGTCGTTGACGAAGTAGTTGCCTCCCCGTCGGAGCACGAGGTCCGCCGGTCCGTCTCCGGTCACGTCGCCCAGGTGGAGCTGATCGGTGCTCCGGCCCCACGAGAAGCGGCGCTCGGTGTTGTGGTCGCCGCCGGCGACGACGGAGTCCGTGCTGATCGAGATGGACGTGCCGTTCCGCAGGACGAAGTCTTCTCGTTGGTCGCCGTCGACGTCGCCGAGGTGGAGGCGGTCCGCGCTCCGACCCCAGGTGAACTGCCGGTCGCTGCCGGGCTCGCCACCGTCAACGAGGACGTCGTGGTCGACGAAGTAGTCGGCGCCCCGTTTGAGCACGAAGTC
>DATDAH010000320.1:0-20207 GCA_036525535.1 Acidimicrobiales bacterium
ATAGCTCGTGCTCGGTGGCGGCGCGACCCCCGTCTCCACCCAGGCACTGAGGTCACGGAGCGCCTGATGCAGCATCCCCAGGTAGCTGACGGTGTGGGTCGCGCTCTCCTGGATCTCGCTGTCCCCGTGCAGGGCGTTGTCGACGAACCAGAGCCGGAAGTGGTCGTCGGTGGCGTCGCCGAGGTGCTCGTGGACCTTCGAGCGGTACCAGTCGGCCTGCCAGGGGAAAGCCTCCCGGTCCAGGAGGGCCTCGACGACGATCATCTTCCCCTCGAAGCAGCCGGTCTGCACGGTCCCGGCGGCGGCCGCCGCGAACAGTGGACCGAGGATGAGCGGTCGTTGGGGGTAGATCGGCGTGCCGTCCGGGTTGCGGAACTGGTCCCAGACGGCGAAGTCGGGCGTTGGCACCTGGTGCCGGTGGTAGGTCTGCGCGGCCAGGAACCCGCGGTTGTCGACCTCGACGGCGTCGCCCGACTGCAGCCGCGCGATGACGTCGCGGTCGCCCGGGCCGAAGACGGCGATGTCGTCCAGGACGTCGACCAGGAGGAGGCGGGCGCCGGCGGCCACCCCGGAGGCGACGACCAGGTCGGCGCCCAGGATCTCTCCCTCCGGCGCACTGCTGAGACGGACCGCGACGGGGACGGACGGCGGGCCGTCCGCCCCTCGCCAAGCCGTGTCGACCTGCCCGCCGGCTTGGCCCGCCTGCGGCTCGACGGGGAGGCCGAGGGCCGCCGCCTCCTGATCGGTGATCATCGTCGCGACCTCGCACCGGTGGTGCACGATCGCGCGCTGGAGTGAGGGCGAGTCGTGGCCGAGGTAGCCCGGCTCCGTCCAGAACTCCTCGAAGTACGACGGGTCGGCCATGGTCACGCCTTGGTAGAGCACCGGGAAGGCGTGCATCCCCATCGTGCGGTGACCGAACCACGAGCGCGGCGGAAAGCCCATCCGGGTCACTTCCACGAGGGCGTCGCGCTCCTCGGGGTCCAGCCCCTCGTACATGGCGCCACTGCCGCCGGGCTCGACGGCGTCGACGATCTGGTCGAGGCGGTGGCGCAGGATCCGCTGGGCGTGCATGCGCACGCAGAACACGTTCGGGATGGCCATCGGCGACCCGATGACGTACGGAACGAACCCGTCCCACACGCCGGTGGTGTTCTCGGCCCCGCCGATCGTGCGGAACCCGCCGCCGCTGCCTCCGTAGGCGTAGCCGTAGGGTCGGTGCTCCCCGTACATCTCGGCGGCGACGACGCGGGAGTGCTGCGCGGACGCGGCATTGGCCCGGTACGCGGCGATGGTGGGGTCGACCGACGAGCCCGGGCTGCCCGAGGTCCCCCCGCCGTTCGTCTCGAGGAAGTAGGCCCCGCTCGCGATCGAGAAACCGATCTTGTCCTCTTCGCCGGTCGCTGTCTGCGCGAGTAACTCGCTGTCGGGCACCGGCGTGATGTGCTGGAAGAACCGTCCCCCGTACAGCTCCGGTGGGGGGAGGTAGATCGAGAACCGGGTCTCCGTCTCCGCGAATCCTCCGTGGACGTAGCGGTGGCGCACAGGAAGATCGCGCCACTCGTCGACGTCGACGTACGGCTCACTGAACTCGTCGTCGCCCGGTCCGGTTCGGCTCTCTTGGTCCACGGTGACTTGACCGCCCGTCGGGGGAGGTGCGACTGCCGATGAGGTCGCTGATGGGCCGTCGACACAGTACCTGCGCCTTCCGTGCAGCGGGTGGTCGATCGGGCGTGGCGTCCATTCCCACTCTCAACTCTGGCCAGCTCCCGACGACCGAACGGCGGTGCAGTGGATCCCGCGCGACGATTTCGGCCTGTCCTGGTCGTTGAACGGGGTGTGAAAGCCGGGGGGGCTGTGTCCGAACAGGCGGCGATGTCGTCGGAGGAGTTCCGGGTGTTCTACCGGGAGCACCTTCCGTCGGTGTACGGCTACCTGCTGCGCCTCTGTGCGGGAGACAAGGCGATGGCCGAGGATCTCACCCAGGACGTCTGGGTGCGCCTGGTGGACGAGCTGGGTCGAGGGCATCACGAGCGGGCCGACATCCGGTGGCTGATCACGGTGGCGCGATCGAGGTTCATCGACGACGCCCGCCGGCAGCAGCTCGGCGTGAGGAAGCTGGCGCTCCTCCGGGGGGTCGACGACGAGCAAGGCGAGGCCACGAGCACGGAGGTGCTCGACCACCTCGCTGACCTCCGTCCGCTGCACCGTGCCGTCTTGGTGCTGCGCTACGTGGACGATCTCCCGGTTCCCGAGGTCGCGGCGGCCATCGGCCGTGACCTGACGGCAACCAACTCACTCCTCGCTCGCGCGAGGGCCGAGCTGCGACGAGCACACCGGAGCCCTTCCCATGACTGACGCCGTCCACCCCTACCGGACCGACCCCGACCCCGCGTACGCCGACCAACTGGAGCGAGAGCTGCTCGCCCGGCTCGCCTCCCCGTCGAACGGCACCGATCAGGACCTGCCGGAGGACGTTCAGCTCCTCCGCCTGGCCGACCCCGACCGTCCGCCGGTTGCCGGTGAGCTGTACGCGCCGCCTGCGCCGCCTCGGTCGCACACCGGCCGGTGGCTGGCTGCGGCCGCCGTCCTCGTGCTGGTCGTGGCCGCCGTAGCGCTGCTCCGCAACGCCGGCGACGACCCCGACGGCCCCGTCGACGTGGTCCCCACGAGCACCACGGTGCCGCCGTGGACCGACACGCCGTCGAACGGCAGCATCGTCACGGCCGAAGGTCAGGGGTGGCCGGAGGGCGCGGCGGCGCCGCCGCGGCCGGAATCTGCCGGCCCGCCCGAAGATGCCTACTCGTGGAGCGACTTCGACCCGGCCACGGGATCGTTCCTGTACACCGACTACTTCTTCGCATCCCGGATCTGGGTCCTCGGTGAGGACGGGGCGGAGGAGGCGAACTTCAGCTGCCCGCTCTCGGACGGACGTTACTGCGGCGGGGCCGTCTTCGGCCCCGGGCCTGACGAGGTGACGACCCCGCCGCCCGACGAAACCTGTTCGCCGACCAATTGCGTCCCCGGCCCGGTCGTTCCCGTGCGACTGCACATCATCTCGTGGGACGGCACGGTGCGCGACACGATGGACATCTCGGCCGCCTTCACCCGCGACGCCAACGGGACGGCCGAGCGGACCCTCGCCGCCTTGGCGTGGTCGCCGGACGGGAGCCATCTCGCGGTCGGCACCCAAGGGGCGGAGCGCTGCAACCCATACGAGGTCGCGCAGGGGCGGCCGGTCGAGGTGTCCCCGCGCCCGGCGGTCGGTGACGAGTGCGGCGCCGAGGTGTGGCTCTTCGACCGGGACGGCGGCGACCCGCAGCTGGTGCACACCGCCACCCCCGCTGACCCGACGGATGGAGCGCACCGTCAACCGCCCGTCCTCGCGGGCCTGGGCTGGTCTCCCGATGGCGGAAGCCTCGCCGTGAGCATCGCCACCCCTCCACTCGGCCGCCCGACGTGGCCTCAGCTCATCGCGCTCAGATTCGAGTCCGGCGAACCGGTTCGGGCGGACGTGCTGCACGTCTACGACGACGTCGTGGCCGCGGGCACGCAGCTCGTCTACGAGGAGGATTACACCCGATTCACCTTCGCGTGGTCGCCGGACGGGACCCGGATCGCGGTCACCGGCTCAGGCAGCGTCATCGAGATCTCCGCCGACGACGGCCGCGTCCTGGCGCGGCATCCGGGCTCTGGCGGCAACGGCGTGGCCGGCGACGCCATGGCCTGGCTCCCGGAGCGCTGACCGGGAGTGGGGTGGGTCGTCGACACAACTCGCGAACCCGTGAGCAAAGGGGGGTTCGCGGCCAGCGCTGGACGCCGGTTCCCACGCTCGAGTGGCCGAGTTCCCACTGAATCCCGTGCGAGAACCCGGCAGCGGGTGCAACGGAATGGGCGGCTGTGGCGTCTAGGGGGTGTGGAAGGACGTCGTGTCAGCGCGACTGCGATGATCCCGGGTGGGATGGGGGACCAGTTCTCGGACTTCTACCGGGAGGCGTACCCCGGCGCGGTGCGATTGGCGTGGCTGCTGACCCACGACCACGCTGCGGCCGAGGACGTCGTGCAGGACGCGTTCGTGCGACTGCGCCCCCGCCTCGAGGCGATCGACAACCGCCGCGCCTACCTTCGGACGGCGATCGTGAACGGGTGCCGGGACCGCGCCCGGTCCGCCGGTCGCGCCGAAGCCGGCCTCCGCCGGGTCGTGATCCTGTCCGAGGCGTCGGCGACGGACCATCCGTCGGAGCTCCTCGACGCCGTCTCCCGTCTCCCCTACAAGGAGCGGGCGGTGCTCGTCCTGCGCTACTGGGCGGACCTGCCCGAGGCGGAGATCGCCGAGATCGTCGGTGTGCGGCCGGCCACCGTCAGGTCCATCACGGCCCGGGCGCTCGCCAAGCTGAGAAAGGAGCTCCCCGATGACCACTGACCTCGAACAGCGTCTCCGTCTGGCGTTCCGCGAGGACGCCCACCGCGCCCGCCTGGTCAACCCCGAGGGACCGGTGGACGCCGACGAGCGGCCCCCCGCCCCGCATCGAGGGAGCCATACCGCCCGTTGGCTCGTTGCGGCTGCGTTGGTGATCGTGGCTGGCGTGGTCGGTGTCGTACTGATCCAGGACGGCGGCGAGGACGATCGCGAGGTGACCACCACCCCCGGCCCGACCGAGGTGAACGGCAGCATCGTCACGGGCGAAGGCTTCGGTTGGCCGGAAGGCGCGTCCGCACCGCAGCGGCCCGACAACTTCGCCTACGACGGATACGCCTGGGAGGCCTTCGATCCGGACACGGGATCGTTCCTGTACGTCTCGTACACCTCCGGCCGGCGGATCTGGATCCTCGACGAGGAGGGAGGCGACGAAGCGGACTTCACCTGTGGCCCGTCCGGCTGCGGGCGACCAGCCTTCGGACCCGGCTCCGATGAGGTGACGTTGCGGGCGCCGGAGAGCCAGCTGCGTCTGCAGGTCACGGCCTGGGACGGCACCGTGCGGGACACGATTGACATCTCTGGCGCCTTCAGCCGCGACGCCAACGGGGCGATCGAGCAGTACCCCGCCGCCATGGCGTGGTCGCCGGACGGGAGTCGCCTCGCCGTCGGCGTCCTACCGCTACCCAGGTACGGCTGCGACTCGTCCCGTGACCCCTGCGTCGCCCAGGTCTGGGTCTTCGACCGCGACGGCGGCGAGCCCCGACGGGTGCACACGGCGGCCCCCGACCAGCCGGTTGCCGTGTTTGGCTGGAACCCGCCGGTCGTCGGTGACCTGAGCTGGTCGCCCGACGGGAACAGCCTCGGTGTGGTGGTGGCTCCTCTGGGCCGCCCCACGCGGCCGTCGCTCGTCGTGCTCCGGCTCCAGCCGGGGGAAGCCTTGCGCTCCGACGTGCTGCACGTCTTTGACGATGCCCAGCACTCGCTCTCCCACCTCGACCAGTATGACTACGGGGACGAGTTCCCCTTCGCGTGGTCGCCCGACGGCACCCGCATCGCCGTCGGCAGCGGCGGCGGTGTGGCCGAGATCTCCTCGGAGGACGGCAGCATCCTGGCTCGGCACCAAGGTCCAGATCCGGACGGTCACGTCCACGACCTGGCCTGGATGCGAGGAGATTGAGTGTGATGCGTGGGCGAGGGGGGACTTGAACCCCCACGTCCTTTCGGACACAGGAACCTGAATCCTGCGCGTCTGCCAAATTCCGCCACTCGCCCGAGTGGAGCCGAGAGCCTACCCGCGCGCTCCAGTCGTGCCCTACGGGGCGTCGATGGTGCCGCTCGTGTAAGTACGGGCGATTCCGAGGACGTCGGCGACGTACTCGTCGGAGCGGTTGTAGGCGAAGATCGCGGCCCGGAGCGTGTCCGGCGCCTCGCCCCCACTCGCGCAGAGCAGGCGTACGGCCCCGGCGATGGCGTCCTCCTCGTCCTCGACGTCGGCGTCGCCGTCCCCGTCGCCATCGGCCTGGAACATCTCCCAGGTCTCGGGCAGGAACTGCATGGGGCCGACGGCACCGGAGCCTGACGTGCCCGGGGACCGGTTGTGGTCCGTCTCCGCCTTGCCGATGGCGGCCACCACCGGCCATGGCAGACCAGGGCAGTTGGTGGACGCCTCCTGGTAGGTGCGCAGGAGGTCGGCGGGGACGTCATCCTCGGCGACGGGGCTGGTCGGCCAGTCCCCGACGGGGGCGTCGTCCGCCTCGTCGGTGTCCGAGCCGGAGAAGGCTTCGATCCAGAGCACGGCGAGCAGCGCGACGGTGGCCAGACCGGCCAGCAGGATCCGTCGTCGATCGACCGGCGTCCACGCCCGACCCTGGCCGTCGGGGTCGTCGATGGGTTCGCTCACGGTCCGCCTCCCACGGGGAACGGGGGACGGTAGCGCCTATGTTCTCTCCGTGGCTCTGCGAGGGTTCGAGCGCCGACTCGAGAACCTGGTCGAGGGGACCTTCTCGCGGATGTTCCGCAGCGGGCTCCGCCCCGTCGAGGTCGGCCGCCGTCTGACCCGGGAGATGGACGGCGCCCGATCGGTCGATGTCAACGGCCGGGTGGTCGTGCCCAACGACTTCACCATCTGGCTCAGTACCGGCGATCACGAGCGTTTCGCCCAGATGGAACAGGCGCTGGTCCTCGAGCTCTGCGAGGCCGCCCGCGAGCACGCCAGGGACGAGTCCTACGGCTTCGTCGGCCCCGTCCGCGTCGAGCTCTCGCCGTGGGAGAAGCTGCGGACCGGGACCTTCCAGATCGAGTCCAAGATGGCCGAGGGCACGGGTGGGGTCGGGGCGGGATCGCTCCTGTTACCCACCAACCAACGCATCGGCTTGGGCGAGCAGCCGGTCGTCATAGGGCGGGCGCCGGAGTGCAACATCCAGCTCGGCGACACCAACGTCAGTCGACGCCACGCCGAGATCGTCCCCCGGGGCACCGGGTACGCCCTCGTCGACCTCAACTCCACCAACGGGGTCCGGGTCAACGGACTGCGCGTGGCCGAGCAGGTCCTCATCGACGGCGACGAGATCCTGATCGGCAACACCCGGATGATCTTCGAGGCGTCGTAGATGTCCGAGCAACTCCTCACGATTCTCAAGTTCGCGCTCCTGGCGTTGCTCTACCTCTTCTTCCTCCGCGTGCTGCGGGCCGTCTGGGCCGAGATCCGCGGCCCCCGGGTCTCCACGCGGCGCCAGCAGGCCGCCGCCGTCAGCCAGGTGGCGCCCTCCCGCAAGGCCCGCAAGTCGGGCGAGCCCCATCTGCTCGTGGTCGAGCCCGTCGCCCAACGAGGTCGGACCTTTCCGCTGGGCCAGGAGCTGACCGTCGGCCGGGCGGCCGGGTGTCAGGTGACCCTGGACGACACCTACGTGTCCCAACTCCATGCCAGGGTGTTCGCCCGTGACGGCCAGTACCTGGTGGAAGACCTCGGCTCGACCAATGGCACCTACCTCAACCGCGCCCGCGTCACCGGCTCGATCGTCATGAAACGGGGCGACCGCCTGCAAGTCGGCAACACCGTCATGGAGCTGGCGTGACCACCTTCAGGGCCGGCTCGGCCACTGACGTGGGCCGGGTCCGCTCCAACAACCAGGACAGCCTCCTGGTGCGGGAGGGCGATCTCTTCGCGGTCGCCGACGGCATGGGCGGCCATCAGGGCGGCGAGGTGGCCTCGGCCCTCGCCTTGGAGACCCTGGGTCAGGCCCACGACGATCCGAGCACCTCGACGCTGGTCGAGGCCGTGCGCTCGGCCAACCGGGCCGTCTTCGAGAAGGCCGGGACGTCACCGGACCTGAAGGGGATGGGGACCACCCTCACCGCCTTGGCCGATGTGGAGACCGCCGAGGGCAAGCGGCTCGGGATCGTCAACGTCGGCGACTCCCGGCTCTACCGGGCCCGGGGGGAGCACATCGAACAGCTCACGGAGGACCACAGCCTCGTGGCCAGCCTCGTCCGACAGGGTCGGATCACCGCCGAAGAGGCCGAGTCCCATCCCCAGCGCAACATCCTGACCCGGGCGCTGGGCATCGACGAGGCGGTGGCCGTCGACTCCTGGGAAGTCGAACCGATTCCGGGTGACCGATTCCTGATCTGCAGCGACGGCCTGTTCAACGAGGTCGACGAGGGTCGGATGATCGCCACCCTCCGTCGCTTCGACGATCCCGCGGACGCCGCTCGCGAACTGGTGCGGCTGGCGAACGAGGGGGGTGGTCGCGACAACATCACCGCCGTCGTGGTGGACGTGGTGTCGACCGAAGGGGGTGCGGTCGCGGCGCCGCCGGTCGAAAGCGAGGAGGGTGCTGGCCGCGACCCGACCACCCAGCCCATCGCCGCCGTCGGGCCGGCCGTCCCCGAAGAGGAGCCTGGTGCCTCCGCCGCCACCCTCGACCCCGAGGACGAGGTCGAACCCCCGACCCGTTCCCGGCGGTTCACCTGGCGGGTGGCGGTGTTCGTCGTAGCCCTGCTCCTGCTCGTGGCCCTGGTCATCGGCGCCTTGGGTTGGTACGCCCGCAACACCTTCTACGTCGTCATCGACGACGAGGAGGTGACGATCTTCAAAGGCCGCCCGGGCGGTTTCCTCTGGTTCGACCCGACGGTGGAGGACCGCACGGGGATCTCGGTGGCCGATGTGCCCGAGGCCGAACTGCCCGACCTCGAGGACGGCGTCGACCAGGCCACTCGGGACGACGCCGACAACTACGTGGCCAACCTCCAGAGCCAGATCGACCAACTGGCCGATGAGACGACCACGACGACCACGACCACTCGACCGGCGAGCGGCACCGGTGGTGGTGCGGGGGACGACGGGACAAAGCCGGCCGGGAACGACTGACGAGTGGCCGCCCCCCGGCGCCGGACCGAGCTCGGCCTCATCCTGCTGGCTGTGGTGGCCGTCGGGGCCACCTACGCCCTCGCCGCCTTCGGCCAGAACGCCACCATCCCGGCCGACATCGGGCCGTTCCTCGGCGTCATCCTCGTCCTGCTCCTGGCCGCCCACCTGGCCGCCCGCCGGTGGGCTCCCGACGCCGACGGCACCCTCCTGCCGATCGCCGGCCTGCTCAACGGGCTCGGGTACGTCTTCATCGCCCGCCTCAACGACGACCTGGCCGGGCTGCAGGCGACGTGGACGGCCGTCGGCATCGGGGCGTTCATCGCCACGCTGGTGATCGTCCGACGGGTCCGGGACCTCGACCGCTATCGCTACACCTTCATGGCCCTCGGCGTGGGCCTGCTCCTCCTACCCCTCCTGCCGGTCGTGGGCGACGAGGTCAATGGCTCCCGCATCTTCGTGTCCTTCGGGCCCGTCAACTTCCAGCCCGGGGAGTTCGCCAAGGTCCTGCTCGCCCTCTTCTTCGCCTCCTACCTGGTCGAGAAGCGGGAGTTGCTCAGCATCGCCACATGGGGGGTCGGCCCGATCAAGCTGCCCGAGCCGAAGCATCTTTTCCCGGTCCTCCTGGCCTGGGGCTTCTCCCTGATGGTCCTGTTCTTCGAGAAGGACCTCGGCAGCTCGCTGTTGTTCTTCACGATCTTCGTGGTGATGCTCTGGATCGCCACCCAGCGGGCGAGCTACCTGCTCGTCGGCGCCACCCTCTTCGGTACGGGGGCCTTCTTCGCCTGGAAGACCTTCACCCACGTGCAGCAGCGGGTCGACATCTGGCTGGACCCGTGGGATCTGTGCTTCGCCGAGGGACAGCAGATCTGCCGCAGCCAGTTCGGCCTGGCCCTGGGGGGCCTGTCGGGCACCGGGCCCGGCCTCGGGCGCTTCGACCGGTTCCCCGCCGTCGAGACCGACTTCATCTTCACCGTGATCGGTGAGGAGCTCGGCCTGCTCGGGGGGACCCTCATCCTCGTCGGCTTCCTGCTGCTGGTGGGCACCGGGCTGCGCATCGCCGCGGCCGCCGCGCACGAGTTCGAGAAGCTGCTGGCTGCCGGCCTGACCGCTCTCCTCGGCTTTCAGGCCTTCATCATCATCGCCGGGGTGACGAGACTCCTGCCCCTCACCGGTGTCACGCTGCCCTTCGTGTCCTACGGCGGGTCGTCCTTGATCGCCAACTACGTGATCTTGGCCCTGCTGATGCGGATCTCCGACGACACCACCCGCCGCCAGGCCGAGCGCGCCGGCCGACGCAATCGTCGGCCGGTGGACCAAGGGGGGGTGGCGTGAACAAGCAGATCCGCCAGCTGGGGATCGCGCTCGTCGTCTGCTACGTCGCCCTGTTCGGGATGCTGAACCAGATCCAGCTCTTCGGAGCCGAAGCCCTGAACGAGCGGCCCGAGAACACCGACATCATCCGCATCGACTACGCCCGGAACCGGGGCACCATCTCCACCGCGGACGGCACGGTCATCGCCGCGTCGGTCCCGGTGGAGGACGAGTTCGATTATCAGCGCCGCTATCCGACGGGCGACCTGTTCGCCGCCGCCACCGGCTTCTACTCCTTCGAGTTCGGGGCGACGGGCCTGGAGCGGAGCTACCAGGACGAGCTCGTCGGTGACACCGCCGAGCAGCAGCTCCGGGGCTTCGCCGACCTCTTCGTGGGTGAGGACCAGGTCGGTGATCTCCGCACCTCGCTTCGGACCGACCTCCAGCAGCAGGCCAAAGACATGCTGGGCCAGCGGCGGGGGGCGGTGGTGGCCATCGACCCCCGTACGGGCGAGATCCTCGCGCTCTGGGACTACCCCTCCTATGACCCCAACCTCCTGGCTGGCCACGACTTCACCGAGGTGAGGGAGCAGCGGGCGTTTCTCCAGCCCGACAACCCCGACTCGCCCCTGGTGGCCACCTCGTACCAGGACCGCTACTTCCCCGGCTCGACCTTCAAGGTGGTCGTCGGGTCCAGCGGGCTGAAGTTCGGCGTGGTCAGCCCCGAGAGCCCCTCGTACCCGGTCGAGTCGTCCTGGGTCCCGCCCCAGACCACCCGGCCCATGAACAACTCCCACACCTGCGGCGGGACCCTGTTCACCATCCTGGCCGAGTCCTGCAACACGTCCTTCGCCCGCATGGCCGTGGAGACGCTGCACGCCGACCGCACCATCGCCGGGGCCGAAGCCTTCGGCTTCAACCAGGAACCCCCGATCGACCTGCCCGGAGCGGTCGCCTCGAACTTCCCCACTGACTTCACCGACAACGCCCCCGCTCTGGCCCAGTCGGCCATCGGCCAGTTCGAGGTCGCGGCCTCACCCCTGCAGATGGCCCTCATCGCCGCCACCATCGCCAACGACGGCGTGACCATGGCGCCCCATGTCGTCACCGAGTTGCGGGACAGCGACGGCGATGTCGTCGAGACCTACGACCCCGAGGTCTGGCTGCAGCCCATCAACGCCGGCGACGCGGCCACGATGCAGGAGGCGATGCGGGGGGTCCTGGGGGGGACGGCCACCAACCTGGCCGGGCTGCCCGGCCTCGACGTCGGCGCCAAGACCGGGACCGCCCAGCTGGGCACCGACCCGCCCAGTTCGCACGCGTGGATGATCGCGTGGGCCGGTCACGAGGGGAGCGAGCCCGAGATCGCCGTGGCCGTGCTCGTCGAGGGCACCCCCGGGGTGGGGAGCGAGGCCACGGGCAACAGTGAGGCAGGGCCCATCGCCCGTTGCATCATCGCCACCGCCCTCGAGGTCGACGGCGGCGGCGGTTGTCCCTAGGGACCGTGGTCGCCGACAGCACCCTCACTACTCTGTGGCGCCGTGACCGAGCCGCCTGACGCCGTCGTCTACCGCGGCCGGTACGCCCTCCAGCAGTCGATCGGCAAGGGGGGCATGGCTGAGGTCTTCCTGGCCCAGGACCAGCTCCTGGACCGGCCGGTGGCGGTCAAGCGCCTGTCGTCCGAGCACGCCGCCGACCCGTCGTTCGTCGAGCGCTTCCGCCGGGAGGCGCAGGCCGCAGCCAAGCTGACCCACCCCAACATCGTCGCCGTCTTCGACTACTTCGAGGAGGACGGCGACTACTTCATCGTCCAGGAGTTCGTCGACGGTCGGTCGTTGGCCGAACTGCTCCGGGCGGAGGGTCGCCTGCACCCCGACCGGGCCGCCGACATCGCCGCCGACGTCGCCGCCGGCTTAGGGGCCGCTCACCGGGAAGGCATGGTCCACCGGGACGTGAAGGCGGGCAACGTGCTGGTGTCCAAGGACGGCCAGGTCAAGGTGGCCGACTTCGGCATCGCCCGCGTGTTCGCCGGCGGGGACAGCGAGCTGACCAAGGCCGGCACCGTGATGGGCACGGCCACCTACTTCTCGCCGGAACAGGCCCAAGGCAAGCCCGTCGACCCCCGCAGTGACCTCTACTCGCTCGGCGTCGTCCTCTACGAGATGCTGGTGGGCCAGCCACCGTTCTCGGGCGATGAGCCCGTGGCCATCGCCTATGCCCACGTCCACGAGGTGCCCAAAGCGCTGCGAGCGGTGGACCCCGCCCTTCCAGTCGAGATCGATGCCATCACCATGAAGCTGCTGGCCAAAGAGCCGGCCAACCGCTACCCGTCGGCGGACGACCTACGGGCAGACCTGCGCCGCTTCCGGGAAGGCCACAAGATCCCCGCGGTCGCGCCCATCCCCGTCACCGCCGTCGTGGCGGAGCCCCCGCCGACCAACGACGTCGACTTCGGGTCGTTCGAGGACGGTCGCTACGTCGAGCCCCCGCGCCGAACCGGCTTCTTCCTGCTGTTCATGTTCCTGATCATGGCGGCCCTGGCCGGCGGCCTGTACCTGCTGTCCCAGCAGCTCGACGAGAAGAACGACGTGGTCACGGTCACGGTGCCCAACGTGGTCGGCCAGAACCGCCAGCGCGCGGCCACCGACCTGCGCCGGGCCGGCCTGCGGGTCGAGGTGCAGATGCAGGCCGATCCCGAGGTGGCGGTCGACGTGGTCATCAGCCAGGACCCGCAGCCGGACAGCGATGTCGCCGAGCACTCGGTGGTGACCATCGTGGTCAGCGCCGGAGCGGAGACGGCGCAGGTGCCGGGCGTGTTGGGCCTCGACGTGTTCTCGGCCACCCAGACGCTGCAGTCCGCGGGCTTCATCGTCCAACAGGAGCAGGCCGAGGACCCGTCCGAGCAGTACGACGAGGGCCAGATCTGGTCCCAGAACCCATCCGCGGGCACGACCGCACCCGTGGGCTCGGTCGTGATCATCCGGGTCGTCCCGGTGCCGCAGTCGACCACGACGCCCCCGACACTGCCGCCCGTCACGGCGCCGCCCGCCACGGCGCCTCCCGTGACCGCCCCCCCGACCGTCCCGCCGACCGTCGCCCCCTGAACGCGGGCCCGGCGCCTCCGTTCAGCGGCTACTCAGGAGACCGGCGCTGCCGTCCGGGCCAAGAAGGTCCTCAGCAGGTCGTGGCCGTGTTCGGTCAGGATCGACTCGGGGTGGAACTGCACGCCCTCGACGTCGAGCTCCCGGTGACGCAGGCCCATGACCACGCCGTCCTCGGTGCGGGCGGTCACCTCGAGCACGTCGGGGACCGAGTCGGACCCGACGACGAGCGAGTGGTAGCGGGTGGCCTCGAGTGGGTTGGGAAGTCCAGCGAACACGCCGGCACCCTCATGTCGGATCTCGGACGTCTTGCCGTGCATGATCGCCGGCGCCCGGACGACATCACCACCGTAGACCTGGCCGATGCACTGGTGACCGAGGCAGACGCCCAGGATGGGGACCCGTCCGGCGAAGGTGGTGATGACCTCGTTGGACAGGCCGGCGTCCTCGGGGCGACCCGGCCCGGGACTGATGAGCACGGCGTCGGGGGCGAGGGCCTCGATGTCGTCCAGCGTGAAGGCGTCGCTGCGGTGCACGACGGGCTCAGCTCCCAGCTCCCCGAGGTACTGGACGAGGTTGTAGACGAACGAGTCGTAGTTGTCGATGACCAGGACCCGGGCTGTCACGGCGCCCACGTTACGGCCGCCCGTTCGGACCCCGGCCTCCGTTTTGTCTAGGTTCAGGGGCGATGGCCAACAAGAAGCCGGTGAAGCGCCGGGTCCCCGCCGGTCGTGTCACGCCGAAGGGGACCCGTCCCGGCGGCGAGGTGGCGGGCGCCAGCAGCCGGTATACGCCGCCCGTACCCCGCGATGTGAAGGTGAGCCCCCTCTGGGTACCCATCGTCATGTTCACGTTCCTCGGCGCCGGCGCCGCGGTGATCTTCCTGAACTACCTGGGGCTCATGCCCGGGGACACCAACAACTGGTACCTGCTCGTCGGGCTCGGCCTGATCCTGATGGGCATCATCACGGCCACGCAATATCACTAGCCGACCACGCAGGGTGATGTCCGGGTGTCAATGGGGTGACCGACGAGTTACATCGATGTGACTCTCCCCAGCCTTACCCACACCCTGTGGAAAGAATTCGGCATGCAGTGGTCATCTGACCGCGCACGGTCACCGGTCGTCGACGGGAGTGACCAGGGTCATGTCCTCGAGGCAGTGACGGGGCGGCTCGGGGTCCTGGTCCAGGGCCGCGGTCATGCGTACTTCCGTGCCGCAGAGATCGCAGCGGTACATGAGCTTCACCCGGCGCAGCTCGCCGGGGGGCGGCGGCTCGGCCACCGGCTGGGCGAACATGCGCAGCATGGTCAGGCCCACCCGGAAGATGGCGTAGCCGAAGGCCACCGCGATCAGGAGCTTGAGGACCGTTCCCATGGCACCCCCGAGCCTACGGCCCCCGCCGTGGGTCTGACCGGTCGCTAGCCCGCGTCGGGGGAGCCGGCGATCCCGTCCCCGTCGAGATCTTCACAAGTCGACGGGTCAGGACGGACCGAGATGCAGTCCCCGCCACCGATCAGGTACACGTAGTCGCCGTCGCCGTCGGGGTCGATGCAGTCGGCGAGACCCTCCTCGGGCGAGCAGGGGTCACCCGGCTGCAGCACCGGGATCGTCGTGGGCGTGGTCGTGGTCGTCGTCGTTGTGGTGGTCGTCGTCGTTGTGGTGGTCGTCGTCGTTGTGGTGGTCGTCGTCGTTGTCGTGGTGGTCGTCGGCGTCGTGGTGGTGGTCGTGGTGGTGGTCGTGGTGTCGGTGTCGTCGTCGCCATCACCGGCGAACAGGAACCACCCGAGGACGAGCACCAGGATGACGACGACCACGATCATGACGACGGCCCCGGGGTTCTGGTACCAGGGGGTCGGTCCGTCGGCCTCGTCGCCGTCGTGGGGCGGGCGGGGACCTCCGGGTGGGGCGGGAGGCACCGCAGGGACAGCTTCCGTGGGGTCACCGGCCGGCGGGGTCGGCTGACCGAACACGGTGGCGCTGGGGTCACCGCCGGTAGGTGGCTGATCCGTCATGGCTGGGTTCCCCTCGGGGCTCGCCGGCTGGTCTGCTCCTGGAGGCTAGGGCCGGCCGAGCCGGCGAACGGTCACGCCCCCTGGACGGGGGCGGCGCTGGGATTCCGGCCTACAGGCGCTCGATGATCGTGGCGTTGGCCAGGCCGCCGCCTTCGCACATGGTCTGCAGGCCGTAGCGGCCGCCGGTTCGCTCGAGCTCATGGAGCAGGGTGGTCATGAGGCGGGCGCCGGAGCAGCCGAGGGGGTGGCCCAGGGCGATGGCACCTCCGTTCACGTTCACCTGGTCCATGTCCGGGTGCAGTTCCTTCTCCCAGGCCAGGACCACCGACGCGAAGGCCTCGTTGATCTCGACCAGATCGATGTCGTCCATGGTGAGGCCCGAGCGTTCGAGGACCTTCTCGGTGGCCGGGATAGGACCGGTGAGCATGAAGATCGGGTCGACGCCGGCGAGGGAGAAGGAGTGGAAGCGGGCCCGGGGGGTCATCCCCAGCTCGCTGGCCTTGGCCTCGCTCATGATGAGCACCGCGGACGCCCCATCGGTGATCTGGGACGAGTTACCGGCCGTGACCACACCGTCGGGCTTGAAGGCGGGCTTCAGGTTGGCGAGGGTCTCGACGGTGGTGTCCGGCCGGATGCCCTCGTCCTGGGACAGGATCTCGTCGGTGGCGATGAGCTTGCCGGTCTCCTTGTCGACCGGGCGGGCTTGGACCGGGAGGATCTCCCGCTCGAACCGGCCCTCTTCTCGGGCCTTGGCCGCGAACTGCTGGCTCCGGGCTCCGTAGGCGTCGAGCTCCTCGCGGGACAGGCTCCACTTCTCGGCGATGAGCTCGGCGGAGGTGCCCTGGGGGACGAGGCCGCCCCGGTCCTCATAGCGGGCCATCATCTTGGGACCGAACGGCACGCCAGTGTTCGGGGCCATCATCGAGGCGCCCATGGGGACCATCGACATGACCTCGATGCCCGCCGCGACCACGATGTCGTACGCCCCGGCCATCACGCCCTGGGCCGCGAAGTGGGCCGACTGCTGGGACGAACCGCACTGGCGGTCGATCGTGGTGGCGGGGACCGACTCGGGCCAGCCGGAGGCGAGCACGGCGTTGCGGCCGATGTTGACGCCCTGGGCGCCGACCTGCATGACACAACCCATGATCACGTCCTCGACCAGCGCCGGGTCCAGGTCGTTGCGATTGCTCAGTGCCTTCAGGACCTCCCCGGCCAGGTCGGCCGGGTGGAAGCCGGAGAGCTTCCCGTTGCGCTTCCCCATCGGCGTGCGGATGGCATCGACGATCACGGCCTCGGCCATGGTTGGCCCCCTTGTCCTTCTTGTCCGAAAACTTGACTGACCAGTCAAGAGCGTACTGCCGCCCTCACCGCCGTACTCAGCCGAGGAGCTCTGGCCCGCAGCCTGTGACCAGCGTCACGACCTAGGGTGCGCTCCCACGCCGGTTCAAATGGGGGACACGCTCATGGCGACCAACGCCGAGATCCAGTCCGAGGTCGAGGGCCAGACGATCCCGCAGGCGTTCGTGCGGACCGTCGAGGCCTGCGCCGACGATGTGGCCGTGCGCTGGCGCAATGACGATGACACGTGGGGGGAGTGGACCTTCGCCGAGTACGCCCAGCGGGTGGCGGCTGTGGCGGCAGGACTGGCGGCGAAGGGTGTCGGCCGCGGCACCCGGGTCGTGCTCATGCTGCGCAACATCGCCGAGTTCCACGTGGTGGACATGGCGGTCTACTTCTGTGGCGGCACGGCTATCTCCATCTACAACTCGTCATCCCCTGAGCAGATCGCCTACCTCGCCGGTCACTGCGAGGCCCACGTCGCGCTGGTCGAGGACATCGGGTTCCTCGAGTCGTTCCTGAAGGTGCGGGACGAGCTGCCGGCCCTCGAGCACCTGGGCGTGCTCCACGATCCGGACGGCCTCGCCCCGGGCGATGTCTTCACCTATGAGGAGTTGCTGGCGACCGACCCGATCGACCTCACGGAGGCGGCATCTGTCGCCCAACCCGACGACCTGGCCACGATCATCTACACCTCCGGCACCACCGGTCCGCCGAAGGGCGTGATGATCACCCACGGCAACGTGGCCTGGACCGTCGAGAGCCTCAAGCGCTGCATCGACTTCGACGACTTCGCCGGCAAGCGCTTGGTCTCGTACCTGCCGATGGCCCACATCGCCGAGCGCATGACCAGCCACTACCAACAGGCGTTCCTGGGCTACGAGGTCACCTGCTGCCCGAATCCGGGCGAGATCGCGGCCTACGCCCGGGAGGTGCGACCCCAGCTCATGTTCGGGGTGCCCCGGGTGTGGGAAAAGCTCTACGGCGGGGTCATGGGCTCGCTCGGCGCCGATCCGGAGAAGGCGGCGCGGTTCAACGGCGCGGTCGAGGCAGCCAAGCCCCTGGTCGAGGCCATCGACTGGGGGCGGGCCACGGACGAACAGATCGCGGCCTACGAGTCCATGGACGAAGCCGCCTTCGCCAACGTGCGGGCCATGCTCGGCCTGGACCAGGTCGAGGTCGCCATCACTGGAGCCGCCCCGATCCCCGCCGAGTTGCTCAGCTGGTTCCGGGCCATCCGAGTGCCTCTGTCGGAGATCTACGGCATGTCCGAGACCAGTGGACCGATGACCTGGACGGCTCGGCGCGTCAAGGCGGGCACGGTCGGCCCCGCCATCCCAGGCTGCGAGGTGAGATTGGCGGAGGAGGACAACGAGATCATCTGCCGGGGTGGCAATGTCTTCCAGGGCTACCTGGACGACCCGCAGAAGACAGCCGAGACGATCGACGCCGACGGGTGGCTGCACTCGGGGGACATCGGCACCGTCGACGAGGACGGCTACTTCTCGATCGTGGACCGCAAGAAGGAGTTGATCATCACCGCCGGGGGCAAGAACCTGAGCCCCGCCAACCTGGAAGCCAACCTCAAACTGATCCCGTTGGTCGGCCAGGCCTGCGCCATCGGGGACAACCGGCCATTTGTGTCGGCGCTCGTCGTGCTCGACCCGGAGGTGGCGACGGCGTGGGCCACGTCGAACGGCATCGCGTTCAGTGATCTGTCCGATCTGGCCGGCCAGCCCGCGGTCCGGACGGAGATCGAGAAGGGTCTGGCGGAGGTGATGGCGCCGTTCAACAACGCAGAGCGCGTCAAGAAGGTGGTGATCCTCGGTGAGGAGTGGGTTCCCGACAGCGAGGAGTTGACCCCGACCTCCAAGCTCAAGCGCCGCGGCGTCCACACCAAGTACGCCGCCGAGATCGAGTCCCTTTACGCCTGACTCCTCTTCTGGGAACACCTGCGGCTTGTGGTGTGCCTCGAGTCTCAGCTGCCGGAACGGGGCGTGCGCGCCGCCTAGGCCTTAGCAGCCTCGATTGCCTTCGACGGGAGGTGGCCGTTGGTCGTGGCCAGCTGCGGGGCGATCTCCTCAGGAGGCACCGGGCGGGAGAAGTAGAAGCCCTGGCCGAGTCCGCACCCGAGTGAGCGGAGCAGCTGCCACTCGGTGTCGGTCTCGATGCCCTCGGCCACCACGTCGACGTCCAGCCGAGAGGCCAGGTCGACGATGGCCCGCACGATCTCGAGGTCCCGCTCGCGGGACGCTCCCTCCCCGAGGGCCTGCACGAAGGCCCTGTCGATCTTGAGGCGGTCGAACGGGTAGCGACGCAGGTAGCTGAGTGACGAGTAACCGGTGCCGAAGTCGTCCACGGCAAGGGCGACGCCGACCGTGTGGATGTCCCGGAGCCGTTCCATCGTGAACTCGGTCTCGTCGATCAGGAGGCTCTCGGTGACCTCGATGCACAGGCGATCGGGCGTGATGTTGTAGGTGCTGAGCGCGCCGATGATGTCTTCCATGAGCTGACCGTCGCCGAGCTGGCGGGCCGAGAGGTTGACGCTCATCTTCGGCGACTCGAGGCCGGCGGCGTCCCACGCCGACAGCTGGCGGAGAGCCTCGCGCAGGACCCAGCGACCGAGGGGAACGATGAGCCCGGTCTGCTCGGCCAGCTCGATGAACACACCTGGGAGGAGCGTTCCGCGGGTGGGGTGTTCCCAGCGGACGAGAGCTTCGAGGCCGACGATGGCCTCGGACTCGAGGTTGACGATGGGCTGGTAGTGGAGGAACAGCTCGCCGGTCTCGATGGCGGAGCGGAGGTCTGTGGAGAGCTCGAGACGGTCCATGGCCGTCTCCTGCAGCGAGGACTCGAACAGCTCGGCGCGGTTCTTGCCACCCTGCTTGGCCTTGTACATGGCGGCATCAGCGTCGCGGAGCATGGTCGTGGGGCTGGGGCGGTCACCCCACGCGACGCTGATGCCGACGCTGGCGCTGATGTGCAACTCTCGGTCGGCAAGGTCGATCGGCTCGGCGATGGCGGACAGGACCCGGCCGGCCAGGGCGATGACATCGTCGTCGGAGTAGCACTCGGTGAGGAGGACGGCGAACTCGTCACCGCCGAGGCGGGCGGCAGTGTCGCGGAGCCGTAGGACGGTCCGCAGCCGGGAGGCGACAAGGTTGAGGACCTCGTCGCCGACCGCGTGGCCGAGGCCGTCGTTGATGGTCTTGAAGTCGTCGAGGTCGATGAAGAGGAGTGCGATGCCGGCGATCGCGTCGTCCTGGCGGGTCTCCTCGATCTTCTTCATCAGGAGCAGACGGTTGGCGAGCCCGGTGAGTGAGTCGTGGTAGGCAGCGAAGCGCAGGTCGGACTCGAGCTTGTGGCTGACCGTGATGTCTCGAGCGTTGATGACGACGCCTCCGACCGCGGGGTCGTGGCTGAGGTCTGTGACGGTGGCGTCCAGGATCAACGGATGCCCGTCCGCGGACACGGCACGTAGCTCCATGTGCTGCGGCACGCCCTTGCCAGCCATATCTCCGATGATCCGGACCGAGACGGCGTTGCGCTGCTCCGGAGCGATGAAGTCCACCGCCGGCAGTCCTATGAGCTCCTCCGACGGCACCCCCAGCAACCCCTGCGACGACGGACTCACATAGATGAACCGGCC
>DATDAH010000321.1:0-2951 GCA_036525535.1 Acidimicrobiales bacterium
CTTCCTCGGCCACCGTCACCTCATCGACCGCCTCCGGGCCGGTGGTCACCTCCCCCCGGGCTCGGCCATCGGCATGATCTCCTCGTTCGCCGGCGTCGGTTGGCAGAACAACCTGCCCCTCCTCCAGGCGTACCTGGAAATGGACCTCGAGACCGCCTCGGCCTGGGCCGTCGAGCACGGCAAGGCCGACTACATGTGGTCCAAGATGGCCATCAACGCCTACGTCGCCCAGGAGTCCTTCGCCCTCCGGAAGGAAGGCATCCGGATCAACGCGATCATGCCGGGGCCGACCGACACCCCCCTCGCCCGGGCCAATGCCGACATGTGGTTGGGCTTCGCTTCGGACTACCGCGACGAACTCGGTCTCGACCCGTCCACGCCGCTGGAGCAGGCCTACCCCCTGGTGTTCCTGTGCAGCGATGCCGCCGCCGGCGTGTGTGGGGTCACAGTGATCACCGACGCCGGCTACGCCGCCGCGGGCGTCACCGGATCGTTCGAGCCCGCCACCGGCGTCGTCGACTTCATGACCCAGCTCACGCTGGAATAGCTCAGACCAGCACCGGGAGCTTGTCCCAACCCCGCACGGTCGATGTGCGGGCCTGGACGGCGTTGTCCCAGTCGACCTCCCACTCCGGGAAGCGCGTCAACACCTCGTCGAGGGCGACCCGCCCCTCCATCCGGGCCAGCGCCGCCCCGAGGCAGAAGTGGATGCCGTGGCCGAAGGTCAGGTGGTGGTCGATCTGGCGGTGGATGTCGAAGCGGTCGCCATCGGGAAAACGAGCCTCGTCGCGGTTGGCCGATGCCGTGAGCAGGAGCAGGACGGCGCCCTCCGGCATCACCTCGCCGTGGTGCTCGACCTCCCCGGTCACGTACCGGGCCTGAACCGGGGAGGGGGGCTCGAAGCGCAGCATCTCCTCGATCGCGTTGGGGATGAGGTCACGGTCCTCCAGGAGCTCACGCCGCTGATCGGGGTGGTCGGCGAGCACCTTGCCCGTCCAGGAGATGAGCCGGTTGGTGGTCTCGTTGCCGGCGGACGCGAGCAGACCGACGTAGCCCAACACCTGTTCCTTGGTCAGCGTGCGGATCTCGCCGTCCACGTCCTCGAACTCGGCTTGGAGGAGGTCGGTCATGAGGTCGTCGGAGGGGTGTTCGGCCCGCCAGTCGATGTAGCTGGCGAACACGCTCATCTCGTCCATGTCCGGGCCGCGCACCTCGGGCATGGTCCCGTCCTCGAGACGGAGGCCCCCGTCCATCTGGGACCGGAGCGCCTGCTGGTCCTCCTCGGGGATGCCCAGCAACATGCCGATCGTCAGCATCGGCATCTGCGCGCCGAGGTCCCGGACGAAGTCGAACCCGCCCGTGCCGACCAGCGGGTCCAGGCTGCGGGCGCAGAACTCCCGGATCTGGGGCTCGATGGCGGCGACGCGTCGCGGCGTGAAGACCCGGGAGAGGAGGCTGCGGTGGACGTCGTGGTCGGGCGGGTCCTCGAAGATGATCATCCCCGGCGGCATCGTGATGTCGCTGCGGATCAGCTCGAGGAGCGTCCCCTTCCCGGAGATGTAGGTCGACCAGTCCCGCGAACAGGCCTCGACGTCGTCGAAGCGGCTCAGGGCGAAGAAGTCGTACCGCTCGTTGTAGTAGAGCGGACGCTCGTCCCGGAGCCGCTTCCAGACCGGGTACGGGTCGGCGTCGATCTCGAAGTCATACGGGTCGTAGTAGAGATCGGACTCGGTCGCCGTCATCGGTCGCCCCCTCGGTCTCGCGGTTCTGAGATGCATGTTACTCTAGGACGAGAAGTACGTTCTCACCAGTGACAGGGAGGCCGAGCGCGTGCGCATCGGCGTGATGGTCGGCCCCGAGCGCGGCCGCTACGGGACCAAGGTCGAGCGGCTCGTGGCCGACGCCCGCTGGGCGGAGGAAGCCGGGCTGGCCTCGGTCTGGGTGCCGCAGATCCCCGACGAGTTCGACGCCCTCACGGCGGCGACCGTCATCGGACTCGAGACCACGCGCATCGAGATCGGCACGGCGGTGGTCCCCATCCAGCCCCGGCACCCGATCGCGCTGGCCCAGCAGGCCCTCTCCACCCAGGCCGTCCTCGAGGGTCGCCTGGCCCTGGGCCTGGGCGTCTCCCACCACTGGATCGTCGACGAGATGCTCGGCCTGCCCTACGAACGACCGGCACAGACCATGCGCGACTACCTCGATGTGCTGGAGTCGGCCCTGGCCGGCCCGGGCTCCGTCGACGTGGAGAACGACACGTTCCGGGTCCACAACCCTCTGGACATCACCGACATCGCGCCGACGCCGGTCCTGCTCGCCGCCCTCGGCCCCCTGATGCTGCGCATCGCCGGCGAACGAACCGACGGGACCATCCTCTGGATGGCCGACGAGCGGGCCATCGCCGGTCACGTCGTGCCCCACCTCACCGGAGCCGCGGAGGGAGCGGGGCGGCCGGCGCCGCGGATCGTCGCGGGCATCCCGATGTGCCTGTGCCTCGACCACGAGGTGGACGTGGCCATCGCCCGGACGAACCGCATCCTGGCCGAGGCCGAGGTGTCACCGAACTACCAGCGCTTGCTCGACGCCGGCGACGCCACCACCGTCGGCGACCTGCTCGCCGCCGGCAGTGAGGCCGCGGTCGAGAAGCGGCTGCGCTCGTTCGCCGACGCCGGGGTCACCGATCTCTCCGTCCGCGTGGTGCCGATCGGTGACGGCCGGGACGAGCTGATCGCCTCCGCCAAGCGCACCCGCGCCCTCCTCGCCGACCTCGCCGCCGCCCTCTGACGGGCGGTTGTCCCTTGCCCCTACGCGCCCGATAATGACGTTCTCACCCCAGGAGTGAAACCCATGTCCACAGCCACCCTCGCCATCCCGGTGTTCGACGCCGACAACCACCTCTACGAGACGAAGGACGCCTTCACCAAGTTCCTGCCCGAGCGCTACAAGGGCGC
>DATDAH010000322.1:0-6572 GCA_036525535.1 Acidimicrobiales bacterium
AGGAGGACCTGCACCGTGAAGGCCAGCAGGATGGCCAACCCGCACAGCAGGGCGGCGACGATCAGCAGGCGCGTACTCACCCTGACGGAGCCTACGCTCGGAGGGGCATGGCTGATCGAGCTGACCTCGTGATCATCGGTGGTGGCCCGGGGGGTTACGCGGCCGCGCTGTACGGCGCCGCGGCCGGCCTCGACGTGGCGATGATCGAGAACCAGAAGGTGGGGGGCACCTGCCTGCACCGCGGCTGCATCCCCGCCAAGGCACTCCTGGAGACGGCCTCGGTGCGGCGGGCGTTGGCCGGCGCCGCCCAGTTCGGCTTCACGGTCGACGAGCCGACGATGGACTTCGGCGTGAGCCAGGACCGCAGCCAGAGTGTCATCGACAAGCTCCACTCGGGCCTGTCCTCGCTGCTCAAGAGCCGCAAGGTCCGGGTGGTCAACGGCACCGGTCGCCTGCTGGGCGCCGGACGCGTCGCGGTCAGCGGGGGAGAGGACGGCGACCTCGAGCTGGAGGGTGACGCCGTGCTCCTGGCCTCCGGCTCCGTCCCGCGGACCATCCCCGGCTTCGACGTCCAGGGTGATCTGGTCGTGACCTCCGACGAACTGCTGACGCAACGGGAGCTGCCGGCCTCAGCCGTGGTCATCGGCGGTGGGGCCATCGGGTGCGAGTTCGCGTCGATGATGAGTGATCTCGGCACCGAAGTGACCATCCTCGAGGCGCTGCCCAAGATCCTCCCGGGCCTGGACGCCGATGTGGCCAAGGTGGTCGAGCGCTCGTTCAAGAAGCGGGGCATCACCATCCACACCGGTGTGGACGTGACCGGCCACGAGCCGGGTGGGGCGGGGACCACCGTGCGGTTCGGCGAGGACCAGTCCATCGAGGTGGAGCAGGTCGTGGTGTCCGTCGGCCGCCGCCCCCTGTCCGACGTCCTCGGCCTCGAGGGCACGGGGGTGGAGGTCGACGAGCGGGGCTTCGTCAAGGTCGACGCCAACTGCCGGACGACCGTCGAAGGGGTCTGGGCCGTGGGCGACCTCATCCCCACCGCCCAGCTGGCCCACGTCGCCTTCGCCGAGGCGGTCGTAGTCGTCAAGGACATCCTGGGCGAGGACCCCGTGCCGGTCGACTACGGCCGGGTCCCGTGGTGCATCTACTGCCATCCCGAAGTGGCGTTCGCCGGGCTCTCCGAGGAGAGTGCCAAGGAGGCGGGCCACGACGTGGTCACCGTCAAGCACCGCTTCGGCGGCAACGGGCGGGCCCTGATCATCGGTGACGCCGACGGCCTGGTGAAGGTCATCGCGGCCAAGGACGAGGACGGCCGGGCCGGCGAGATCCTCGGGGTCCACATGGTCGGGCCGTGGGTCACCGAGCAGCTCGGCCAGGGCTACCTGGCCGTGAACTGGGAGGCCACGGTCGACGACGTGGCCCAGTTCATCCAGCCCCACCCCTCGCTGTCGGAGAGCTTCGGCGAGGCGGTCATGTCCCTGACCGGCCGCGGGTTGCACGGGTAGTCGAGGGGTAGGAGAGCCGCCATGGCCGATGTCGAGATGCCGCAGCTGGGCGAGACCGTCACCGAGGGGACGATCACGCAGTGGTTCAAGGCGGTCGGTGACCGGGTCGAGGTCGACGAGCCGCTGTTCGAGGTCTCCACCGACAAGGTCGACTCCGAGGTGCCGTCGCCGGCCGCCGGGGTACTCCAGGAGATCCTGGTGCCCGAGGGCGAGACGGTGGATGTCGGCACGAAGCTCGCCGTCCTCGGCGACGGTGACGGTGCCGCCCCCGCGGCGGCCCCGCCCGACGAGGCCGCCGCCCCTGAAGCGGAACCTGCGGCGGAGCCGGAGCCGGCCGCCGAGCCGGAGCCGGAGCCGGCCGCGGCGGCGCCTGCCCCCGAGCCGGAGCCCGAACCCGAGCCCGAGGCGGAGCCCGTCAGCGCCGAGGTCGTCGGCGAGGGCGACGGGCGCGTGTTGTCCCCGCTGGTGCGCCGCCTGCTGCGCAAGCACGACCTGGACCCCGCCTCGCTCACCGGCACCGGTCCCGGCGGCCGGATCACCCGCAACGACGTGCTCGCGGCCGCCGAATCGGGCGCCGGCGCACCCACCACGGCACCGGCCGCCCCGGCCGCGCCGGCGACGGCCGCCGCTCCCGTGGCGGCGTCGGCTCCGGTTCAGGTGAAGGCGGCGGCGGACGGCACCACGCCGGTGCCCCTGAACAACATCCGCAAGCGCACCGGCGAGCACATGGTCCGGTCGCAGGAGACCTCGCCCCACGTGCTGACGGCCATGGAGGTCGACTTCGAGGGCGTCGACCGGGTCCGTCGGGCCCACCGGGACGCCTGGAAGGCGCAAGAGGGCTTCAGCCTCACCTACCTGCCCTTCGTGGCCCGGGCGGTGGTCGACGCCATCGAGGACTTCCCCCATCTCAACGCCTCGGTGGGCGAGGGCGAGCTGCTCGTGCACCACGCCGTCCACCTGGCCATCGCCGTGGACCTCGATTTCGAGGGCCTGCTGGCGCCGGTGGTGCGCAACACGGAGTCCAAGCGGCTGCGGGCCATCGCCCGGGAGATCCGGGACCTGGCCGACCGGGCCCACCAGAAGAAGCTGTCGGCCGACGAGATCGCCGGCGGCACCTTCACGATCACCAACCCCGGTCAATACGGCACGCTGCTGCAGTTCCCGGTGATCAACCAGCCGCAGGTGGCCATCCTCTCGACCGACGGTGTGCACCGGAAGCCGGTGGTCGTGACCGGCCCCGACGGCACGGAGGCCATCACCATCCACTCCGTCGGCGTCCTGGCGCTGGCGTGGGACCACCGGGCCTTCGACGGCGCCTACGCCGCCGCCTTCCTGGCCCGGCTGAAGGACATCATCGAGACCCGGGACTGGGAAGCCGAGCTGTAGTGCTGCGCCTGCGGTGGTTGGGGCGGGTGGCGTATGCCGACGCCCACGCCCTGCAGCACGGCCTGTTCGCCCGCTCCGCGGACGACCACCTGCTCCTGTTGGAGCACCCCCACGTCTTCACCCTGGGGCGAGGCGGGTCCCTCGACCACCTCCTGGTCGACCCTGACGCGGTCGGCGCCGAGCTCGTCCGCACCGACCGAGGCGGGGACATCACCTACCACGGCCCGGGCCAGCTCGTCGGCTACCCGATCCTCACCGTGCCCGGAAAGCGGGGCGGGGGGATGGCCGACACGGTCGCTTACGTGCGGTCGGTCGAGCAGTTGCTCATCGACGTGCTCGCCGACCTCGGGCTCTTCGACGTGGGTCGGGTCGACGGCCTGGCAGGGGTGTGGGTCGCGCCGGACTCGCCCTGGCCCCGAAAGATCGCCGCCATCGGGGTGAAGCTCAGCCGGGGGCGGTCGATGCACGGTTTCGCCCTCAACGTGGACACCGATCTGGCCTGGTTCGACCGCATCGTGCCCTGCGGCATCGTCGACAAGGGCGTGACGTCTCTGCGGGCCGAAGGCCTCGACGTCACGATGGACGAGGTCGTCGACGCCGTAGCCGCCCGTGCCGCTGAGCGCTGGGGCTCGGCCGGTTGGGAGCGGGCCGATGTGAAGGCCCTGCCCTCCGACGTGCCGGTGAAGGTCGGCGGCCTCGCCATCGCCGAACGCAAGCCGGAGTGGCTCCGGGCCCCGGTGCGGCTGGGCGAGGACTATCGGGCCCTGCGCAAGCGCATGCGCCGCCTCGACCTGGTCACCGTGTGCGAGGAGGCGGGCTGTCCCAACATCTCCGAGTGCTGGTCCGATGGCACGGCCACCTTCATGCTCAACGGCGAGCGCTGCACCCGGGCCTGTGGCTTCTGCCTGGTCGACACCCGCAAGCCGGACGCCCCGCCGGCGGCCGACGAGCCCGAGCGGGTGGCCGCGGCGGTGGCCGAGATGGGCCTGCGCTTCGCCGTGCTCACCGCCGTGGCCCGCGACGACCTGCCCGACGGTGGTGCCGCCCAGTTCGCGGCGACCATCGAGGCCATCCGGCGACGCAACCCGGCCACCGAGGTCGAGGTCCTGATTCCGGACTGCAAGGGGGCCCCGGCGGCGCTCGACGTGATCTTCGCCGCCCGCCCCGACGTCCTGAACCACAACCTCGAGACGGTGGCCCGCCTCCAGCGGGCCGTGCGCCCCTCGGCGGGCTACGCCCGCAGCCTGGCCGTGCTGGCCCGGGCCCGGGCGGCCGGGCTCACGACCAAGTCGGGGATGATCCTCGGCCTGGGCGAGACCGAGGACGAGGTCGTGGCCGCCCTGGGCGACCTGCGGGGCGTCGGCACCGACATCGTCACCCTGGGCCAGTACCTGCGTCCCACCGCCGCCCACCTGCCCGTCCGCCGCTGGTGGACCCCCGAGGAGTTCGACCGCCTGAAGGCGGCCGGGGAGGCCCTCGGCCTGGCCCACGTCGAGGCCGGACCCCTCGTGCGTTCGAGCTACCACGCCCGCGAGGCCGCCGAGTCCGGCCACGCCGCCCTCGTCGACGCCGGCTGATCCCGTTCGTTCTGGCCCCCTGTCGTTGGTGGTGGGCCGCGAGTTTCAGGTTCCAGAACGGTTGGGCCGGTACCGTCCAGCGGTCGTGAGTCGGTTCGTCGAGCGGGTGGAGCGGGTGCGGGCCGCCATGGCTCGTCACGGGGTGGACACCGTGTTGCTGTCGGTCGGGGCCGACCTGCCCTGGCTGACCGGCTACGAGGCCATGCCTCTCGAGCGCCTGACCATGCTCGTGCTGCCCCGCGAGGGCGAGGCCACGCTGGTGGTGCCCCGGCTGGAGGCGCCCCGGGTGGTCGAGCGGCCCGACGTGTTCGGACTGCGACCCTGGAACGAGACCGAGGACCCGGTCGAGATCGTGGCCGAGGCCGCCGGTGCCCCCGCCGTCGTCGCCCTCGGCGACCGGACGTGGGCCCGCTTCGTCCTCGACCTCCAGGCCCGCCTGTCGAAGGCAAGCTTCCGGCCGGCCCAACCCGTCCTCGGCCCGCTCCGGGCGGTCAAGGACGAGGCCGAGATCACGGCCCTGCGCCGGGCCGGAGCCACCGTCGACCGGGTCGTGGCCGCCATCCAGGCCGGCGAGGTGCCGCTGGTGGGCCGGACCGAGGCCGAGGTGGCGGCGGACGTTCACGCCCGCCTGCTGGCCGCCGGCCACCACCAGGTCAACTTCGTGATCGTGGCCTCCGGCCCCAACGCGGCCAGTCCGCACCACGAGCCGGGCGACCGGCGCGTCGAGACCGGCGAGGGGGTGCTGTTCGACATCGGCGGCACGGTCCTCGACGACGACGGGGTGGGCTACTGCTCCGACATCACCCGCTGCGTGCACCTCGGCCCGCCGCCCGCCGAGTTCCGGGACCTGTACACGGTGCTGCAGGACGCCCAGGCCCAGGCGGTGGCGGCCGCGGTGGTCGGGACCCCCTGCGAGGACGTCGACGCAGTGGCCCGCCGGCTCATCACCGAGGGTGGCTACGGGGAGGAGTTCGTCCACCGCACCGGTCATGGCATCGGCATCGAGGCCCACGAGGACCCCTACGTCGTGGCCGGCAACTGCGAGGCGCTCGTTGCGGGCCATGCCTTCTCGGTCGAGCCCGGGATCTACGTGGAAGGCCGGTGGGGCGCCCGGATCGAGGACATCGTGGTGGCCACCGCCGACGGTCCCGAGGCCCTCAACCAGGTCCCCCATGACCTGATCGAGCGGTAACGCCGTGATGGCCTTCGACGGCGGGACCGTCCTGCTGCAGTGGGCCGTGGGCGGCCTGGCCTTCTGCTGGTTCACCACCCGGCGACAGGTGCTGGGCATCGGATACGGCTGGCTGTTGCGGTCGGTGTGGGGCCTCTGCGCCCTCGGTGGGCTGTTCGTGGGCCTCCGCACCGACATCGTCCCGGTCCGCGAAGCCTCGGCCGCGGGCGTCGTGCTGGCGACCGGCGTGGCCCTGATCGTGTCCATCCGGCGGAAGGCCGACGGGCCGGAAGCGCTGCCGACGTGGTTGGACCTGCCCGCCCCGATCATCGGTGTGGTCGGCCTGGTCGCAGCCGGTGTCGCCGCCGGCGGGCCCGACGCCCTCGCCGTGGCGCGGGTGCTCGTCGGTGCCGCCTTCCTCGGGGCCATCACCGACGCCATGCTCCTCGGCCACTGGTACCTCGTGCAGCCCGGCCTCTCCCGGGACCCCCTCAACGAGCTGCTGACGGTCTCGACGGTCCTCTGGTTCCCCGAGGTGGTCGTGCTGCTGTGGCCTGTCGGGATGGTGTCGGTGCTGAACGGCACCATCGACGACGGCTACGGCGGGATGCTGGGCTGGTTCTGGGTCATGAGCGCGGTGACCACCATCGGCCTTCTCGTCGTGACCCGGTTGGCGCTGCGGGAGAAGCAGTACTCGGCCGTCATGGCGGCCACCGGCCTGCTCTACCTGGCGATCCTGACCGCGGCCGGCACGGACCTCGTCGCCCGGGCCCTTCTCGCCTCCTGAGAAGTCGACCGGTAGCCTCGCGTCGCCCTGCGCTCCACCCTGACCGCCTGACCGGAGGCCCTGTCATCACCGTCGAACCCGAAGCGGGCTCTCCCGCGTTCCGCCCCCTGGGCGCTCTCGAGTTCGAGCCGACGACCTGTCCG
>DATDAH010000323.1:0-6829 GCA_036525535.1 Acidimicrobiales bacterium
AGAGGCGGCGACGATCGACAGGCCCTGGGGGTTGACGGTCCTGGGGATGCCGAGATCCGAGAAGACCTCGAAGTAGATCATCTGCTGGACCGCGGTGGCGTTGCGGCCGCCCCGTTCGGGCGGGAAGCCGGGGACCAACCAACCGCCGTCGAAGAGCGTGCGCTGCCACGCCTTGGCCCACGGGGGCATGTCGGCACTGGACCGCCGTCCAGTGCGCTCCTCGGGCGTCGGCGGCGGGTTCTGGGCCAGCCAGTCCAGGAGCTCGGCCCGGAACGCCTCGTCCTCGTCGGAGTACCGGAGCCGCATCGCCCCGAACCTAGTGCGGGACCTCGGACCCCGAACGCCGGTCCTCGTCGGCCGGAGGTCGCCGTCGGGCCCGGACCCGCTGCAGGATCAGGGTCAGCAGGATGACGACGGCACAGACGACGATCACCACGATCGGGACGGTGAGGTCCTGGGATTGGGTCTGGGCGGGCAGACCGCTCATGCCGGCTCGAAGAGCGGCAACCAGACGTCCTCCCACTGCTCGAAGAGGACCCGCACCGGCATCCCGATCTGCACCTCCTCGAGGGCGCAGTTCACCAGGTTGGTGGTGAGACGAAGCCCCTCCTGCTCCGGGAGCTCCACGATGGCGACCACGTACGGCGGTTCAAAGCCCGGCAGCCAGGCCTGGTGGTTCACCGTGTAGGTGTGGAGGACGGCCTCCCCCGCCACCGCCTGGGGGGCGAGATTCCGCGAATGACAAACGGGGCACACGGGGCCCGAGGGGTGGATCCAGAAGCCGCAGGACCCGCAGCGCATGAAGCGCAGCCGACCGTCGGCCCCTGACGTCCAGAAGAACTCGTTGTCGTCCCTGATCCGCGGCAGGATCCGGAAGTCGGGCCGCGGGGTGGTCACGCCCACCTCAGTCGGCTTCGGGGGGCTCGGCCGACTCGAAGCCCCGGCGGGCGACCGGCATGGCCTGGACCGCGGGCAGGACGCCGAAGCCGGGCGTGGTCAGCATCATCGCCCCCAGGACCTCGTCCCAGGTCGCGCCCACCTCCGCGGCCAGCCGGGCGTGACGCTCGACGCCCTCGGCGTTGCGGAGGATGACCGTGCAGACGAGGCGGATCAGCTCGTGGGTCTTGCGGTCGGGGGCCGGCAGCGAGTCGATTTGGGCCAGCCACGAGCTCTGGGCCTCGTGCAGGGCGGGGAACGACTCGTGCAGGGGACCCTCGAAGGGGAAGGTCCAGTCCTCATCGGCCACGGGCCGATCGTAGGCCCCGAGGTGTGGTCTACCGTCACGGGCCATGGGGGACTGGGGGGTCCGTCCCGTGCCGACCGACCTGGCCCGGCGGTACCGGGATGAGGGCTGGTGGAACGACGACACGGTCGGGCGGGTCCTGGCCGAGGGCCTCGCTCGGCAGCCGGACCAGCGCCTCCTGTTCTTCTCCGACGACCGACCGTTCCGGGGGACCTTCGCCGACGGCCTGACGATGGCCCAGCGGGTCGCCGGCGCACTGGCGGCCCGGGGCGTGCGCCCGGGTGATCCCGTCGCCTTCCAGCTGCCGAACCACGTGGAGGCCGCCGCGACCTTCTGGGGGGCGGCGCTGCTGGGCGCCGTGGTCGTGCCCATCGTCGACTTCTACGGCGCCAAGGAGGTCGGCTACATCCTCCGTCAGTCCGAGGCCAGGGTGCTGGTCACGGCGGCCGGCACGGGCCACCTCGATCACCTCGCGATCCTCGACGGGCTGGCTCCGGACCTGCCCGCCCTCGAGCACGTGCTGGTCGTGGGCGATGACGCCGGTCGCTGGGAAGGCTTCGCCGACGCCGTCGACGCCGCCGCCCCGATCGTCGAGCCCGCTGTGACGGACCCGGCGGCGCCGGCCCTCATCGCCTACACCTCGGGGACGACAGCCGACCCCAAGGGCGTCGTCCACTCGCATCGCACCCTGGGCGCCGAGATCCGCCAGCTCGCCGCCCTGCAGCCGGGCCACGGCCGCCCCACCCTGACCGGGGCGCCGGTGGGCCACGCCATCGGGATGTTGGGCGGCCTCCTCCTTCCCGTCTTCCGGGGTGAGCCCATCGCCATGATCGACGGCTGGGACCCAGCCACGATCCTCCGGTTGATGTTGGAGCACGACCTGACCGCCGGGAGCGGATCGACGTACTTCCTGCTCAGCCTCCTCGAGCACCCTGACTTCGGTGACGCCCACGTTCGGCACATGCCCGCCATAGGCCTCGGGGGCTCGGCGGTACCCGCGGCCATCGGTGAACGGGCCGCCGGCCTCGGCATCGAGACGACCCGCGCCTACGGGTCGACCGAGCACCCCTCCACCACGGGAGCGCACCACAGCGAGCCCCGGGCCAAGCGCATCACCACCGACGGGCGCCCCCTGGCGGGAGTGGAGCTCTGCCTGGACGAGGACGGCGAGATCTGGAGCCGAGGGCCCGATCTCTTCTCGGGGTACACCGATCCTCAGCTCACCGCCGAGGCGACCGACGCCGACGGCTGGTACCGCACCGGTGACATCGGCGTGCTCGACGACGAAGGCTGGCTGACCATCACCGATCGGGCCAAGGACGTGATCATCCGGGGCGGTGAGAACGTCAGCCCGGCGGAGGTCGAGGGCCTGCTCCTGCGCATGCCGGGCGTGGCCGAGGTCGCCGTGGTGGCGGCGCCCGACGAGCGCCTCGGCGAGCACGGCTGTGCGTTCATCCGGCCCACCGCCGGGCTGGCCGCCCCCGACCTCGAGGCCATCCGGGCCCACCTCGAGGCCGCCGGCCTGGCCCGTCAGAAGTGGCCAGAGGAGATCCGGGAGGTGGCCGACCTCCCTCGCACCGCCACGGGCAAGGTCCAGAAGTTCGCCCTCCGCGCCGCGCTCCGCCGGCCTGAAGGCTGATTCGGGGGGGGCGACGTCGATCACTCTCGTTCCACGCGCTCCAGTGGTTCCCCGGGCCGCCAGATCTCGACGAGCAGGCGGTCGCCCGCGTCGTTCAACCGCGTGAGGACCACCTCGTCCAGCTCGGCTCGAAACCCCTGACCGGAGGTGTCCCCCTCGAGGTCGCCGACGAGCACGGCCCGACCGGCGACCTTGGCGTCGCCGCTCCAGCCGGACGGGTCATCCTCGGGCGGGTCCTCCGAGGCGCTGTGCAGGGCGAACCGAGGGTCGCGGACGAGATCAGCTCCCTTGCGCGCTCCCGGCATGGAGCCGAAGGTGAGCTGGCCGTCCTCGAACTCCGCCTCGATGCCCGAGATGCGGGGCGACCCGTCCGCGCGCAGGGTGGCGATCGTCTTGTGCTTGTGGGCGTCGAAGCGCGCCCGCACCCGGGCTGCGAACGCCGGGTCGGCGGTCTCCACGTCCTTCCAGGTGGCCACGCAGAGATCATGCCCGAGCCGCTCGCGCGACGCCGCGCCGGCAGTGGCGCGTGGTCAGTAGGGGCCGGTCATCTCGAAGAGGCGGCGGGGGTTGCCCACGAGCATCTGGTCGATCTGGTCCTGGGTGACGCCTCGGTCCAGCAACGCGGGGAGCACGTCGTCAGAGATGTGGTTGAAGTGCCAGTTCGGGGTCATGGTCTCGATCAGCTCGGGCGTGAACCAGTCCATGTAGCAGGCGGCGTCGTGGGCCAGGACCATGCGATCGGCGTACCCCTGCGCACACAGGTCAGCCACCACCTGCACCCGGTCGCTGGTCGGCAGGTAGACGTCGATGCCGAACCGGTCCATGCCGATCATCGAGCCCTTGTCCATGAGCTCCCGCAGGTAGTCCAAGTCCTGGGAGTCACCGGAGTGGCCGATGACGACCCGGCTCAGGTCGACCCCCTCCTCGGCGAGGACCCGCTGCTGATCGCGCCCCCGGAAGCTGCCGGCGTCGGTGTGGGTGGTGATGGGGACGCCGGTCTCCCGGTGGGTCCGGGCACAGGCCCGCAGCACCCGCTCCACGCCGGGGGTCAGGCCGTCGGCGTCCGTCGCGCACTTGATGATCCCGGCCTTCACGCCCGTCTCGGCGATGCCCTCGGTGATGTCCTTCACGAAGAAGGTGACCATCGGGTCGGGATCGGTGTCGAAGAGCAGGCCCCGGTAGTGGAAGAAGAAGGGGACGTCGTTGTACGTGTAGAGGCCGGTGGCGGCCACGATCTGGAGCTCGACCTGCTCCGCCACCCGCTGGACCCAGGGCAGGTAGCGCCCGAGCCCGATGACCGTCGGGTCGACGATGCTGCGGATGCCGCGGGACGCCAGGTCGTCGAGCTTGCTCACGGCGTCGGCGATGCGCTCCTCCGCGTCCCAGTAGGTGTCGCCGTAGTTCTGGATGATCTCGGGGCTGAGCACGAAGACGTGCTCGTGCATCAGCGTGGGGCCGAGCTCGGCTGTGTCGATCGAACCGGTGACGGTGGGTACCTGGGCCATGCCGCGGAACTTACGCGAGTGCGGCGGGCAGGGCCTCCAGACTCGTGATCCGGGTGACGCCGTCGGGGACCGGCAGCTTCGTGCCCCAGCGGTCGACCCAGATCGGGCACACGCCGGCGGCGACCCCGGCCTGGATGTCGCAGCGGTAGCTGTCCCCCACGTAGACCAGGTCGGCGGGCTCGACGCCGAGTTGCTCGGCCGCGTGCCAGAACCCCTCCGGTCGGGGCTTGCGCAGCTCAGGCGGGAGCTCCACGACGGTCTCGAAGTGGTGGGCCAGGCCCATGTCGTCGAGGGCGGCGTGCGCTCGGGGGCTGTTGGTCACCAGCACGACCCGGAAGTCCGCGGTCAGCCGGGCCAGCACGGCGTCGACTTCCGGGAAGGCGACGGCCCGGAAGCCGGCCATGAATCGCTCGGCTGCTTCGACCGCCCCGTCGGCGACGCCGAGCACGTCGGCCCAGATGTCCTCACCCCGCACGAAGAGCAGGTAGTGGGCCCCGTCGACCAGCTCCCCGCCCTCGCGGGGATGAAGGCCGTCGAGGGCCTCGAGCAGCGCCTCGCCGTGCTCGGGCTCGGCCAAGCGGATCGCCGCCTCCCAGTCCGACAGCGTCCCGTCCAGGTCGAAGGCGATCGTGCGGCGCACCTTCTAGGGATCCTTGGGGAGGCCGAGGAGGCGTTCGGCGATCACGTTGCGCTGGATCTCGCTGGTGCCACCGGCGATGGAAAGGCAGCGATTGCCGAGGTAGCCGCCGATCCAGGCCGCCCCCTCCCCCTCGTCGACGGCCCCGGCCGGGCCGAGCAGGCCGAGGCCCAGCTCCTGGATGCGCTGCTCGTGCTCGACCCCGAGGAGCTTGCGCACGCTGGCCTCCGGGCCGGGCTCGGCCCCGGTCAGGGCCCGCAGCGTCGAGCGCCAGCCGAGCGCAGCGAGGGCGTGGCTCTCGGCCAGCAGGCGCCCCACGTGGTCGAGGACGACCGGCGAAGCGTCCTCGGCGGCCTTGGCCAGGAGGCCCTCGACACCGGGTCCGAACGACCCACCGCTGCCCATCGACACCCGCTCGTTGGCCAACGTGGTCCGCGCCGTCTCCCAACCGGCGTCGATCTCGCCGACCACGAGGTCGTCGGGCACGAACACCGCGTCGAAGAAGACCTCGTTGAACATCTCCGCCCCGGTCAGCTCCCGCAGCGGACGGACCTCGATCCCCGGCGTCTTCAGGTCGACCAGGAAGCAGCTGATGCCGAGGTGCTTGGCCGCGTTCGGGTTGGTCCGGGCCAGGCAGATGCCCCAGTCGGCGATGTGGGCCATCGTCGTCCAGACCTTCTGCCCGGTGAGGGCCCAGCCGCCCTCCACCCGCTCGGCCTTGGTGCTCAGTGAGGCCAGGTCGGAGCCGGCGCCCGGCTCACTGAACATCTGGCACCACAGGATCTCCCCCGCCAACGTCGGGCCGATGAAGCGCTCCTGCTGCTCGGCGTTGCCGTGCACGATCAACGTGGGCAGGACCCACGCCCCCACCTGCAGGTGGCGACGTCGGACGTGGGCCTCACGGAACTCCTCGTCGATGACCAGTTGCTCGATCGGGTCGGCGTCGCGGCCCCAGGGCGAGGGCCAGTTGGGGACCAGCCAGCCGGCCTCGGCGATGCGGAGGTCCCAGTCGGCCCGGTTCTGGTCGCGGAGGTCCTCCAGGAAGGCCCGCACCTCGGCCCGGGGCCCCTCGGCTTCGGGTGGGAGGTCGACGGTCATCGACCGCCGGGCCCCACCCCGCGCCCGTTCGACGACCAGGTCGTTCCAGGCCTCCTCGCCCCCCAAGAGCTGGCGGGTGGCCATGGCCCGGCGCAGGAACAGGTGGGCGTCGTGCTCCCACGTGAACCCGATGCCGCCGTGGACCTGGACGCAGCCCTGGGCGCAGCGGGCGAAGGCCTCGGGGGCGATGGCCCCGGCCACGGCCGCGGCCAACGCCACTTCGTCGTCGTCGCCGCCCCGGGCGGCGTCCCAGGCCACGGCCCGGGCCAGCTCGAGCGCGCCGAGCATGTCGGCACAGAGGTGCTTGACGGCCTGGAACTGGCCGATGGGACGACCGAACTGCTGACGATCCTTGGCGTAGGCCGACGCCGTGTCGACGCACCAGGCGGATCCGCCCGCCGACTCGGCGGCCAGCAGCGTGGCGGTCAGGTCCCGGACCAGGCCGGGGCGGGGCTCGGGACCGAGCCGCTGACCCTGGGGCGCGGCGTCGACGCGAACGGTGGCCAGCCGGCGCGTGGGATCGAGGCTCTTGTGCTCCTCGACCGTCAACCCGTCGGTAGGGAGGGCCCACCAGTCGTCGCCGATGGGCACCACCACGATCGCGGCGGTGGCGGCACCGAGGACCGCGGTCCACTCGGTCGCCGACCCGGCGGACGCGAAGGCCACGGCCCCAGGGGTCGAGCCGTCGGTCAGTCCCGGGAGGAGGA
>DATDAH010000324.1:0-3960 GCA_036525535.1 Acidimicrobiales bacterium
TCAGGACTGCGCCGGGGCTGCGTCCTCGAAGCGGCCGAGGCCGTAGTCACCCGCGATGGTCGTGCGGTGCATGCAGCGACCGTTCTCGGGCGCCGAGCCCGACACGGAGTGGAGGATCCGCCAGTTGTCCCAGATCACCATGTCGGTCGGTTCCCAGCGATGGAAATAGCTGAGGCCCTTCGCCGCCTCGACGATCTCGTCGCAGACCTCGGTGAGCAGCGAGTCGGCGGCGACGTCGTCCGAGCCTTCGATGCCCTTGGCCATCCACGGGGAGACGTGGAGGACCTTCTCACCGGAGCTACGGGTCCAGACGGCAGGGTGGATGGCTCGTGGCCGGTGCTCGTACTCGGTCATCACGTCGGCGGTCTGCGGGGACGCCTGGACCTCGACGAAGCCTTCGGGCCGCCCGTACCGGAGGTTGTCGAGGATCACGTCCATGGCGTAGATCACCTTCTCGCCCTCGATCCGGTTCCGCACCTCCGCTGAGACCGCGGCGTAGAGGGCGATGCCGTCGACGAAGCCCGTCATCCCCCCGTCCGGCGGGATCTCGACGGCGCGGAGCACACCGGCCCGGTTGAGCTGATCGTTGTAGCAGTGGTCGAAGTGCCAGGGCAGCCACTGCGACAGCCGCCGACCATCCAGCTCGACGACACCTCCCTCGTTCGGTTCGTGGCGGATCTCGATGACCCCGACCATGTCGTCGCCGCCGACCCGTGGCGTCGCCGTGCTCGGATGGTCCTTGAGCGGCCCGAACACGGTGCTGATGGCCACCTGCATCTCCGGGGTCGGATCAACCCCCTCGAAGATCAGCAGTCCGCGATCCTCGAAGGCCTCGTTGAGACGGGCCCGCACCTCTGGTTCGCGGAGCTGTTCGAGGGTGACCCCACCGACGCGGGCGCCGAAGGAGAGATCGTCACGGATGGGACGGACGGTCACGGCTGTCATGGTCAGCTCCTCACGAGCGATTCGGTCATCGGTCGCCGCCGATCGTCCGATCGGCCCAGTTGATCAGTTGAGGGATGAGTAGCGGCCAGCGAACGAACAGTGAACCCGTCTGCTCCACCGCAGCTCGACGCTCGTTCCATTCGTCGTCACCCCAGGGCGGGTCGACCAGCTCGGCGCCCGGCAGGCCGGCGGCCAGCGCCTCAGAGGTGGCCCGGGTGTGCGACAGGTCCGACCCACCGCTGCGGAACACGAGGATCGGGGCGGCGAGGCGGGCCACGTCCTCGTCGTCGAGGCCGGGTACGAGCGAGTCATCACACGGGCAGTAGGCCAGCATCCAACGGTCCATGACGTCGAGGAACTCCTGCCGATCCATCGACAGGAACCGCTCCCGGTTCTCCGGGTTGGCCGCCAGCACCTCCTGCCACTGGTCGAGCTCGACGACGGCCTCCATACCGCCGTGCCACGCGGCGTCCGCCGACGGCATGCAGTAGTAGTTGCCCAGCTGCAGCAGCCCAGGGACGCCGCCACTGATCCACCACATCGCCAACCCGGCCGTGACGTCGGGGTTGCGGGCGGCGGCGAGCAGCGAGACCCGCGCGCCGCCCGAGCCGCCGGCGATCACGGTCGGGCCGAGGTCGAGATGGCGAAGGAGCGCACCGAGCGCATCGGCCTGGACCTCTGACTCGGAACGCCCGCGGAACACGACCGACGACGCGCCGCAGTTCGGACGGTCCCAGGTCAGCACCTGCCGGTCGTGGTCGGCCAGCGCCCGGGCCATCTCGGGGAGCCCGCCGACCTCCTTGGTGAACCGCCCGCCCGGCGTCAGGACCCACGGTTGGCCCTCGCCCACGAGCTCGTAGGCGATCTCCATGCCATCCAGGTCCGCGACGGGCATGCCCGGCCCCCCTCCGTGTCGACTCGTTGTACCACGTCCGGTGCCGTGGCCCATCGGGTCAGGTCGGCCATCGGATCAAGGGGCGGCGGTGCCCCCGGCGAGCTCGGGCGGGTCGCCGTCGTGGCCGCCGGGCCGGTCGGTCGCGAGGACGTCGTCCCGGGAGTAGTGGCCGACCGCATCGAACCAGCGCTTGGCCCGCAGGCCGACCCGCAAGTCGCAGTCGGCGGTGACCATCCCCTCCTGGTCGTAGAGGGGGCCGCCGATGACCGTGCCGGTCGGGTCGACGATCACCGCGCCCCCACGGCCGAGGCAATCCATCCCCTCGGGTAGGGCCAGCGGGAAGTCGTCGCTGAAGGCCTCACGGGGGAGGTACTGCGGGACGCTGACGACGAAGGCCCCGGACTCGATGGCGATGTGCCGGACGGTCGCCTGCCAGCCGTCGCTGTCGTCCGCCGTCGGGGCGAGCCAGATCTGGGGACCGCCCTCGTAGAGCGCCCAGCGGGCCAGTGGCATCCGGTTCTCCCAGCAGATGAGCCCGCCGACCCGGCCGATCCCCGGCAGATCCACGACCCGCAGGTCGTCGCCACGGCCGATCCCGTGGAACACCCGTTCATGCATGGTGGGCATCGTCTTGCGGTGCCGGAGGACGACGCCGTCGGGGCCGAGGATCAGCAGCGAGTTGTAGAGCGACCCCGGACGCTCGTCCTCCCGCTCGTTCACGCCGATGGCGAGGTGGACACCGTGGTCGGCGCAGGCCTGGACGAGGCGGGCGACGTGGGCACCGTCGACGTCGACGGAGGAGGCCCACATCCGCTCCCAGAGCTCGTCGGAACCTCCGAAGTGGGCGGCGGCCGCGGCCCACGCCCCGGACGGGTACACGGACACGAAGCACTCCGGGAGGACCACGAGGTCCACCCCCGCCGCCGCCGCCTGGCCCATCCAGTGGACGGCGCGGTCGATCGTGGCGTCGACGTCGAGGATCGCCGGCGTGGCCTGCACGGCGGCGACACGGACCGTGGGGAAGCTCGCCATCCCGCGATACTTCCACGACCCGGGTCCGGGTTGACGGGCCGGGCCCGCCGTGATGGCCGTCGGATCGTCCAGGACGACCGTCAGCGGTACCGGCCGCCGCGCCGACCCCCCGCCCGCGGCGAACCTGATACCGCACTATGTGGTCATTTATGCCACTCTATGCGGTTAGTGATCCGCACCGGGTG
Organism: Acidimicrobiales bacterium; assembly: GCA_036525535.1. GTDB lineage: Bacteria > Actinomycetota > Acidimicrobiia > Acidimicrobiales > DATDAH01 > DATDAH01. Next base: position 3,058 of record DATDAH010000324.1, read on the forward strand.
CGGACCCGGAGGAACAGGGAGCACGGATGCGAGGACAAGAGCTGGTTGGGATCCTGGTCGGGGTCGTCGTGGGGTCGATCCTGGCCACCTCGGTGGTCGTCGGGAGTGGCTCCGCGCAGGCGTTGACCAGCCCGACCTATCCGGTACTCAGCCTCAACCACCTGATTCGAACCTCGCCGTTCCAAGGATCCTCGACCCGGGTGTTCGACAACGAGGGCAGCGCCTACGTCCCGGGTGACGACGCGCTGTGGATGGCCGATGACCAATCCGACTCGCTGTTCGAGGTCGACCGCACGACCGGGGCACTGCGGCGCAGGATCCCCCAGTCGGCCTTCATCGACGCACCGCTCCTCGGCGGAGTCGACAGTGCCGGGCTGACCCGCAACGAGGACCTCGAGGCGCTCGCCTACGACGCGAACGCCGATGTGCTCTACGCGTTCTCGGGGAGCACACCTCCCGCCGGTGGGACGTCCGACCCGACCGTCTACCGCCTGACCCGGGACGGCAACGAGCAGTTCCAGGTCGAGTCCTGGCAGGCCCTTCCGTCGGAGTGGCCCGGCGCGGCATGGCGTCTCGCCGATGGCCTCACCTACGTCGCGAAGGACAGGACCATCCGCACCTACGACTACCCCACCAACACCTTTGGGGCCCCGTTCGAGATCCCGGGACTCACCAAGATCGCCGGACTCGATTTCGACGACGTGACCGGTGATCTGCTGGCCGTCAACAACAAGGAACGCCTCTACCGGGCGTCGATGGGCACCAGGACCCTTCGTGAGGGATGGGAAGGCATCAGCCTCACCGGTCTGGGCCTCCTCGACACCCGTGCGGTCGAGGTCATCGGTGAACAGGTGCTCATCTCCGACGGCGCCGACGCCAACGCGCGGCCGAACACGGATCCGA
>DATDAH010000325.1:0-10282 GCA_036525535.1 Acidimicrobiales bacterium
CATCGCCGCCTCGTGGGCGGGGCGCTGCTCGGCGTGGCCCTGAGTGCCGCCCTCGCCTACGGCCTGGCGGGTGCTGCCCTGCGCCCGGTGGAACAGATGCGGCAGCGGGCGCTGGAGATCCGCTCGTCGTCGACCGGTGTCCGCCTCCCACTCCCGGCTGCCGATGACGAGGTCCGGCGGCTGGGGGAGACCCTCAACCACACGTTGGACGAGCTCGAGGCGGCGGCCACCAGGCGGCGCCTGTTCATGGCCCATGCCAGCCACGAGCTGCGGACCCCCCTCGCCCGAATGCGTACGAGCCTGGAGCTGGCGCGTCGGCCGCAAAGGTCCAATGAGGAGCTCCGCGCCGCGATCGAGGACGCCGCGGTCGACACCGAGGAGCTCATTGCACTGGCCGAGGGCCTGCTCGACCTCGATTCGCTCGAGGCGGATCCGGCTCGACCCGCTCCCTCACCGTGTGAGGCGTCCGCCGTGGTCGGGGAGTTGGCCGACGCCACGCCCGCGATCGTGACGTCGGTCGTGAGCCCGGCGTGGGCGGCGATCGATCCCGATGCCCTGCGTCGGGTCTTGCGAAACCTCGTGATCAACGCTCAGGTTCACGGCTCCCCCCCGATTGCGATCGAGGTCGACGTCGCGGACGAGCAGGTGATGCTGGTGGTCTGGGACCACGGCCCGGGGATGCCCGCCGGCTTCGAGGACGCGGCGTTCGAGCCGTTCACCCGGGCCCCGGCGGCCGGCGACCGGCCGGGTGTCGGCTTGGGTCTCGCGATCGTGGCCACGATCGTCGAGCGCTACGGCGGGGTCTGCTCGGTCCGGCGCGACCAGGGCCGGTTCGGGGTTCGGATCGATCTGCCCGCGGCCTGCGGCCCGATGGAGTCGGCTGGTCAGGTCCGGAGGCGGAAGGCGGAGACCGGGTCGGGGAAGCCCTTGACGGCCACGGGGTCCAGTGGCTCGACCTCGCCGTCGGTGGCGACCGCGGCCGCGGCGTCGGACAGGAGCACCTCGCCGGGCTCGGCCAGGGTGACGAGGCGGGCGGCCAGGTTCACCACCGAGCCGTAGTAGTCACCGTCCCGGTTGAGGACCTCGCCCGCCGCCAGGCCCACCCGAACCGACGGCAGGTCGTCGGCGCCAGGGAGCCCGGCGGTGAGCGCCCGGGCGATGCGCACACCGTTGACCGGGTCGTCGGCCACGAACATGACCTCGTCGCCGATCAGCTTCACCACTTGGCCGCCGTGGTCCAGGACCAGGTCACTCACGTGCTCGTCGAAGGCGTCGACGATCCCGGCCAGCTCCGTGGTGCTGAGCTGGCCGGCCAGCGACGTGAAGCCGGCGAGGTCGGCGAAGCCCACGGCCACGGTGGCCAGAGTGGCGCCACTGGCCTCGTCGACCGCCCAACCCCGCCGAGAGGAGCGGGCCAGGTGGAGGCGGTGGAGGCCGGCGAACACCCCCTCGACCTCCGGCAGCATCATGGCGCTCAGTCGTTCGTAGCCGTCCGTGATGTCGAGGTCGGACCCGCCGGCCTCGATGTAGGGGACCTCGAAGGAAAGGCGGAGGACGGCCACCTCGGCCTCGGCGATGCGGACGAAGGCGCTGCCGATCACGCGGAGGGCCTGGAGCACGGCGGTGGCCCCGAAGAGCTCGCTGCCCGCGGCGTAGAAGCGCAGGACCTGGACCTCGCCGGGGGCGAACGCCGGCTCGTCGTCGTCACCGACCGCCACCCCGACGGTGCGCCAGACCCGGCGGGCCTCCTCCGGCTCGAGTCCGGCCTCGGCGGCCGCTTCGACGAGGGTCAGGCGCTCGATTCCCCGGATGTTGATCTCCGCGGCCAGGCCGGTGAGGTCGCTCTCACGGGCGATCATGGCGTCAGGGACCCCGCGTTCCCGCAGGCGTGCTTCGAGCGCCGCGAGTTGCTCCTCCGCGATGTGGCGGTCGAAGTCCCGCCTCCCCACCGAGCTCATGGCCCGAGTCTGGCCCAGGTCAGGAGACCTCGGCGCCCTCGTTCTCGGCCTCCGCCTCGTCGAGCGCGTCCAGGGCGGCGACGGCGGCGTCGAGCATGCGGGCGCTGCAGCCGGCCATCTCGACCGGGGGCACCGCCTCCTCCACGATGCGGGCGGCCAGGGCCCGGAAGGCGTCGGCGGCCGGGCCGTCGCCCAGGGCGATGGGTTGGCCGAGGTCGCCACCGGAGGCCACCGCGGGCTCCAGCGGGATCGATCCGAGTAGCGGGACGCCGGCCTCGTGGGCCAGGTCGGCACCGCCCCCCTCGCCGAACAGGGCGTAGGTCTCGCCGTGCTCGCAGACGAAGGCGCTCATGTTCTCGATCACCCCGGCGATGCGCAGGTAGGACTTGCGGGCCATGTCCGCGGCCCGGACCGCCACCTTCTGGGCGCTCCGGGACGGGGTGGTCACGATCAGGATCTCGGTCCGGGGCAGCATCCGGGCGAGGCCCATCTGGACGTCACCGGTGCCGGGGGGCATGTCGATGAGCAGGTAGTCGATGTCGCCCCAGCGGACGTCCTCGAGGAAGTGCTGCACCGCACGGTTGAGCATGAGGCCCCGCCACATGAGGGCGGACTCCTCCTTGTCGACGAGGAAGCCCATGGAGACGACCTCGAGCACGCCGTCGCCCATCGGGGTGATGTGGGGGACGATCTTCTTGTCCTCGGTCGAGCCCTCGAGTCGACCCTCGAGACCGAGCATGCGGGGGACCGAGAAGCCCCAGATGTCGGCGTCGAGCACGCCGACCCGGAAGCCCTGGGCGGCGAGGGCGGCGGCCAGGTTCACGGTGACCGACGACTTGCCCACGCCCCCCTTGCCCGAGGCCACGGCGATGATCCGGGTGGTGGCGGGCACGGCGGTGTCGGGGGCCGACTCCTTCACGTTCCAGCGGGCCCGGGCCATGGCGTGGGCCTTCTCGTCGGCGTCCATCTCGGTCCAGTCCAGCTTCACGCCGGTCACGCCGGGCAAGGACTCGACCCGGGCCACGACGTCCTTCTTGATCTGGGCCCGCAGGGGGCAACCCGCCGTGGTCAGGGCGAGGGTGACCGTGACGACGCCGTCGTCGGCCACGGTGACCGCCTTGGCCATGCCGAGGTCGACGATGTCGCTGCCCAGCTCAGGGTCGATGACCCCGCGCAGCAGGCCGAAGACGTCCTCGCGGCGGGGCAGGGTCGTCGGGGCCATGGGGTGATTTTACCGGCGTAGCCCGTGTAATCTGGTGCCCATGGCCGAGTCGCAGACCGCTGCCCCCTCTCGGCTCGAGATCCTGAAGGCTCTGGGCGAGAACACCCGGTACGCCATCTACCTGGAGCTGGCCCGCTCGCCCCGCCCCCTGGCCACCGCCGAGATCGCCGGCACCCTCGCCCTCCACGCCAACACCGTGCGGCCCCACCTGGAGCGCATGCGCGAGGTCGGTCTGCTCGACCAGCGCATCGACAACAACGGCGGGGTCGGCCGGCCCCAGCACCTCTACTCGCTGGCCCCCGACGCGCCGTCGCTGGGCCTCGAGCCCCCGGCCATGCCCGCGCTGGCCCGCATGCTGCTCACCGTCGCCGCCGAGGCCGGCCTCGACGGCAACGACGCCGAGGCCGCCGGTCGGGACCAGGGGGCCCGGGACGCCGAGAGCTTCCCCGAGGACAGCCCTTGCATCGAGGCTCTGATGACCCAGCTCGAGTACCTCGGCTTCGACCCCGAGGCCACGGGGGGTGCAGACGGGGTGACCATCGCCTTCACCCACTGCCCCTTCCGCGAGCTGGCGGAGGCCAATCCCGACCTGGTGTGCGGCCTGCACCGGGGCATGGTCGAGGGGTTCGTGGACGGTCTGGGCACCGGGCAGATGGGGGCGTTCCGCACGCTGGTCGACCGGGTGCCCTGCCAGACCGATGTGGTCGAACTCCGCGTTCGGTAGATTGATTGCACAGACAAGCACGGGAGGACCACCAGTGATCACCGTCACCGACAGTGCCGCCGCCAAGGTCAAGGAGCTCCTCGAGCAAGAGGACGACGCCGACCTAGCGCTGCGCGTCGCCGTGCGGCCGGGTGGTTGCTCGGGCTTCAGCTACGAGATGTTCTTCGACAGCGATGTCGGCGACGACGACACCAAGGCCACCTTCGGCCAGGTCGAGGTCGTCGTGGACGCCTCCAGCGCCATGCTGCTCGAGGGGGCGACCCTCGACTACAAGGACGGCCTGAACCAGGCGGGGTTCGCCATCGACAACCCCAACGCCGAGCGCACCTGCGGCTGCGGCCAGTCCTTCAGCTAGACGGCCTCCTCAGGCGATCTGATCGAGCGCTTCCCGTAGTTCGACGCGGTCGTAGACGCTGTCGAGGCGGGTGACGACCGTGCCGGTGGCATCCATCAGGTACAGCGTGGGCTCGAAGGAGAGGGCGAAGGCGTCGGTGATCGGGGCCAGGCCCCCCGCTCGGGGGTCGTCGCCGCTCGAGGGGTCGGCGTAGACCTCGGCGTGGATGGCGGTGATCGTCGGGTAGTCGGGCAGGGCTTCGATGACCAGGTCCAGCACCGGCCCGCAGATCGCCGTCTGGCAGAACTCGGGGGTGGCGATCACGAGGGCGACCGGGCCCGCCCCCAGGGCGTCGGCCAGGTCGACGTCGTGCAGGGCACACGCCGGATCGCGGGTGCAGATCGGGTCGACCCCTCGGGCGTTCGCCGGCGTCGGGGTGTGTTCGACGGGCAGGGCTTGGCCCGGGATCGGGATGAGCGTGCTGTCGCCGATGTCGAGGGTGACGGCGTTGAGCCCGGGATCGTCGACCACGGTGATCTCGTGGATCCCGGCGCCGGCCGGCGTGAAGCGGATCGGGTAGTACGGCGTGGGGACGCCGTCGCTGTGGGGCTCAACCGTCACGACGGTCGGCTCCCCGGTGTCGGTTCGGATCTGGAAGTCCCGCGGCTCGAGGCCTTCCCGGACCGGCACCCCTTCGGCGTCGGCGACGGCCACCGGCACCCGCTGCTCGCCATCGGTGATGAGCACGCCCTGGGGGGGCAGGAGCACGAGCAAGGTGCCGGTGAGCTCGTCGGGGCCCGGCGTGCTGTCGTCGGGAGTGGCGTCGGCCGAGTCGCCGTCATCGCCCCCGCTGCAGGCGGTGAGGAACGCCAGGGCGGCACCGCCGGCCAAGACCGTGCGTCGGGAGATTCCGGGAGTCGTCATCGGGGTCGGAACCTATCCTCGGCCGATGAGCGGCGGGCCGATCGACGGGCCGAACAGGCCCGCAAGGCGATGAGCGACAGGGAAGAGCCCTCAACACAGCGCGAGCCGCCGCGCCTGCAGTTCGAGGTGGACGGCACCCAGGTCGAGGTGGCCGACGACGGGGCCTCCCTGCTGGAGGTCCTGCGGGACCGCTTGGGCCTGCGGTCGGCCAAGGACGGCTGCAGCCCCCAAGGCCAGTGCGGCTGTTGCACGGTGCTGGTCGACGGTGGCCCCCGCGTGGCCTGCGTGACGCCCGCCCGGCGGGTGGTGGGCCGTTCGGTGACGACCCTGGAGGGACTCGACCGGGCCGACCGTGACGCCTGGGCCGACGCCTTCTGCGCCACCGGGGCCAGCCAGTGTGGCTTCTGTACGCCCGGCATCGTCGTGCGGCTGGAAGGCGCCCGGCGCAAGGGCGTGGACCTCACCGACGAGGCCGCGGTGGACCGGGCCCTGGCCGCCCACCTCTGCCGGTGCACGGGCTGGCGCACCATCCACGAGGCGGCCGTCCGGCTGGGCGCCCCCGTTCCGGCCCGAGACCTCACCACCGCCGCCCGTCGGGCCGAGCTGGAGGGCGGCGGGCCACAGCGGGTCGGGCCCGACGTGGCGACCGGGGCCGGCGGCTTCGCCGACGACCGAGCGCCCGGCGGTGCGCTGGTGGCCGTACCGGACGTGGGAGGGGGCTACGCCGTGGGGGCCACCCTGACCGAGGCCCGCCAGGCCGCGGGCAAGGTCCAGGGTCGACGCTCCACCGTGGAGCCGGAGCCGCCCTTGACCCTGCCTGACGGCGACTGGGACCTCACCCTGCGCACGACGTGGGTCGAGCCCGCCTACCTGGAGACCGACGCCTCCTGGTGCGAGCCCGGTGGCGAGCCCGCATCCCCCCTGGCCAACGGCGGCGCGTTCGGGGGAAAGGCGGAGTCGGCGGTGGCGGCCGACGCCCGTCGGCTGGCCGATGAGCACGGCCGGGCCGTCCGGGTGCTCTGGGCCCGGGAGGACGCTGTTCGCCTGGGCCCCAAGCGTCCGCCGATCGCCGCCGGCATCCGCCACGACGGCACCGGGGTGGTGCGCGTCGTGCGCACGCCGGGGGTGGCCGAACGGCTGGCCGCGTCCGGACTGGCGGTCGAAGAAGTCGACGTCGTCGGACCGCCGACCTCGATCACCCTCCGCGGCGCGGGCTGGGCCGAGGCGGCCGTGCTCCAGGCCGGCGCGCGCGGCGAGGTGGGCTGGATCGAGGCGCCGTCCGGCGGCCGGGCCACGGCGGAGATCGTCGACGGGCGCCTGTTGGTCCGGGTCGACGCCGGCCGCCCGCTCGACGACATCGTGCTCCGTTCCTACATCATCGGGGCGGCCCACATGGCTCTGAGCTGGGTCTGCTCGGAGGGCCTTGCCGTCGACCCCGACGGCGAGATCCACGATCTCACCGTGCGCTCGTTCGGCATCCTGCGGGCGGCGGACATGCCCGAGGTCGACGTCACGATCGAGCCGTCCGCGGCCGACGCGGTGAACGGCTCCGATGCCGCTTTTGCCGCCGTGGCCGCCGCGGCCTGGCTCGATCAGGGCTGTCCGCCGGCGTGGCCCACCGGCCACCACTACCGCTGAGAGCTACCGTCCTCGCCATGTCGAAGCCTGTGGGTGCCTACCGACCGATCGTCCGAGCCGGGGAGTGGCTGGTCGTCTCGGGGCAGATCGGACTGAACGACGGGGCGCTCGTCGGGGGCGGGTTCCGGGACGAGGTCGTCCAGGCGCTGGACAACCTGGAGGGCCTGCTCGCCGGTGAGGGGGCCACCCTGGCCCAGGTGGTGAAGACGACCGTCTACCTCCGCCACATGGGTGACTACGGGATCCTCAACGAGGAGTGGGTGGGTCGCTTCGGCGACAGCCTCCCGGCCCGGGCTGCGGTGGCGGTCAGCGAACTGCCCCTCCACGCCCTGGTCGAGATCGAGGCCTGGGCCTACACCGGCGCCTAGCTAAGGTTCGGCGATGGCTGGACCGGTGCTGATCGTCGTCGCCTTGCTGCTCCTGCCGGTGCTGATGTGCATGGGTGGCGCCGTCCTGGCCGCCATCCTCGGCTGGTCCGTCAAGGCCAACGTGGACGCAGTCAACGAGGGCTCCGAGCTCCTCGAGCTCAACACGTAGCGAGTGGGTCGACCTCAGCCGGCCCAGCGGGACTGGCCGAAGCGGTAGCCCACCGAGCGCACGGTCTGGATCAGGTTGGCGTACTCCTCGCCCAGCTTGGCCCGCAGGCGCCGGACGTGGACGTCGACCGTGCGGGCCCCGCCGTAGTACTCGTAGCCCCAGACCCGGCTGAGCAGGGTCTCCCGGGTGAAGACCTTGCCCGGGTGTTGGGCCAGGAACTTCAGCAGCTCGTACTCCATGTAGGTGAGGTCGAGCGGGCGACCGGCGATGAGGGCCTGGTAGGTCTCGAGGTTGAGGACCAGCGGCTCGTACTCCACGAGCTCGGCTTGGACACCGCCACCCGAGCGCCAGAACTGGTGGCGCAGGCGGGCCTCCAGCTCGCGGGGGTGGAAGGGTGAGAGGCAGAAGTCGTCGTAGAGGTCCTCTCGCAGCTCCAGCTCGCCCAGCTGGGCGCCGGAGATGAGCAGGAGGACGGGCGCCACCGGCGCGTCCCGGCGGCGAAGGGCCCGGCAGAGGGCGAACGCCCCCTCGGGGTCGGTGTCGGCGCAGACCACGGCGCCACCCCAACCGCTGTCGGGCTCGTGGCGGGTGGCGCCGAGCTCGTCGCCCACGGCCTTCCAGGCGAACCCGGACAGGTCCAGGGTCTGGACCAGGTCGGCCGGGGCGGGGTCAGGGAAGACCAGGACCGGTTCGGTCGCGGCGGCGGTGTCCGCGGCGCTCATCCCCATCAGCCTGCCACGCGTCACCAGACGGGAAGGTAACGCTCGAGCTCGAACGGGGTGACGGCGGCCTTGTAGGCGGCCCACTCGTTGCGCTTGTTGCGCAGGAACCAGTCGTGCACGTGCTCGCCCAGGGCCTCGGCCACGAGCTCGGAGCCCTCCATCGCGTCGAGGGCCTCGGAGAGCGACTGGGGGAGGGCGCTCAGGCCCTCGGCCGCCCGCTCCTCCGCGGTGAGCTCGTAGATGTTGCCCTGCTGGGGCTCCGGCAGGTCGTAACCCTCCTCGACCCCCTTCATGCCGGCCGCCAGCAGCACCGAGTACGCCAGATAGGGGTTGCAGGCGGGATCGGGGGCCCGATACTCGATGCGGGTCGAGGACTCCTTGCCCCGCTTGACCACCGGCACCCGGACGAGGGCGGACTGGTTGTTGCGTCCCCACGAGACGAACACCGGGGCCTCGAACACCGTCTGGGAGCCGGTGCCGGTGCCCTGCACCAGGCGCTTGTAGGAGTTCACCAGCTGGTTGGTGATGGCGGTGATCTCGGGGGCGTGGTGCAAAAGGCCGGCGATGAAGTGGCGGCCGACCTTGGACAGGCCCAGCTCGTCGCCGGCGTCGTGGAAGGCGTTGACGTCACCCTCGAAGAGCGAGAGGTGGGTGTGCATGCCCGAGCCCTGCACCCCTTCGAGCGGCTTCGGCATGAAGGTGGCGTACACGCCCCGCTCCAGGGCGATCTCACGCACGACGAGCCGGGCGGTCATCACGCTGTCGGCCATCGACAGGGCGTCGTCGTAGCGCAGGTCGATCTCGTGCTGGCTGGGGCTGTCCTCGTGGAAGCTGTACTCCACGGGGATGCTCATCGCCTCCAGCGTGTGGATGGTCCGCTTGCGGAGGTCGGAGGCCACGTCGGCAGTGGTCAGGTCGAAGTAGGAGCCCTGGTCGAGCGGCTGCAAGGGCGTCGAGGCGTCGCCGTCGGCGAAGTAGAAGAACTCCAGCTCGGGGGCGCAGAAGAACGAGAAGCCCCGCTCGCGGGCCCGGTCCAGGTTGCGGCGCAGGATGCCCCGGGGGTCGCCCTCGAACGGGTTGCCCTCCAGGTCCTCGATGTCGCAGAACATCCGGGCCGAGTTGTCGTCGGCCATCGACCAGGGGAGCAGCTCGAAGGTGTTGGCGTCGGGACGGGCCAGGACGTCGGATTCCTGCAGCCGGGAGAAGCCGTTGATGGCCGAGCCGTCGAAGTGCATGCCCTCGGCGAAGGCCGTCTCCAGCTCGGCGGGGCTGATGGCGAAACTCTTGAGCTGGCCGAGCACGTCGGTGAACCAGAGCCAGATGAGGCGGACGCCGCGTTCTTCGACCGTGCGCAGCACGTACTCCTGCTGACGCTCCATCGGGTCATGATGACCGTTCCCGGCGCGGTGTCACGACCTTGCCGCCGTCGTTCACATGGCGTTCACATTTGTGCAACCGCTCCGAAATGGGTTGCGGTGATCCTGTCCTCACCCGTGGCCGATGGGCGTTCCCGAACGGCCCCCCGAGACAAGAGGTGAGCGTGACCTACAGGGCTGAGTACATCTGGATCGACGGTTCGGAGCCGACGGCCGAGATCCGTTCCAAGACCAAGATCGTCCCCGACGGCGGTGAGCTGGGCATCTGGGGCTTCGACGGCTCCAGCACGAACCAGGCGAGCGGTGACAACTCCGACGTCGTCCTCCAGCCGGTCTTCACCTGCCCGGACCCCATTCGCGGCGGGGACAACGTCCTGGTCATGTGCGAGACCCAGCTCACGACGGACTTCTCGCCGCACCCGACCAACACAAGGGCGCTGGCCCGGGCCGCCTTAGAGAAGTACGGCGACCAGGAGCCCCTGTTCGGCCTCGAGCAGGAGTACACGATGCTGGACCCGGCCTCGAGCTGGCCCTACGGGTTCCCGCAGCATGGCTACCCCGGCCCCCAGGGCCCGTACTACTGCGGCGTCGGCGCGGTGAAGATCGCCGGCCGCGACATCGTCGAGGAGCACACCACCCTGTGCATCGAGGCCGGCCTGGCCATCTCCGGCACCAACGCGGAGGTCATGCCCGGCCAGTGGGAGTTCCAGATCGGCCCGGTCGACACCGTGGCCGTGGGCGACCACCTGTGGCTCGCCCGCTACCTCCTCTACCGCATCGGTGAGAAGTACAACGTCGAGATCTCCATCGACGCCAAGCCCATGAAGGGTGACTGGAACGGCGCCGG
>DATDAH010000326.1:0-7004 GCA_036525535.1 Acidimicrobiales bacterium
TCCACCTGGTACCGGGCGGGTGACGCCGCCGTGGGCGTCCTGGACCTGGGCTCGGGCGAGCCCGTCCTCTACGCCATCGCCGCCGACCCCGACCTCGAGGCCGCGACCCTGACCCTGCTCGATCGCCTGGCCCCGCACCTCCCCGACCACTTCGTCATCACCGGTCCGACGGGCCTGGCCGACCGCCTGGCCCCGGGCTTCGACCCCGACTGGGTGATCCCCCACGTGAAGATGGTCCTGCCCGACGGCGACCGCCTCCCGCCGGACGATCCCCGGGTCGGCTGGCTCGATCGCGGCGCCGCCGACGCCGTCGTCGCCCTGCGGGAGACCGGCGGCGACGCCAGCGCCTTCTTCGTGGCCGCCCTCCTGGACTCGGGCTTCTACGCGGGCATCGAGGCCGGCGAGGACGGGGCGCTGGTTGCCGTGGCGGGCGTCCACGTGCTCTCCGAAGCCCGCGGCGTGGCGGCCATCGGCAACGTCCTCACCCATCCGGCCCACCGTCGCCAGGGCTTGGCCCGCGCCTTGACGGCCACCCTCGCCCGCCGCCTGCTGGCCATGGTCCCGGTGGTCGGCCTCAACGTGGGGACCGCCAACACCGGTGCGCGGGCGCTCTACGAGAGCCTCGGCTTCGTGCCCGTGGTCCAGTACGAGGAAGCCGAGCTACGGCGTGCTCACTAAGGTTTCGCCTTCATCCGGAGGAGAGCACCGTGAAGATCACGATCCGTACCCTGGCCGCCCTCGTGCTGGCCCTCAGCCTGGTCGCGGCCGGTTGCGGCGACGACGACAGCGACGACGCCAGCAGCGACACGACGGAGGCCGGCGGAGGTGAGGCGGCGGCCTGCGACCCGCTGCCCCTGAAGAACGACGGGACCCTCACGGTGGCCACCGGCGAGCCGGCCTTCCCGCCCTGGGTCTCCGGCGTCGACGCCGACGGCAACGACGACCCGACCCTCGGTGAGGGCTTCGAGTCCGCCCTCGTGTACGCCGTGGCCGAGCAGCTCGGTGTGGCCGAAGCCGACGTCGAGTGGGTCCGCACCGGCTTCGACGAGGCCATCGCCCCGGGCGAGAAGGACTACGACTTCAACATCCAGCAGTTCGGCATCACCCCGGAGCGCGACGAGGTCGTGGACTTCTCCGACGGCTACTACGACGTGCAGCAGGTGGTCATCGCGGCCGAGGGATCGCCGATCTCCGAAGCCACCTCGGTCGGCGAGCTGGCCGACTTCAACCTCGGTGCCGCCATCGGGACCACCAGCCTCGACTACATCGACGATGTGATCCAGCCGGACACCGAGGCCGCCGTCTTCGACGACAATGCCGCGGCCACGGCCGCCTTCGACGCCGGCCAGGTGGACGGCATCGTCTACGACCTGCCCACCGCCTACTTCATCACCTCGGTCGAGATCCCGGACTCGGCCATCGTGGGCGTGCTGCCGCAGGCCGGGGCCGACCCCGAGCAGCTGGGCATGCTCTTCGAGACGGACAGCCCCCTGATCCCCTGCGTCAACGAGGCCCTGGCCACGCTGCGCGACGACGGCACGCTGGCCGCCCTCCAGGAGGAGTGGCTGAGCGCGGGCGGCGACATCCCGACCTTGTCGGAGTGACGCCCCGACCCTGACGGAGCACGTGGTGGAGCCCGCAGCCGACCCCTCGGCCGTCGTCGGCGGGGTCGGCTCCGGGCCGCCACTGCCTCCGGGCCGGGTCGCCTCGTGGCGAGCCGAGTTCCGGGAAGAAGGGGCGGTCGGCGCCCTCATCGCCTTCCTCAGCACGATCGTCGTCTTCGGGCTGATCATCTGGTTCGTCGTCCACAGCGAGACCTGGCCCCAGGTCCGGGACCAGTTCCTCAACCGCCAGGACTTCGTCGACAGCTTCCCCGACGTGCTGTCCGGCTTCTGGCTGGACCTGAAGATGTTCGTCGTGGCCCAGGCGGTGATCCTGGTCTTCGCCCTGGTGGTCGCCGTGATCCGCAACCTCCGGGGTCCGGCCTTCTTCCCCCTCCGCTTCCTGGCCGTCCTCTACATCGACCTGTTCCGCGGCATCCCGCTCCTGCTGGTGATCCTGCTCCTCGGCTTCGGCGTGCCCGCGCTGCAGCTGGACGGGGTGCCGACCGATCCCCGCTTCTGGGGCGTCACCGCCCTCGTTCTCTCGTACTCGGCCTACACCGCCGAGGTGTATCGGGCCGGCATCGACTCGGTCCACGAGAGCCAGCGTTCCGCCGCCCGGGCCCTCGGCCTGACCCAGTGGCAGGCCCTGCGCTTCGCCGTGCTCCCCCAGGCCGTGCGCAACGTCATCCCGGCCCTGCTCAACGGCCTGGTCTCGCTGCAGAAGGACGTGGCCTTGGTCAGCGTGCTCGGCATCCGGGAGGCGGTGCGGGAGGCGCAGATCTACACGTCCCGCACGTTCAACTACACCTCTTACATGGCCGCCACGGTCCTCTTCCTGCTGGCCAGCGTCCCCATCGCCCGCTTCGCCGACTGGTACACGGCCCGGGACCGGCGCCGCCGGTCCCAGTCGATCGCGTGACCGGCGACGCCCCGGCCCAACGCCTCGAGGTCCGGGGCCTGCGCAAGGTCTTCGGGCCGAAGGTGGTGCTGGACGGCATCGACCTCTCGGTGGCCGAGCACGAGGTGGTGGCCGTCATCGGGCCCAGCGGCTGCGGGAAGTCGACCCTCCTCCGGTGCATCGATCTGCTCGAGCGCATCGACGGCGGGTCCATCTGGCTGAGCGGCGAAGCCGTGACCGGCGTCGGGGTCAACGCCAACGACGTCCGCAAGCGCATCGGCATCGTCTTCCAGGCCTTCAACCTGTTCCCCCACCTGACCGTGCTCGACAACGTGACGCTGGCCCCCCGACGGGTCCACGGCCAGCCCAAGCGGGTCGCCGAGGACCAGGCCCGCGAGGTCCTCGACCGCCTCGGCCTCGGCGACAAGGTCACCGACTACCCGGATCGGCTCTCGGGTGGCCAGCAGCAACGGGCGGCCATCGCCCGGGCCCTGGTCACCGGGCCCGAGCTCCTGCTCCTCGACGAGGTGACCTCGGCTCTGGACCCCGAGCTGGTCGGCGAGGTCCTGGCCGTCATCCGGGACCTGGCCGCCGCGGGCATGACCATGGTGCTGGCCACCCACGAGATGGGCTTCGCCCGCGACGTGGCCCACCGCGTGGCCTTCATGCACGAGGGCCGGGTCCTCGAGGAGGGCCCGCCCGCCACCCTGTTCGCCGAGCCGCGCGAGGAGCGGACGCGTCAGTTCCTGAAGCGCGTCACCGACGCGGGAAGGTTGTGAGATGAGCAACGGCAACGGACGGCTGGACGGACGGGTCGCGTTCGTCACCGGGGCGGCCTCGGGCATCGGGGCGGCGTGCGCGCAGCGCTTCGTGGACGAGGGGGCCACCGTGGCCGGCTTCGACATCCAGGACCCGGCTGAAGGAACCCCGCTGGCCGGCTTCTGGTCCCTCGATGTCCGCGACGAGCCCGCCATCGCGTCGGCGGTCGCCACCGCCGTCGCCGAGGTCGGGGTCCCCACGGTCCTGCTCAATGCCGCCGGCGTGTCGGGGACGGCGAGCGTCACGGACCTGGCCGAGGAGGAGTGGGACCGCATCGTCGACATCAACCTCAAGGGCACCTACCTGGTCAGCAAGCACGTGGTGCCCCACCTGGTCGCCGCGGGCCAGGGCTCCGTGGTCAACCTGGCCAGCATCGAGGGCCTGGAGGGCCTTCCCGGCCAAGCCGCCTACAACGCCTCCAAGGGCGGGGTGGTCCTGCTGACCCGGAACATGGCCATCGACTACGGACCAGCCAACGTCCGGGTCAACTGCCTCTGCCCGGGCTACATCGAGACGCCCATGACCGCGGTGCTGCACGCCCCCGGCCTGGAGGCCATCCGGGAGGAGTTCATCGCCATGCACCTGCTGGGTCGGGCCGGTCAGCCCGAAGAGGTGGCTGCAGCCGCCCTCTTCCTGGCCTCCGACGACGCCTCGTTCGTCAGCGGTCACGCCCTCGTCGTGGACGGTGGGTTCACCGCCGGTCGGCGCCTGGGCTGAGCCGCCCACAGCCTTCGCCCAACCGTCACCCGGCGGTCACCCGAGCGCACCAGAGGCGTCACCGCCGCTCCCTACCGTGCGCGCCATGAGCTTCCGAGACCATGTGATCGCCGCTCTGCTGGCCATCGCCGTGATGGCCGCCAGCCTCATGATCAGCCATGCCCCCGGCGAGACGCCGGCGAACGTCGCCGTCGCCACCGACCAGGACCGACGCTGATGCGGCGTCGCCTGGTCGTCGCCGCCTTCCTGTCGATCGCGGCGCTGGGACTCGCCACCACGAGAGCGGGAGCCGGCCCCACCGCACCGCCGCTGGGGCTCGCGCTCGCCGGAGATCGTCGACCTGACCGGTGTGACCGACCGCGGTGCCGACGACCCGGAGACCCCGTTCGTCCCCGTCCGCAATCGCCTCGTGGCCCTGAACCGGCAGGGGCACGACCCCATCGTCACCGTCCGCCTGTCCGACGGCCGGAGCATCAGTGACCTCTCCACTCGCGGACCCATCCGGCTGAGCCTTCCTCCGCCCACCCCCGGCGCGGGGCCCGGCCCGTCGAGGGCCGGGCCCCGAAGGGCTTCAGCGCACGGGGACGTCCACCCGGCGGTGGGCGTAGGCCGCAGCCCCGAACAGCCGCACCGCCGAGTAGTAGACGGCGGCGATGCCGTCGCAGGCCCACCGGCCCAGGACGCCGCTCGGGTGCAGGACCAGGCACGACGCTCGCATGTCCCGGAGGAACCAGCCGTCACAGGTGCGGCGGCTGGCCCAGTGGCCGCGGTAGCAGCCGTCGTGGTGGATGCAGGCGTGGTGGAAGTCCCACCCGGGACCTCGCTCGGGTGCGGCCGAGCAACCGTCGTAGGGCCAGGGGTGTGGGGTGAGGTTGGCCGGTGTGGCCACCCCACCGTGACCGGTCGTGGCCCCGGCCGCGTTCGGCGCCAGGAGCCCCAGGGTGATGGTCAGCGCGACGGTCGTCAGGACGAACGCGCCAGACCGCTTCGGACACAGCATGAGCTTCCCCGTTCGGAGGGTGATCAGGGGGAAGCGCTGTCCCCCCGATCCTGCCCGGCCCCGAAGCCCCTCGCAAGGGGCCGGTAGCGTTCGCCCGTGACCGAGGGGACGAGGACCAGCGAGGCCGAGCGCCAGGCGCTGCTCGACCTGGCGACGCGGGCCCTGCTCGACGGCGAGCGCCGCTACACGGCCCTCGAGGTCTGTGCCCTCACGGGCTGTGACCACGAGACCGCCGACGGGCTCTGGCGGGCCATGGGCTTCCCGAACGTGCCCGACGAGGAGGTCGCCTTCACCGACCGGGACATAGCCGCCCTCCGGGCCGCCCTCGGCCTGCAGGCCAGCGGCCTGCTCGACGAGGCGACCGTGCGGGGCCAGACCCGGGTCATGAGCCAGGCCCTGGCCACCATCGCCGCCGCCCACCTGGAGATCACCGAGCCGGGCGAACGCAACGTGGACCGCCTCGGTGCCTTCGTGTCCGACGTCCTGCCCAACCTGGACGACCTCCTCGTCTACCTCTACCGGCGGCACCTCCTGGCCGCGCTCGAGGGCTCGCTGCTGCTCGATCGGGACGATCCCGAACAGCTCAACCCCACCCTGACCGTCGGCTTCGCCGATCTCGTGGGCTTCACCAAGCTGGCCAACCACCTCGAGGAGGACGAGCTGTCCCAGCTCATCGAGGGGTTCACCCAGGCCGCGGCCGACGTGGTGGCCGAGGAGGCCGGGCGGGTGGTGAAGATGATCGGCGACGAGGTCATGTTCACCTCGGCCGACCCGAGCGCGGCGGCGACGACGGCCCTGCGCCTGGTGGCCGAGATCGGTGATCATGGCGGCCTGCCCCCGCTGCGGGCCGGTGTCGCCGCCGGACCCGTGATCCTGCGCCACGGCGACGTGTTCGGGACCCCGGTGAACCTGGCCCACCGGCTGGTGGACGTGGCCCGTCCCGGCAACGTCCTGGTCGACGAGGCTGTGGCCGGCGCCCTGGCCCCGCTCCACGGCGAGATCCAGCGGGTGCAGTCCATCCGCCGGCTCCGCGGCTTCGACAAGGTCCGGGTCTTCGTGCTCCGCCCACTCCAGCCCGCCATCCCCACCGAGGTCGAGTGACCGGCGTCCGGCGGGACTCGCCCGAAGGGCGATGGTTGCTGGCGGCCGCCGTCCTCGGCTCAGGCCTCGCCGCCCTCGACGCCACGGTCATCAACGTGGCGCTCCCCGCCATCGGCGAGGACCTGGACACCGACATCACCGGCCTGCAGTGGATCCTCAACGGCTACCTGCTGACCCTGGCGTCGTTCCTCCTCCTCGGCGGGTCGCTGGGTGACCGGTACGGCCGCCGCCGGGTCTTCGTCATCGGCGTCGTGTGGTTCGCCGGCGCGTCCCTGCTGTGCGGGCTGGCGCCGTCGGTGGAGGTCATGGTCGCCGCCCGCGCCCTCCAGGGCGTCGGTGGCGCCCTCCTGACCCCCGGCAGCCTCGCCCTCCTCCAGTCCGGCTTCCATCCCGACGACCGGGCCCGGGCGATCGGGGCCTGGTCGGGCCTCGGCGGCGTGGCCACCGCCATCGGCCCCTTCGCCGGCGGGTGGCTGGTCAGCGCCGCGTCGTGGCGGTGGATCTTCCTGCTCAACATCCCGATCGCGGCGCTGACCCTGCTGGCCACTCGCCACGTGCCCGAGAGCCGCGACACGACGATGCCCCCCGGCCTGGACATCGCGGGGTCCGTGGCCGCCGCCGTCGGCCTGGCCGGCGTGACCTGGGCCCTCATCGGCGCCGACAGCGGGGCGGCCGGCGTCCCGGCCGCCGCCGTCATCGGCGTGGGCTCGCTCCTGGCGTTCATCGCCGTCCAGGCCCGCAGCCCCCACCCGCTCATGCCCCTGGAGCTGTTCGCCAACCGATGGTTCTCGGCCACGAACGTCGTGACCCTGGCCCTGTACTTCGCGCTGGGCGGCTCGTTCTTCCTCCTGGTGGTCTTCCTCCA
>DATDAH010000327.1:0-3795 GCA_036525535.1 Acidimicrobiales bacterium
GGCCAGAACAGCTCCCGCCCGCCCAGCCGCTCCTGGGGCACGGTGTGGAGGTTCCAGTCCAGGTCGCCGGTGAACAGGGCCGAGAAGGCGGCCGGGATGTTGACCTCTTTGCGCTTCGGCGCCCCGCCCGCCTCCAGCAGCGTCACCGTCGTGGCCGGATCGGCCGACAGGCGATTGGCCAACACCGCCCCCGCCGAGCCCCCGCCCACGATCACGTAGTCCGACATGGCCTGCTCCCCTGCTGCCGCCATCGTCGCGCGCCTGGGTCACCCGTGCGCCCGCGCCGCCCCGCCAACCTTCGGCAGAACTCGACTCTCGCGGTGACCGATGCCGAAGGTCGGGGACGGTGACCGAAGACCTTGCTGACGCAAGGGCCCGCGTCCCTAGCCTCTGGGGGTGAGCGGACCGCCCCCTCGACCCCCGGCGGGCGCCCCGTGACGGAGCCCGCCCAGGACCGGCTGGTCACGCCGCTGTTCCTCCTCATCACCTTCTCGGGCCTGGCCTACTTCATGGCCATCGGCTCGTTGCTGCCGGTCCTGCCCCGCTACGTCGAGGACAACCTGAACGGCAGCGGGCTCGAGGTCGGGCTCGTCATCGGCGCCTTCGCCGTGTCCGCCGCCATCGTGCGGCCGACGGTGGGTCGCCTCGGGGACCTGGTCGGCCGGCGGACGATGGCCGTCGGCGGCGCCGCCATCGCCGCCGTCTCGATCATCCCGCTCGGGCTGGTCCAAGCGGTGTGGTTCCTCATCCTCCTCCGCCTGGTCACCGGGCTGGGCGAGGCCGGGTTCTTCGTCGGCGCCGCCACCGCGGCCCAGGACCTGGCTCCCCCCGACCGGCGGGGCGAGGCGGCGTCGTTCTTCTCGACCGCCATCTACGGCGGCCTGGCCCTCGGGCCTGTCGCCGGCGAGTACCTGTACCACCACGTCGGGGCCGGCGCGAACTGGGTCTTCGCCGCCGGGGCCTGCACCCTGTCGACCCTGTTGGCCACGTTCATCCCCCGCGACCTGGGCCGGGTCGACCACCCGCCGCCCCGGCGGGGCCTCATCCATCCGGCCGCGATCCTGCCCGGCACCGTCCTGCTGATGGGCCTGTTCGGCTTTGCCGGCTATGCCGCCTTCGTCCCGCTCTACGTCGACCAGATCGGCCTCGAGGACGCCGGGCCCTTCTTCCTCGCCTACGGCATCATCGTCCTGGCCGTGCGCATCTTCGGTGCCCGCGTCCCCGACCGGTTGGGGCCGGTCCGGGCCTCCAGCATCGCCCTCATGTGCATCGCCGCCGGCATCGGCACCGTGGCCCTCGTGGCCTCGGTGGCCGGTCTGTGGATCGGCACCGTCTTCCTGGCCATCGGCATGTCGCTGCTCTTCCCGGCCCTGTTCACCGTGGCCATCACCAACGCCCCCGACGACGAGCGCAGCCACACCGTGGGCTCGTTCTCGCTGTTCTTCGATCTCTCCCAGGGCCTCGGCGCCCCCATTTTGGGCGTCATCGTCACCCTCACCGGCGCCGAGCGGCCCGCCTTCCTCGCCGCCGCCCTCGTGGCCCTGGCCGGCCTGGTCATCACCAACACCCGTCTCCGGGCCGCCGTCGCCGTCTGAGGGGGACCGGCCGGCACGGTGGGCCCGCCGTTGGGCGCACCGTGCCGCACCGGTCAGAAGGTGGTCCGGGTGCCTTGCTGATCCTCGGGGACGGTCCGGGTGTCTTGCTGATCCTCCGGGACGGCGCGGAGATCGATGGCGCGCCCGTCGTCGTCCCGGTCGGTCAGGTCCACGTCGGCACGATCCTCCAGCAGGGCCTCGAACAGCGCTCGGTAGTGCACGACCGCACCTCGGAGCTCCTCGGTGTCAGACCCGTCGGCCCGACTACGGCCGGCGACCGCATGGGCGGACCGGTAGTGCTCGACCACATCGGGGTGGTCGACCGAGACATCCGCGGCCCGCCGCTCGAAGTCGTCGACGGGATAGCCGCGGTCACGCATCACCTGCATGACCAGGACGTCGGCCTCGGCCACGCTCTCGGCCGGTGCGTCGACGAACCGCTGCTGAACACCCTGCCACGCCTCCAGGTACCGGGCCCGGGCCCCGTCGTCGAGGGGGATGATGTCGAGCTCCTCGCGGCGCCGTTCCCGCTCGCGCAGCTCCTGCTCCGCTTCCTTGCGGCTCTCCGAGCCCTCGAGCGTCCGGTCGTACTCGGGCCCGAACCGGTTCTGCAGGCCGTGGGACCGTTGCCGAGCCCGCAACCACAGCGCCAAGACCACCAGGATCACCACTGCCACGCCGATGGCGATGAGCGCCACTGTCATGCCGTCCATTGTCGGTACCCCCTTGTCGAGAGGGTGGGGACCTACCCGCGGAGTCGGGGTGAAGACCTGGGACTCTGGGAGCCGACTCAGATGGCGTTGGGGTACACCGCCAGCGCGTAGCCCCCGATCCAGGACCCGACCAGCACCGCGCCGGTGACCAGGCCGAGCTGGGTGCGGTCCTCGCACTCGGCCAGCGCCCGGGCGACCGGGATGAGCAGGACGAAGGCGGCGGGGAGGAGCAGGCGGGCGTAGGTGGTGGTGAAGCCGTTGGTGAAGGCGACGACGGCCACCATCGTCCCGGCGTAGACGACCAGCGGCCACGGCACCGTCCGGGCGCACAGCACGAGCAGGACGGCGGCGCCCAGCAGGGAGGCGACGGCGACGATGTCCATCAGCACCACGTTCTGGCCGGACAGCACGTCGAGCAGGTGCTGGCCGGCGCGGGACGTCGAGTCGAAGCCGTCGTTCCACCCTCGGGACCGGAGCTCGAACCAACCGGTCAGTCGGTCGGTGCGCGAGGCCACCCAGGCCAGCCACGCCACGAGGCCGACCGGCGCCAGCACCACAGCGACCAGGGCCCGGCGGTCGTCGCGCCGGGTCCACAGCTCGTGGAGCGCGGCCAGGACCACCGCCAGCACAAGGGCGTTCCCGGTCGGCCGCACCAGGCCCGCCGACGCCGTGCAGGCCCCGGCCAGCAGCCAGCGCCGTTCCAGCACCCCGACGAGGGCCCAGGCCGCCAGCGCGCAGAAGAGGGCCTCGGTGTACGCCATCGACAGGGCGATGGCCATCGGGGCCCCGGCGAACAGGGCGACGAGGATCAGGCCGGCCCGCGGCGACCCGGTGACCAGCGTGCCCAGCCGCGCCACCCCCAGGGCGGCGACCGAGCCGGCGATGGCGCTGATCCAGAGGGCGGCCCCCAGCAGGCCGAGCCCGGGCAGGAGGCCCACCGCGGCGACCACCGCCGGGTAGCCGGGCAGGTAGCCCATCGACGTGAAGGCATCCCGCACGCCCATGGCGTCGGTGAGGCCCGCCGGGGCGCCGTCGTAGCCGCCGTGGGCGATGCCGAGGTACCACTGGCCGTCCCACTCGGCCAGCAGGTGGGTCAGGGGGGTGGCGACGTGGTTGTGGCTCGCCATCCAGGCCACGACCACCACACCCACCGCCCGCACCAGCAGGTACACGCCGACCGGCGAGAACGGCCCGAGCCGGTCGACCCGGCCGGCCTCTCCGGTCTGCCCTACCGCCGGAGTGGCCACGGGCTCACGGTAGGCGCAGCGGGCGAGTCCTCCGTGGAGGCCGCGGGTGACCACGTCGGGGCGACCGCCACCGTCAGCTGGTGGGTCCGGCGACCACGGGCGGGTCAGCCGGCGAAGGAGGGCTGGGCCGCGATCGGGTCGACAGCAGGGCCGTCGGGCGGTGGACCGACGCAGTCGATCGCGGCGATGGCCACGATGACCTCGACGGGCACGCCACTGGCCGTCGCCGTGATGTTGCCA
>DATDAH010000328.1:0-14191 GCA_036525535.1 Acidimicrobiales bacterium
AGCGGGTGACCGGGATGGACGCCACCTCCAGGTCCGACACGTTGACCCCGGCCGAGTTGAGCCCGGCCATCATCGCCCGCTTGAGCATGCGGGCCGAGCGGCTGGAGTCACGGCTGGTCACGACCGTGGCGTCCTTCTTCAGCGTCGTGCCGAAGGCCATGGCCAGGCGGGCCGCGAACTCGGGCGTGATGTCCACGTTGGCCAGGCCGCTCACCCCCAAGCCGGCGAACAGGCTGCGCGCGCCGCGGGACTCCCAGACGATCGAGGTGTTGACCACGGCCGCGGCCTCGACCGTCTTGAACGGGTACACCTTCACGCCGGCGCCGATGACCGCGTCCTCGCCGATGAAGCATTCGTCACCCAGGACCGAACCGTCCTCACAGCGGGCGCCCCGGCGGACGTCGCAGGCCCGGCCCACGACGGCTCCCGCCAGGCGCACCCCCTCGCCGAGGTAGGCGTTGTCCTGCACGATGCTGCGGTGGATCTCGGCCCCGGCGCGGACCTTGACGTTGGTACCCAGGACGGCGTACTCGCCCAGGCGGGCGCCGGCCTCCACCCGGGCGTTGTCGCCGACCACGGCCGGGCCGTCGATGACGGCATCGGGATGGATCTCCGCCCCCTCGGCCACCCACACCCCGCCGGACACCTCGAAGCCGGGGACGTCCACCTCGACCTTCTGGTCGAGGATGTCCTTGTGGGCGCTGACGTAGGCCTCGAGGGTGCCCACGTCCTCCCAGTAGCCGTCGGCCACCGCGCCGTAGAGGGGCAGGCCCGCGGCCAGCAACGCGGGGAACACCTCGGAGGAGAAGTCGACGGCCCGGTCGTCGGGGATGTGGTCGAAGATGGCCGGCTCCAGCACGAAGATGCCGGTGTTGATGGTGTCGGAGAAGACCTGGCCCCAACTCGGCTTCTCGAGGAAGCGCTCGACGGAGCCGTCTTCGTTGGTGATCACGATGCCGAACTCGAGGGGGTTCTCGACGGGGACGAGGCCGATGGTGGCCAGCGCCCCCTTCGCCTCGTGGAACGCCACCACCTCGCCCAGGTCGATGTCGGTGAGGACGTCGCCGGAGATGACCAGGAAGCGGTCGTCGAGGGCATCGGCCGCGTTGCGCACCGACCCCGCCGTGCCCAGCGGGGTCTCCTCGGTGGCGTACTGGATGTGGACGCCGTACTCGGAGCCGTCGCCGAAGTGGTTGCGGATGGCGTCAGGCATGAAGGCCAGGGTGACGACGATCTCGTCGAAGCCATGACGTCGCAGCAGGTCGATGACGTGCTCCATCATCGGCTTGTTGGCCAGCGGCATCATCGGCTTGGGCAGGTTGGAGGTCAGGGGCCGCAGTCGGGTGCCCTCGCCGCCCGCCATGATCACGGCCTTCATGCCGGCACCTCGGGGAACTCGGCCCGGGCGGCCCGGCCGTCGCGCAGTGCCCGGAGACCGAGGGGGACGTACTGGGCCAGGGCGATGTAGCCCAGGATCAGCCCGGGGATGGCGAAGCCCCAGGCCGCCACGTAGGCGAGGTCGTTCACCGTGTCGTCGCCGGCGCTCGCCCACAGGAACAGGGGGAAGGCGAACATCACCGCGAACGTGCCCGCCTTGCCGTACCAGGTGACATCGATGCGGGCGGCCCCGCAGGCCGCGAGGACGATGACCGCGACGGTGACCAGGCCTTCCCGCAGCAGCGACAGGATCCCCACCCCCAGCGGGGCGGCACCGTCGATCAGGATGGCGACCACCCCGACGATGAGGAGCACGCGGTCAGCCACCGGGTCCAGGATCTTGCCGAGGTTCGACACCTGGTCGTAGTGGCGGGCGATGTAGCCGTCGACCCAGTCGGTGGCGCCGAGGATGGCCAGGAGGCCGGCCGCAGCCACTCGGTTCTCCTGGTCGAACAGCAGCCAGAGGAAAACGGGCACGCAGAGCAGGCGCACCACCGAGATGACGTTGGGGATCGTGAGGATGCGGTCCTCCCCCGGTGCCGCGTCCTCCATGGCCGCCCAGGGTAGATCGGCTACAACCACCCCATGGCTTCCGTGTTCACCATGATCATCGAGGGGCAGATCCCGGGCGAGTTCGTCTGGCGGGACGACCGGTGCGTCGCCTTCCTGTCGATCAATCCGCTCCACGACGGCCACACGCTGGTCGTCCCCCGAGACGAGGTCGACCACTGGGTCGACCTGGACGACGACCTCGCCGCCCACCTCTTCGTGGTCGCCCGCAAGATCGGGAAGGTCCAGCAGGACCTGTTCGACCCGCTGCGGGTCGGTCTGATGATCGTCGGCGAGGAGGTACCACACGCGCATCTGCACGTCGTACCCATAGACCGGGTCGCTGATCTCGACTTCGCGAACGCCGCCCCTGGCCCCGGCGACGACTTCGCCGAGATCGCGCAGCGCCTCCGTGCCGCGCTGGCTGCGGCGGGTCACGACGAAGCGACGGCCTGAGGGTCACTGCGTTCGTAGACCGTGATGCCGGCCTCGGCGAAGACCTCGTCGAAGCCCAGCTCCACCAGGCCCTGCTGGAAGCGGCGGCGGTCGTCGTCGTCCCAGTCGGGCGCGGCCTCGGTGTCCAGAAGGATGGCGTCGACCCCGTCGGCGGCCCGGCGCACGTGGGGGTTGTCGGTCGTGTCCAGCTCGTAGACGGCGGCGCGTTCGGCCAGCAGGGGCAACAGGGTCGGCGAGGCCCGCACCGAGTCCCGGTCGGGCACCAGGTCGGCGGCGTCCAGGCGGGCCTGGTCGGCCTCGTCCCGCACCCCCCAGGCCCACGGTTCCTCATACGGCGACGCGGGCGAGTCCTGCACGAAGAACACGGCTGACGCGAAGACCAGCGCTATCAGCACCCGGCGGTCCACGGTGACCCGCTCGACGCTCCTGCGGCCGGTCTTGGAGAGGCCGATGGCGGTGGCCACGAAGATGAAGGCGGTGATGGCCACGGCGTGCTCGGGACGGGGGACCCGGTCTTCGGACACGTTGGCGATCAGGTAGAGGCATTCCAGCGGAACCACCGGCAGGAGGTACCGGGGAGCCACGAAGGGAAGGAAGAAGACGGGGGCGAAGAGCATCACCAGGATCTCGAAGTTCTGCTGGTCGATGAGATCCCCCACCGCCCGGAACGGATGGGCCAGCAGGCCGCCGAGCGCCCCCAGCGGGCTGGAGCCGTAGTGCTCGAAGGCGATGGCGTGCACGAAGGCACCGTCGTTGTAGTACGGCTGGATCACGAGCAGGGCGAGCAGGACGTAGACCACGGACACGCCCATCGTGATCAGGCCCGCCCGGCGTCGGCCCTCCAGCACCAGGAGCCCGCCGAAGGCGGCGGTGACCAGGGCCAGATCGGCTCGCGTCAGCACGGCGACCACTGCACACGCTCCGAAGAGCCACCACCGTCCGGTGAGGCCGAACAGGGCCATGCCCAGCAGGGCGGGGAGGGCCAGGACGGCGGGGTTGAACCCCGCCGTGTTCATGTCGTGGATGGCCGGGTAGAGGGCGAAGGCGCTGAGCAGGACCAGCGAGGCCCCGACCCGGAGGTCCGCCACCCGGCGGGCGATGCGCCACAGTGGCACCACGCCGAGGGCCAACAGGCCGGACTGGATCACCAGCAGGGTCGGGATGGTGGGCAGGAACGAGGTCAGGCCGGCGATCGGGTAGAAGCTGAACCCCGCCTGCTCGGCCAGCAGGTGGGTCCCGCGGATGGTCAGGAACGGCGCATCCCCGCGGGTGATGAGCCAGGCCCCCTGGATGTAGGTCCCGAGGTCGGCTCCTTCCTCGAGGCCGCGGGCCCGGGCCAGGGCGAAGCCGGCCAGCAGGGCGAACAGGCCGACGAAGAAGGCCCAGGGCAGCACCCGATCCGCGCCCTCGCTGTCCAGGCGACCCTGGAGGCGCAACGTGAGCAGGTCGACGCGTCGCTTGAGCGGGAGCTCCCGCCGCTGGCTCATCCCTCGGTCAGCTCGGGAGGCTCGTCCAACTCGATCGGGTCCGTCAGGTGCTCACCCTGGTTGCGGACGTTGTTGACCTCGGTGCTGACCGGGTGGAGCGTGATCAGCGAGGAGGGGGCGGGCACCAGGAGCTTGCCCAGCAGGGCCATGTCCTGCTCGTCGCGGTCCAGCCACCGGTCCCAGGCGTCAGGGGGCAGCATCACCGGCATCCGGTGATGGATCTCGGCCATCTTCTCGTTGGGCTCTCCGGTGATGATGGTGCAGGACACCAGCTCGTCCTCACTGCCCTCCGGACGCCAGACCTCCCACAGGCCGGCGAAGGCCATGGGTTCGTCGTCGGGTCGGTGGATGAACCACGGCTGCTTCTTGGCCTGCCCCTCAGCCTTGGACCACTCGTAGAAGCCGTCGACCGGGATGATGCAGCGCCGCTTCTTGAAGGCGTGCTTGAAGGCTCCACTGGTCGCGATGGTCTCGGCTCGCGCGTTGATCATCTTGTTGCCGACCTTGGCCTCCTTGGCCCAGAACGGGATCAGCCCCCAGTGCAGCGACTCCACCCGGCGCACGCCCCCGTTCTCCAGGACGGCGTACACGTCCTGGGTCGGGGCCACGTTGTAGTTCGGTCCGTCGAGGCGCTCGTCGACCTCGGTGGCACCGAAATACTTGGCGATCTCGTCGGGCGGGGAGGTCGAGACGAACCGGCCGCACACAGCCGGTCACGGTAGCGGTCGACCCGAAGGCGGGGGGTGGCGAGTCGCAAAGTCGACCAATCCCGAGCACAATCGTTGACTTGCCCCAGTCCGAACCCAACTCTGCCCGTGGCGCCAAGAAGGGTCCTACGCCCCATCGCACCCTGGATCAGGCGCGGGTCGGGGCCCGTGACAAGGTCAAGCAGGCCCGTCGGGCCCTCGTCGAACTGGAGCGCCGGCACGACCGTGCGGCGGCCAAGGTCGAGGCGCTGAGCCGCCGCAAGAAGGCCCTCGATCTCGAGCTGGGCGACGCCGAAGCCGAGCGGGACCGCACCAAGTCCCGCCTCGCCGCCACCAAGCAGGCCCTCGAGTCCGCCGAGGCCCGCCTCATCGCCCTGGAGCGCGAGAACTAGCCGATCCGTTCGATCACCGAGCGGGCATCGCGTTCGACGTAGCCGTAGCCGCGCTCCTGAGCGACGGGTAGCGCGGTGCCGGCGAGGGTCCGCGCCCGTTGTCCGTCCCCGGGCTGGTTGCGATCCACCAAGAGACCCGCCCAGGCGGCCTGGGTCAGGGCGACGAAGAACGGCGCCTCCATCGCTTCGTGAAACGCCAGCGCCTGGCTGAACCACTCGTCGCCCTCGTCGTGGAGGTCGAGGGTGTGAGCAAGGCATCCGAGGTAGTGCGCCACACCCCCCTGGGCGGTGATGTGTGAGGTCGCGAACTGGTCGTGCCACGGCAACAGGCGTTGGTAGAGGACCTTCGCCGCCGGTCGGTGGCCGCAGTGCGTGACCGCTTGGGCCCAGAGCATCTGGCCGGCGAGCCACGTGGCATCGGCGAACATCCGGAAGTCATTGGCCAGCTCGGTGTCGAGGATCCGGCGCACTTCGTCGCGCTGGTCATCGAAGATCCGGGCCACGGCCAGTGCGGCCCGGAAGATCTCGAGCTCGGGGCTGTCGGACGCGGCCTGCTCGATGAGCGGGAGCGTCTCGTGAAAGCGACCCTGCATCCAGCGCAGGGTCATCAGCTGGGGCCCATAGATCGTGACCGCGTCCTCCGGGTAGCCGGCCTCGGCGCCAAGGGTCAGAGCGTCGGTCATGGCCCGTTCGGCGGCGTCGAGGTCACCGATGAGCAGCCAGTCCAACGCATCGTGGTACTCGATGATCCAGCGGTAGATCGGTTGTCCGATCCGCTCGGCTTCGGTGTGCAGGATCATGCGTGGGATCCGCATGGTCTCGAGGTCACCGGCCTCTAGTCCCGCCAAGTACAAGTAGTCGTTGGCGTGCAGTCGGGCGGTCGGGTCGCCGAGCGTCTCGGCGAGGGCGCACGCCTCGCGAGTCCATCGCAGGCGGAGGGGCAGGGTCTGGGGCATCGCGATGGCCTCGTTGCAGAGACGGATCGCGTCGACCAGCGCAGCGTCGTCGCCGGTTCGCCGCGCCATGTCGACGGCTCGAGCGGCCATGGCGAGGCGATCGTCGAACTCGGCGTCCCAGGTGATCTCGACCGACAGGAGGGCCAGGAGGCGGGCTCGGTCGGGGCTGTCCGAGTCGTCGAGCCGGGTGAGGGCGAGCTCGAGCATCTCGATGCGCTCGCGGTCGATGCCCCCGGCGATGCTCATCCACCCCCGACTGTTCCGCAGGGCCGAGCGCACGAGGAGGTCGACCGCGTCGATGTCGTCGGCGAGGCGGCCCGCTGCGAGCAGCGTCTCCCGGTGTGCGGGATCACCCGTCTGCCGCTGGGCGTCGCCGAACCCGAGAAGGAGCTCGGCCCGAGCACGCCGGTCGTCGCTCGAGGTCCGGTCCAGCAGAGCGAGCGCGTCTCGGTACCAGCGCAATGCCTCGTCGGGCGCCAGCTGCGCCAAGGCCCGATCGCCCGCCTGTTGCGCGTACGCGAACGCCTTGCCTGCGTCCGGGGGCTGGGTGGCGCGCGCCCAGTGGTAGGCCAGCTCCCCGACCCGGTCAACCGGGTCGTCGCGACGGAGCTCCTCCAGCGCCTCCGCAACCCGCCGGTGGATGCGCCCTCGCCATCCGGCCGAGCGACCTTCGTAGAGAGCGTGTTCGATCAGGGCGTGCGCGAAGGTGTATCGGCCCGGCCCATCGCCTTCGGTGAGCAACGCCGCGGCGACGGCCCGGTCACAGCCGTCGATGACGGTGCCCTCGTGGAGGTCGGCGACCCGGGCGAGCACGTCGGCGTCGAAGTCGCGGCCGATGACCGCGGCCATCGACAGCGCATCCCGGGTCGACGCGCCCAGAAGCGCGATCCTCCGACCGATCACCTCTCGGATGCTGACCGGCAGGCCCGAGGCACGCAGGTCTGCGCTCACGACCCACCGACCCTGCTCGTCCTCAGAGATGGCGCCCGTCTCCGCCAGGTGCCGGAGCATCTCACCAACGAAGAACGGATTGCCGTCCGTCTCGGCCGACAGCGCATCGCGCAGGGCCAAACCCTCTTCCGCCATCGCGTGCTGGGCCGTCGTCTCGAGCAGGGTGAGGAGCTCGTCGTCACCGAGGCCGCGCAGGGCCAAGCGCTCGATCCCGGACTCTCGGTGCAGCGCGGCGAGCGCTTCGGCGAAGGGGTGATCCGGGTCGACGTCGGAGTCGCGGAACGTCCCGATCACGGCGAGCCGGAGCGACACATCCGCCGAGATGACATGGAGCAGGAGCTGGACGGTCGGGCGGTCCGCCCAGTGCAGATCATCGAGGACCAGCACGATCGGCGCCAACGCCGAGACACGGGCGAGCACGTCGACCACAGCACCGAACAGCAGGTACCGCTCCGACTCGGCATCGCTCGACGAGATGCGCCCCGCCGAAGTGCGGGCGGCTAGAGCAGGGGCGAGCCGCGCCAACTCGTTGCCGCGGGCATCGACGTGCTCCGCCAGCACATCGTCGGGGGCATGAGCCACAAGATGGGCGAGCGCCTCGGCCCACGGCTGAAACGGGATCCCGAGATCTTCGTCGCAGCGCCCGTACAACACGACCGCGCCGTTGCCGAACGCCTCCCGTGCGACGGCGGCGCACAGCGACGTCTTGCCGATCCCCGGCTCGCCCGAGACCAACGCCACCCGTCGTTGACCCTCTGCCACGGCCAGCAACGACCCGTTCAGGCCCGCACGCTCGGGCGCTCGCCCCACGAACACCGCCGAGGATGTCGCCCCGATTCGTCCCGAGAGCGGAATGGCCAGGTCAGCTTGCGTTGTGGGCTGGATGGCGTCGGTCAGATCCAACACGGAGTCGCCGGCGAGCACGGCGATTTCGAGCCGACGAAGCTCGGCACCCGGCTCCAGCCCCAGCTCCCCGACGAGCACGTCACGCGCCCGCTGATACGCGCGCACCGCCTCCGCCTGGCGGCCCGACCGGTACAGGGCGATCATCAACGCGGCCCAGAACCGCTCCCGCAACGGGTGCCGCGCCAGCAAGGACTCGAGTTCGCCGGCAAGCACGGCGTGCTGGCCGAGCATCAGGTCCGCGTCGATCCGATCCTCGACGGTCGAAAGGCGCAGCTCGTCGAGGCGCAACGCCTGCGCCGCGGCCCACCCTCCGCTTCGACAATCTGCCAACGCGTCGCCCCGCCAGAGCCCGAGCGCCTCGCGCAGCTCCGCCTCCGCGCTGGACGCGTCCCCCTCGGCGAGCGCATTGCGCCCCGCCGTTGCGTGCCGCTCGAACCCCGTCACGTCGATGGACTCGGGGACGACACTGAGCAGGTAGCCCGGCGTTCGCGTCACCAGCCGGTCGGTCATCCCCGCGGCCTCGAGTGCTCGCCGCACCCGCGCCACATGGCCCTGCAACGTCTTCACCGCGGTCGCGGGTGGATCGTCGCCCCACAGGGCATCCACCAGGGCGTCGCGCGAGACCACCTCTCCGGCCTGCAACGCGAGCAGGGCCAGCACCATTCGCTCCTTGGCCCCGCCGATCCGCACCCGGCCCTCCGGCCCTGCGACCTCCAATGGACCCAGCAGGCCGACCTTCACCCGCGCACCCTAGATCGCCCCCCCTGATCGGGTCACCACCACGCCACCACCGTCCCACCACCGGTCCGGCTCACGGTCAGGACCATGGTCGTTCCCCGATCGAGGCCGGTCGCCCTGCTGCTGGCGGTCCTGGCCGTCGTCACCGTCCGACCGGCGGCCGCGGCCGCCGACGTCCCCGATCGGGTCGAGATCGTCGGCGACAGCTTGACCCGTGCCGCACAGGATCTCCTCCCCGCCGACTGGCGGGTGAGGGCGCGCAACGGGAGGGCGCTGTTCGAGTCGATGGAGACGATTGCGCTGGCGCGGGCCTCGTCGCCGGCGTGCCTGGTCGTCGCCCTCGGGTCGAACGACGTCGGCCAGCACCGGAGCCGGCTCCAGATGCTCCACGACCTCGATCAGGTCGACGAGATCCTCGCCGGCGTCGACTGTGTCGCGTGGACCACGGTCAAGGTCCGCGGCGTGAGCCCCTTCTACGGCAGGAACTGGGCCCAGCACGCCCGCACATGGAACGCCCTCGTACGCGACCGCGTCGTAGGCACCGTGCTCGACTGGAACGCCGTCGCCCGGACCCATCCCGGCTGGTTCCTCGGCGACGGTCTCCACATGTCAGGCGCAGGACGCGCTGCGTACGCGCACTTCCTGCAGCGGGGGATTGCTCCGGCATGACCCGCGGCGAAAGGCCGCTCACGAGTTGTCGTTCAGACTCTATCGGTTGACAATATATCGAAAGTCGATATAGTTGGGGCGTGAGCGACGCCGATCCGAACGAGTTCCTTCCGCTCCCCCAAGCCCAGTTCCACGTCCTGGTCGCACTCACCGCGGGCGACCGCCACGGCTACGCCGTCATGCAGGCGGTCGAAGAGTCCTCGAACGGCATCGTGCGGATGGGACCCGCCACGTTGTACGGGACCCTCAGGAAGCTGGTCGACGAGGGGTTGGCCGAAGAGGTGGCCGGCGCGCCATCGGCGGACGACGACCAGCGCCGGCGGTACTACCGCCTGACCCGCCTCGGTCGCCGGGTCTGCGCCGGGGAAGCCGAGCGGCTGGCGAGCCTGGTGGGCATCACCCGAACCAACCTCACCCCCGGGACGGCGTGAGGTGCGTGGCCCTCACCCCGTCTATCGGGGCCTCCTCGTCCTCTATCCGCGCTCCTTCCGGGAGGAGTTCGCCGACGACCTGGTCCAGCTCCATGCCGACCTCGTCGCCGATCGCGGTCCTACCGCCGCCCGGGGCCTCACCGCCCTCGACCTGATCGT
Source organism: Acidimicrobiales bacterium (assembly GCA_036525535.1). GTDB lineage: Bacteria > Actinomycetota > Acidimicrobiia > Acidimicrobiales > DATDAH01 > DATDAH01. Next base: position 9,839 of record DATDAH010000328.1, read on the forward strand.
CACCGTCCCCCGCTACCGACTGGAGCACCTGATGAGCGAGACGAAGGCCACGACCACCCTGTACGTCGCCATCGCCGCCCTCGCGGTGGGCGGCGCAATGGGCGTGCTGACCGGCCTCTATCCCCTGGTGATACTTCTGGGCGCGGCCGTGGTCCTGGCCGTCAGCCAGCGGGCCGCCCTGGCCCGGGCCATTCGCACTCCGGACACCGATGTCCGTCGACGTCGCCTCCTGCTCGCCGGTGTCAGCGCCTCGGTCTTCGCCGTCAGCGTGGTGACCTACGGCTGGGACCTGTCCGACGACGAGATCAGCAGCGCCAGTCTCCTGGCCCACAGCTTCGTCGGCACCGCCGCGATGATCGCCATGGTGATCCTCCTCATCGCCGGCCTCTTGACCCCGAGGTCACCGGCGACCCTCTGAGGAGGATCGAGTCGGGCCTTCGTTCTCGGGTGGCTCGTGGCAGCATCGCGGACGATGCGGTACGCGTTCGGCGACGTGGTGCTCGACACAGAGCGTTACGAGCTCCGCCGTGATGGCGAGCTCGTTCACGTCGAGCCGCAGGTCTTCGCCGTCCTCACGGTGCTGCTCGAGCGCCGCCACCGAGTGGTGCTGAAGACCGAGCTGCTCGACGACGTGTGGGGCGACCGGTATGTCAGCGAGTCGGCGCTCACGAGCCGGATCAAGGCCGCTCGCCAAGCCGTGGGCGACACCGGCTCCGCCCAACGGGTGATCCGCACCGCCCACGGCCGGGGCTATCAGCTCATCGCCGAGGTGAGCGAGGAGGTCAGCGAGCGGGCCCTCTCGTCGCTGCCCGCCGCCCCGTCGCTGGACCAGGAGATCCGGTTCTGCACCACCGAGGACGGACATCGGCTCGCCTACGCCACGATCGGCGAAGGGCCACCGCTCGTGCGCGCCGCCCACTGGATCACCCACCTCGACTACGACTGGCATAGCCCCGTCTGGCGTCACTGGCTCGAGGGCCTGGCCCAGGGGCGGACCCTGGTGCGCTACGACGAGCGGGGGTGCGGGCTCTCGGATCACGACGTCGAGGAGTGGTCGCTGGAGTCGTTCGTCCACGACCTGGAGACGGTCGTCGATGCCCTCGACCTCGAGCGGTTCCCGTTGCTCGGACTGTCCCAGGGCGGCCCGGTCGCCATGACCTACATCGACCGGCACCCGGAGCGGGTGAGCCACCTGATCCTCGTGGGCAGCTACGCGCAGGGTCGCGTGCGGCGGGCCCGGTCCGACGAGGAGCGGAGGGAGGCGGAGGTGCAGATCGAGCTGGCCCGCCTCGGCTGGGGCCGCGACGACCCGACCTTCAGACGCTTCTTCACGTCATCGTTCATCCCCGACGCCCCCGCGGAGCTGTGGGAGGCCTTCGCCGAGCTGCTCCGCCGCACCACCTCGGCCGAGAACGCCGCCCGCATGATCGAGACGTGGTCCAATGTCGATGTCGTCGACGTCGCCCGGCGGCTGGACCTGCCGACGCTCATCCTGCACGCCCGGGGAGACCTGCGGGCCCCGTTCGAGGCAGCCTTGGAGCTCGGGACCCTGATCCCGGGCAGTCGGGTGGTCCCCCTCGACAGCGCCAACCACCTCCTGCGAGCCGACGAGCCGGCCTGGGCGGTGCTGCTGGCGGAGATCGACACCTTCCTCGCCGCCGACGGGGCCTGATCCGGAATCCTCACCGCTTGTGGCCGCTTGTGCCGCTCTCCGTGTTGAGCCAGACTGTACCCACGGGTCCCAGGCGGCGACCGATGCGGTCGCCGCCTGGGGCCCGGCAGGACATCTGGTCCGGGCCGAGTCCGGTCAGGTCCGGGTGGTGACGAACTTGACCGTGTCCTTGACCGCAGGGTGGGTGTTGGAGGTCGCGGTGACGGTGCGGGCCACCGAGGCATTGGCCGGCGCGGCGGCCTTGGGGGTCACCACCGCCCGGATGGTGTAGATGGCCCCGGCGGCCAGGACCGGGGTCCGGTAGCTGCCGGCCAGCACCTGAGCGGTGATGTTGACATTGGCCGGATCGCGGTACTGGACCGTGAACCGCGTGGTGGAGCCCTGGCCCTGCACCCGGAGCTGTTCGGCGAACAGGGCGTCGTTCTGCACCGACACGGGGTAGGTGACGCTCTGGGCCCGCCCGGCCGCACCGGTGCGGGTCTGATCCAGACCGGTGCCGTTGTAGACGTTGTTGCCCACCACCGGGCCGGTCCCCCGCCGGATCCGGGCATCGGGCCGGCCGTTGGCCACCGTGTAGGTCCGGGACACCACCGTCTCGTTGCCCTCGTTGTCGGTCCCGGTCACGGTGAAGGGGTGGTCCCCCACCGTCGCGGTGTCGATGGGCGCCCCGTGGGCCACCGTGCCCACACAGGACGCCAGACCCGAACCGCCCGCCTCATCCGCACACGAGAACTCGGCGTTCACCACCCGATTCCGGGCATAGACCGCCCCCCCAGACGGCGTCACCACCGCCACCGTCGGATCCGTCGTGTCCGCCGCGACGTCGATCACGAAGACTGCGTGGGACTCCGGAGCCGCTGCCGGCCGTACGGGGGGGTCCTGGCCGTCGGTGACGAGCACCTGCTCACCGATCACCTCCACCGCACGGGTGTCCAGAAGGCCCAGACCGGTGAGGCTGATACCGGTCCATCCCGGGCGGAGAGTCAGGGTGGTCATCGACGCCCGGTAGAGGCGTTCCACGTTGTTGACCGCGAGCAGATCACCGGTCTCGTCGTCGAAGTCGATCCCGACGATGTTGGTGAGCTCGGGGATCGAGGACGGGGTCCCGAACGTGTTGGTGGCCCAGTCGTAGGTCCGGATGGCCGAGTTGTTGGCGACGTAGGTGAGGCCGTCCGCGGCGCGCCACCCCGCACCGGCCGACTCCGAGGCCACCGCCTGCCAGGACTCGACCTGGAACTGCTCGTTGCCGTCCCGGGTCAGGCGGTAGACGGTCGGGTTCGCGGTCGCGATGGGTGTGCTGCCGGAGAAGGCGTAGAGCACGTCGTCGTCCGCGTCGTAGGCGAGTGCCTCGAGGTCATCGTTGCGCGTCTCGCCGGCGATGTCGCCGCCACCGACCGGCAGCGCGTTGATGAACGCCGACTGCGGGATCTTTCGCCGCAGCGCCCCGGTCGTGCGGTCGACCTCGAACAGCGCGTCGGCTTGGTCGTCAGCCATCCACAACGCGTCGTCGTCGGCGACATAGGCACTGCCCTCGTTGTCGAACATCCGGTTCGGAGCAGGGAACGGCGAAGTCTGGATCAGGTGGTTGAGGCTGAGTTGAGGATGGGTCGTGCTGGTCAACGCCTGCGCGGTGCCGCCCCCGACCACGACCGAGGTGACCAGGATCGACCCCAGGACGACCCCGATCAGAATTCTCACGGGCCCTCGCGCCCGCAGCCCGCTGTCCCTGTCCGCCGTCATGCTTCTCGCTCCAATGCGTTGTCGTCGTTCCGCCTGCGCCGTACGCCCACCCAGGACGACCGGGTGATGCGTGGGACAACTAGTACCACCGAGTCCGTGCTCGTGCTAGTGCAGGACCGGGTTTCGCGCGACGGTCGACGACTTCCAGCTGCTCAGCGAACCGGCGCCGGTTACGGCGTACCGTTGGCTGAGGCGCCCCCGAAGCGTTCCAGGATCCCCGTGATCTCGATACAGCGCAGGACATCGCCGTGGGCGCCACACACCACCAAGCGCCCACCACGACGGGAGATCGCTTCCTCCGCGACGATCAGCTCACGGATGCCGGTCGAGTCCAGGAAAGTCACGTGTCTCAAGTCGACCACCAGATCAGGTGACGGCTCCGACATCGCTGCGCAGCAGCGGAGCCCTTCCGCGAGCTCTGCCGTGAAACCGGCGACCGTGTGACGGTCGATCTGTTCTGTCGTCACAACGACGAGAACCTCGACTTCGGGCTGGACGCTCATCCCGACCCTTCCCTCGATGTGTCACTCTCACAACGGGCTTTCGGGGTCCGGGAAAGCGTGCACACCGTACCGCGACCATCAGACGTCGTCAGCCAGACACCACTGAGCCTCGCGGCGGGCGTCGAGCCGGCCCGGTAGCTCGGCCGCTCCGAAGACATGAGACACGAGTGCGCCTGAGCGGCAGTTCAAACCGAAGGAGGCGGGTCGTCCGACGGTGCGGCGAGATCGACGCCGGTCACGTCGAGGACCCGAGCACGGAGCCAGGCCGGCTCTCCGACGACCCCGAGCCGGGCGGCCCTGTCCTAGGTGTCGCGGAAGCGGATGAGGGCGGCGTTCTCGTAGGAGAACACCGCTGCACCGTGCTGGTTCGAGAGGGTGTTGCGGAAGGTGACGATGCCGGCGCCGGGTCGGCTCTTCGACGGGCGGCGGTCGATGACC
>DATDAH010000329.1:0-8731 GCA_036525535.1 Acidimicrobiales bacterium
GCCGTAGAGGAGATCGCCGTCCAGAACCGGTGTCCACGGACCGAGCCCCTCCCGCCAGCCGGTGAACTCCGGCTGCTTGTCCAGGTGGCCGTAGAGGAGCACGGTGTCGTCGGGGTCACCGTCCCCGTGGGCGGGGACCACGACCAAAACGACCGGCGTGCGCCCGGGCAGCTCTCGGATCTCGACGGTGGCGCCAGGAAGGTCTCGGCTCCGACACCACGCGGCGACCAGTTCGACGGCCTCCGCGAGATGGCCGTGGGCGACCCAGTCGGCGTCGTAGGCCGGTGACTTGGCCGGGATGCGGATGTAGTCGGTCAGCGCGGCGAGAGCGCTGTCCTCCCAGATCCCGTCGACGGTTTCGGTCGCCGCGGTGAGGTCCACCGGCCCAGTGTGGATCGGGTCACCGGCCGACGGCTAGCCCCCGGTGGTGGACCAGTGCCAGGACTCCGACGGCAGGTTGTAGAGCCCGTAGCCCGCAGCGTGGCCGGACAGCCAGTTGTAGACCGACGTGCCGTAGGAGCAGTTGTCGAAGTCGATGGCCAGGCCCTGCTCGTGCATCGACGTGCCGGGGATGGCCGTCGGCGGCGAGCACGACGACGATGGTGCCTGGTAGATGGCGTAGTCGCTGGAGCCACAGTGGGCCCGACGCAGGGCGATCTGCTGAGCCGAATCCCGGTAGCCACCGCCGGTCAGGGTCACCCCGTCGTTGGCCGCGGCCACGATCATGTTGTGGACCTGGTCCACGATCGCCACGTTCACGATGATGCCGTTGCCGGCATCGGCGACCGAGACGGGACCGCTCTGGTACGACGGGCCGACCGGGCCGAGGTTCAAGCCCTGGATGAAGGAGGCGAACTGGGCGGCCTCCTCGGCGATCTGGTCCGACAGCTCCTCGTCGCGCTCGGCGAGGGCGGCGGCTTCGCCGGCGGCCTGGTTGATGCGCTCATCGACCTGACGGGCCAGCTCCCGCTGCTGGTTCTGGGCCGCTCGCAGCTCGAGGAGCTGGGTCCGGGTCTGGCCGCGGAGGGCGCGGGCTTCCTGGGCCGCGGCCTCGGCGGCCACGCGCTGGGCGGAGAGGTCGTCCTCCGCGGCGCGGAGCTGGTCGATCACGTCCTCCTGGCGGTTGGACTGGGTGCCCAACAGCGCGGCCCGCAGCGTGGTGTCGTTGATGTCGGAGGTCTCGTAGACGGCGGCGTCGTTGCTCTCGGGCGGGCGGATGTAGGCCTCGACGGCGATCTGGGCGACCTGGTCCTCGAGGTCGGCGATCTGGTCCTGGAGGCGCTGCTCCTCCGCGCGGGCGGCCCGGGCCTCGGCCAGGGCCGTGGCCGCGGCCCGTTGAGCGTCCTGGAACTGGGCCCGCTTGCTCTGCACGTTGTCGGCCAGGGCGCGGAGGGCGTCACCGACCTCCTGGGCGTCGGCCTGGAGCCCGTCGAGCTGAGCGGCCACGTCCGCGGCCTGCTCGCGAACCCGGTCCCGCTCGGCTCGGGGGTCGTCGGACTCCTCGGCCTGGACCAGAACCGGGACGACGACCATCGTCGTCGCGGCGACAACGGCGAGGACGCCGCGGGTCAGAGATCGGACGGACAGTGAAGGCAACGGGTGGGTCTTTCGGCCAAGTTGTAACTGAACCGTAATAGGAAAGCCCTCGACACCCTCCGTGTCAAGCCGGGCGCGTGGCGCAACGGAGCGTGGTGGACGGTTGCTGGTGGGGCTGATGTGGTCAATGAGGCCACGTCGGGTCGCTCGAGCCATGACCGGTTCCCATCGGCCGGGCGGGCCGATTCTGTCGCGGTGGAGGCCCCCGACTACCGTTTCGGACCCTGTGGGCCGGGAGGGACCCGGCCCGCTCCGAAAGGACTTCGACGACGATGTCTGCCCTTTTGGCCGCTGAAGGCGGCTATCAATCCTTCGAGCTCGGCGGAGGTGAGTGGTTCTGGCTGATCTTCTCCGCCGTCACCGCACTCATCGCCCTCGCCGTCGGCTTCTACCTGGTGCGTGCGGTCAACGCCGCCGACACGGGTACCGACAAGATGCGGGAGATCGCGGCGGCGATCCAGGAAGGCGCGATGGCCTACCTGAAGCGCCAGTTCAAGACGATCGCGATCATCGTGATCCCGCTGGCGATCATCGTGTTCGTCACCTCGACCGAGGTGGTGAAGCCGACCGACGCCCTGGGCTACGTCAGCGGGCTCAGCCAGTTCGAGTCCGGCCTCTTCCGGACCCTGGCCTTCCTCGCCGGCTGCTTCCTGTCCGGCCTCACCGGCTTCATCGGGATGAGCCTGGCCGTCCGGGGCAACGTGCGCACCGCCGCCGCCGCCCGCTCCGGGTCCATGCCCGAAGCCCTCGAGGTGGCCTTCCGCACCGGCGGCGTGGCCGGCATGTTCACCGTCGGCCTGGGCCTGCTCGGCGCCACGGTGATCATCATGATCTTCCAGAACACCAGCTCGGCCATCCTGATCGGCTTCGGCTTCGGTGGCTCGCTCCTCGCCCTCTTCCTGCGCGTCGGCGGTGGCATCTTCACCAAGGCCGCCGACGTGGGCGCCGACCTGGTCGGCAAGGTCGAGGCGGGTATCCCCGAGGACGACCCCCGCAACCCGGCCACCATCGCCGACAACGTCGGGGACAACGTGGGCGACTGCGCCGGCATGGCTTCGGACCTCTTCGAGAGCTACGAGGTCACCCTGGTGGCCTCGATCATCCTCGGCGTCGCCGCCTTCGAGTCGATCGGCGAGCTCAACCCCGTCGTCGGCATGATCTTCCCGGTGGCCGCTCGCGCCATCGGCGTGCTGGCTTCCATCGCCGGCGTCTTCTCCGTCCGGGCCACCGAGAAGGACAAGTCGGCGATGGCCCCCATCAACCGGGGCTTCCTGACCGCCACGATCCTGACGATCATCGGCACCGGCATCGTCGCCCTCGTCTACGTCGGCAACGATCCCGGTGACCCCAGCGCGGCCGGCTACGTGAGCAACCCGGGCTGGCGCATGCTCGGTGCGGTCGTGATCGGGCTCATACTCGCCCAGGTCGTCAGCCGCCTCACCGAGTACTTCACGTCGACCGAGCACACGCCGGTCCGGGACATCGCCGAGGCGGCCCGCACGGGCCCCGCCACCACCGTGCTCTCCGGCATCAGCTCCGGCCTCGAGTCCTCGGTGTGGGCCATCGTGGCCATCGCCGTCGCCCTCGGGGCCGTCATCGGCCTCGGTGGCGGGAACATCCAGTTCGTCTTCTACCTGGTCGCTCTGGCCGGGATGGGCATGCTGGCCACCACCGGCGTGGTCGTGTCCGAGGACACGTTCGGTCCGGTGGCCGACAACGCCGCCGGCATCGCCGAGATGTCCGGCGAGTTCTCGGGTGAGGCCGAGCGGATCATGGTCAGCCTCGACGCCGTGGGGAACACCACCAAGGCGGTCACCAAGGGCTTCGCCATCGGCTCGGCCGTCATCGCCGCCGTGGCCCTGTTCGCCAGCTACATCGAGACGGTGGCCGACGAGCTGCCCGACCTCGTGGGGCCGGGCCAGAACCTCTTCGAGGCCATCCCGATCAACGTGGCCGACCCGAAGACGTTCATCGGCCTCCTCATCGGTGGCTCCATCGCCTTCATGTTCAGCTCGCTGGCCATCCGCGCCGTCGGCCGCACCGCCGCCGTCGTGGTCCAGGAGGTCCGCCGGCAGTTCGCCGACGGCAAGATCATGAGCGGCGAGAAGCGCCCCGACTACGGCCCGGTCATCGACATCTGCACGACCGCTTCACTGCGGGAGCTGGCCACCCCGGCCCTGCTCGCCGTGCTGACGCCGGTGATCATCGGCTTCGGTGTGAACTTCTACGCCTTGGGCGCCTTCCTGGCCGCGGTCATCCTGACCGGCCAGCTCATGGCGAACTACCAGAACAACGCGGGTGGGGCCTGGGACAACGCCAAGAAGTACATCGAAGACGGCGCCGAGGGCGGCAAGGGCTCGGAGGCCCACAAGGCCGCCGTCATCGGTGACACCGTCGGTGACCCGTTCAAGGACACCGCCGGTCCGGCGCTGAACCCGCTGATCAAGGTGATGAACCTGGTCTCGCTGCTCCTGCTGCCGGCCATCATCAACACCCAGGACGACGACGCCGTCCGCTTCACCGTGGCCGGCGTCTCGCTCGTCGTCCTGCTCGGGGCCATCGCCTTCTCCAAGCGGGGCGGCGCCGGGATGACCGACGACCTGGATCTCGCTCCCGCCGAGCCCGAGCCCGAGCCGGAGCCCGTCAACGCCTAGCCGAACCTGACCGGCGCTGCTGGCGCCTGATTTCGGGCCTCTGGCCCCGAAATCAGGCGCCCGTTCGCGTGAAGACGGGGTTGGCGACGGTGGTGGGGGTGTGGGCGTCGATCGTCTGGACCTCCCACGCGGTGCCCAGGGGACCGCTGGCCGGGTCCGGGGCGATCTCGGTGCGCCAGGTCGCCTCCTCCCGGGCCAGCTCCTCGGTGTGGACCACGACACCGTCCCTCAGCAGGGCCAGCTCCTGACCCTGCCCGTTGACCACGGTGACCTCGAGCTCGGTCGGGCCGATGACCGTGTCGCCCATCATCGCCTCACCCGCGCGGACCTCGAGGGCAGGACTGGCCCGGGCCCCGTGGGTGCGCACGTAGGCGTGCCCGGCCCGTAGCGCCTCGATCACCCCGGCCCGGGAGAGCTCCGGGCACCACAGCGCCGTGGCCGACGAGCCGAACTCGTCGCCCAGCTTGTCGTCGGAGCCGCAGACCGCGGTCAGGCGGTGGCCCGCGGCGAGCAGGGCCCGCCAGCGCTCGAGGGCCGTGGGCACGAACGGGTTCGGGTAGTCCGGCGGCTCGCCGAGCAGGATCGGTCCGGTCAGGACCTCGATGCTGGTGACCAGGTCCCAGTCGATGGCGTCGTCCAGGGTGAACTCGCATCCCCGGCAGTGGCTGCCGAAGAGGGCCTCGGGATACGTCGTGGGATGGGCCACCTGAAAGAGGGCGCCGGCGTCGACGGCGGCCCGCTGGATGGTCCCCAGGTCGACGTCCTCGAACCCGTGGCGATACTCGACCAGGCCCGGGGTCTCGCCCAGGACGACGGCGTGGCCGAAGTAGGTGATGACCTCCCGGCCGGGCCACACCAGCAGATCCGGGTTGGCCCGCTGCACGGCGCCCAGCTCGTCCCAGTGCCACGGCGTGACGTAGTCCACGACGGGGAGCAGGTCCAGACCCGCGGCCCGGGAGCGGGCGACGAACTCGTCCCACTCCGGCGCCCGGGGGTGCGAGTGCCGTCCGTGCTGGTGCAGGTCGGCGTGGTACCAGCCGGGCTCGGCCCGGGCCACGTGGCCGGCGTCGACGGGATCGGGGGCCGGACCAGTGCCACCAGTGGCCGTCGACCAGGCGGCCACGGTGACGGTGTAGGTCGAGCCGTCGGCACCGACCTCACCCGCCCCCAGCTCGATCCACCAGACGCCGGGCTCGAGCGGCCCGGCCCGGTAACACCGGGCGGCCGCCCCCGGTTCCATCCAGATCGGCCCCTCACCCTGATGCTGTCGCCCGGCCCGACTCCCCGACCAGCCGCGGAAGCCATCAGCGGCCCGGTAGCCGGCGGTGTCCCACAGCCCGAGGTCGAGCACTGTTTCGTGCTCCGGCGCCCACCGGTAGCCGACCTCGAGGCGCTGCGTCCCCGCCGGGACCACGACCGGTAGCACCCGGTAGGTCTTGTGCTCCTCCGGAGCGAACCGCCCGGCCAGCACCGTGGCGGGCCCGTCCAGTGTGAGCGGCGTCGGTGACGAGGGAGGCACGGACGCAGCGTAGGTTCGGGCCATGGCCGTGGACCCCCAGACGTTGTTCGATCTCTCGGGCCGGGTGGCGATCGTCACCGGAGGGACCCGGGGGATCGGGCGGGCCGTGGCCGAGGGCCTCGCCGCCTCCGGGGCGAAGGTGGTCGTGGCCAGCCGGAAGGCGGACGCCTGCGCCGAGACCCAGGCCGCCTTGGAGGCCACCGGGGCCGAGGCCCTCGGCGTTCCCACGCACCTGGGCGAGCTGGATGACCTGTCCGCCCTGGTCGGCGCCACGGTCGACCGCTTCGGTGGGGTCGACATCGTGGTCAACAACGCGGCCAACGCCGTGGCCCAACCGCTGGGGATGCTCACGCCCGAGGCTTGGGACAAGTCCTTGGCGGTGAACCTGCGAGGACCGACCTTCCTGGTCCAAGAGGCGCTCCCGCACCTGAAGGACAGCGCCCACGGCGCCGTGGTCAACGTCATCAGCGTCGGGGCTTTCCTCTTCGGGGCCTACACGTCCATGTACGCCGCGGGGAAGGGCGGCCTCCTGTCGATGACCCGTTACATGGCCACCGAGTTCGCGGCGTTGGGCATCCGGGTCAACGCCCTGGCCCCGGGCAGCGTCGACACCGACATGGTCCGCAACAACAGCCCCGAGACCCAGGAGCGCATGGCCACAGCCTCCAAGATGGGCCGTATCGCGACCGCCGACGAGATGGTCGGCCCGGTCCTCTTCCTGGTCAGCGACGCCAGCAGCTACATGACCGGCCAGGTCCTGGTGGTCGACGGGGGCCTTGCCCCCTACTGAGAGGTGACGGGACCTTCGGCCCCCCAAGACCGGACCTCTGGCCCCAGACGCCGACAGCCGGCGCCCGTACGTTCGACCTCAGAGGATCCACACGAGGGTCCTACAAGGGAGAATCATGACCGCAGCCGTCGTAGAGAAGGTCGAGACGCCGGAGACCGTTCTGGAGCTCGACACACCGATCCCGATCACGCGCCGACGCATCGACCACCTGTTGGTGTGGTCGGGCGGCGCCGTCGCCGTCGTCCTGCTGGCCGCCGGCATCCTGCTCACCTGGGGCAGCACCTTCGCCCGGGACTACGTCCATGACGAGCTCACCGCCCAGGCGATCACCTTCCCCGACGCCGCAGGGCTGGAGGAAGAGGGTCGCACGGACCTCGTGAAGTACGCCGACGAGGTGGTCGACTCCGGCACCGAGGCCGAGGCCTACGCCAGCTACATCGCCGGCCACGTCGAGGGCATCGGCCAGGGCCAGACCTACGCCGAGCTCGGTGGTCCCCAGTTCGCCGCTGAGGCTGCGCTGGACGAGGCGATCGCCAACGACGCGCCGGACAACGAGGTCGCCGCCCTGCGTGAGGAGTACAACGGCATCGTCGCCCAGCGGGACAGCATGTTCCGGGGCGAGGTCCTCCGGGGCGCCCTGCTCAGCACCTTCGCCTGGTACACCGTCGGCCAGATCGCCGGCATCGCCGCCATCGCCGCCTTTGTCGGGGCGCTGGTCATGGGCGTGCTGGTCCTCCTGGGGGCCCTGCACCTGCGCAAGATGAGCAAGCACGCCACGGCGCACGCCACCGCCTGATCCTCGGCCTTCCGGCCCCCGGCCCCCGCAGCGACGGGGGGCCGGGGGCCGGTTCGCGTCCTGTCATTGCTTCGCTTGCCCCGGCGACGAGCCCGGCATCGCCCACATGACCTCGCCACCGATCCACTCGTCGGTCGGTTCGAGCCCGGCGGCGCGGGCGACTCGGGCGGATGCGGTGTGGTCGGGGTGGATGTGGGCTCGGATGGCGGGCACACCCTCGGCGGTCAGCCAATCGACCACGGCCCCGGCGGCTTCGGAGGCGTAGCCGTGCCCCTGCCAGGGCACGCCGATCTCCCACGCCACCTCGGCCACGGCCCCCGAGCCCTTCACCGTGGCCTGCACGACACCGATCGTCACCCCGTCGTGGCGGACGACCCAGTTCAGCCAGTCCGTCCCCTCGGGCGTCGCCTCGGTCTGGCGGCGGAGCCGGTCCCGAAGTCGGTCGAGGGTCGGCACCGAACCGCCGGTGAACTCGTACATCCGCTCGTCGACGTACACGGCCAGCAGGTCCTCCGCGTCCTCGACGGCCAGCGGCGTGAGCTGCAGCCGAGCCGTCTGGAGGGAGGCGCTCAGGCGAGCTCGACCTCGACGGGCATGTGCTTGATGCCGTTGATGAAGTTGGAGCGGAGGCGGGCGACGTCGCCGGCCTGGGTGATGGACCGGGTCGAGGCCAGCAGCTCCTTGAAGATGATGTGCAGCTCGAGCCGGGCCAGGTTGGCCCCGAGGCAGTGGTGGGCGCCGCCGCCGCCGAAGGCGATGTGGTCGTTGGGGTCGCGGGTGATGTCGAAGGTGAACGGATCCTCGAACACCGTCTCGTCCCGGTTGGCCGACATGTAGTACATCACCAGCGCGTCGCCCTCGGCGATGGGCTGCCCACCGACCTCGGTGGCGCAGGTGGCCGTGCGCCGGAAGTTGATGACCGGGGTGGCCCAGCGCAGGATCTCCTCGATGGCGGGGTCCAGCAGCTCGGGTTTGTCCCGCAGGAGCTGCATCTGGTCCGGGTGTTCGAGCAGGGCGTGCATGCCGTGCGACGTGGCGTTGCGGGTCGTCTCGTTGCCGGCGACGGTGAGCAGCAGGCAGAAGGTCTCGAACTCGTGGGGCCCGAGGGCGTCGCCCTCGACTTCGGTGATGAGCCTGGAGATGATGTCGTCGCCCGGCTCGGCCCGCCGTTCTTCGCCCAGCTGGTTGAAGTACACGTACAGCTCGGTGGCCGCGGTCAGGGCGTCGTCGGCGCTGCCCACGTACTCGGGGTCGGAGTTGCCGACCAGCTTGTTGCTCCACTCGAAGAGCTTGTGCCGGTCCTCGACGGGCACGCCCAGGATCTCGGCGATGGCCATGAGGGGCAGCTCGGCGGCCACGTCGGTCACGAAGTCGAA